>FO203512.1:2517933-2832674 GCA_000967895.1 Oleispira antarctica RB-8
CCAAACCCTCTAAACTTATATCTCCAATTTCAACACCGTATTGAGATAAGCCTATTCTCTGTAGTTTTAACAATGTAAATGAAACTAAGGCAGGTATATCGTCACGTGTGTTATCTGAAAAGAAACTATCAACCAGATCAATCTGACCAAGGCTTATCTTCTGTATACCTTCCTCATCATTGAATAATTTAATCGAATCAAGCTCTACTTGTTTGATAGCCGCAAGTATCATCGCATTGTCTTTATTGTAAACATTAATATCCTGGATTAATGCAGATCCCTCACCTTCTATTCTAGGTTTTTTATTTTTTTCTAATATTAAGGACAACCCCCCTAAGTTAATTTCTTGCTGCCCAATTAAAACATGCACATCATCTTTTGCTAGATTGATACCCGTACTACTAAAGTGACCATTTTCGACGCTTAAGATAATAGTCTCGCCCTCTATTTTAAGGCTGTGCTTACCTTTATAACTAAGCATGCCCAATAGGCTATCGATATCTTTAGGCAAGAAGTTACTGAATTTTTCTACATCAATATTAGAAACATTAACGTCAAAATTAATGCCACCCTCTTGATTCACCAAATCGGCGGTCATGTTAATATCGATAGGCCCATTATCAAGTTCGCCTATAACAGAAAGCCCTACGGTTTGCTTTCGGGTTGTAGCAAACAGATCAATAATTTTTATACTTTTAAGCTTGAGACGATGCTGGCGCTCACCGTTATAAAAATCGATACGTGATTCTTCTAATACTAAAGTTGGCATAACAAGACGATTTAAAAAGCTGATGGCATTCTCTTCATTATTGCCCTCACTATTTTCTGCAACACCATTTTTGGTCTCAGGCTGAGCATTATTTTTAAATTGTGCCAGCGAAATTCCACCTACAATCAGATCATTTTCCATTTTTTTAACAGTGAAATCTAATCCCTTAATAACGATCTGAGGAATGTATACATCGTCAAACATTAACTGGTGAAGATCGAGCTCAACACTAAAAAAAGAGACCACTGAAACCTTCTCAGCGTTGGCATTACTGACTTCCAGCCCATTTATTTCAAGTCTTGACCGAAAAGGATTGTATCGAATACTGGTTTCATCCCCTAACGACAGACCCTGTGTTTCTAAGTATTGGCCTAAATAGTGATTGGCAACCCACGGAGAAAATAACCATACAAAAGCATATAAACCAATAATAATAAAAAATACTATTTTAAAAATATAACGTAACTTAGAAAACATTTTATCCATTCCTTGAGTCGTTCACTACTATCCACTACGAATAAACTACTATAATAAATAGTTAAGCAGGTAAGACTAGGCAATTATTAAAAAATAGCTGAAGTATATATCGGACTCTACTTTGCATGAAGCAAATTCCTGTATAATAACGTTATTTCTATTATTCATTTTTACTGGGTATTTAAAATGCTTTTTGACCAATTACTGCAACAAGCTCGAATGGAAAGTGAATTTGATGTAAATACAAGCTGGGGGCAAGGCAGAACGCTATTTGGTGGAATGTCTGCAGCCCTTGCTCTAGCAAAAATCAGTCAGCAAGTTGATAGCCAGCGTCCACTGCGTTCGTTAAGCATTAATTTTACTGGTCAAGCTCGGGCTGAAATACCACTATCGATAGCAGTACAGCCACTTTCTGCAGGTAAATCAATCTCTCAAATTAACGCTCAAGTCCTGCAAGATGACAGAGTTGTTACTCAGATCTGTGCCTGTTTCGGTATAGAACGTGAGTCTAATATTACGGTCAGCAGTCCTACAGTCGAACTGCCAAAATTAGGAACGCATCAACGCCTAAGCTACATCAAAGGGTTAACCCCTGAGTTCGTTCAGCATTTTGAATTTGAATACTGTAAAGGGCAATTTCCTTTTACCAACAGTACTCACAATGAACTAGCGGGCTGGGTACGATTCAAAGAAGCAGGTAGTGAATTTACGGAAGCGCACTTAATCGCGCTAATCGATGCTTGGCCGCCTACGGTTTTGCAAAAATTAAAAAGCTTTGCGCCTTGTGCTACCGTCAGTTGGAATATTGAAATAGTGCAGCCATTATCACTGCTAGAACAACCGTTATTGGCCGATGATTGGTTGTATTATGATGCTGAAATTAAACAAGCGCATCATGGCTATGCTCATACAGAGGCTAAAATATATAACTCTGACGGAACGCTATTAGCGTTAAGCCGCCAGCTGGTTGCTGTTTATGATTAATCGGCTGATGGCGAAATAGTTAAGATTGTTTATATTTTGAAGACAAGTTAATAGCCCCTAAATTAATAGGGGTTATTGTCAGAAGCAAGAGCTGGTGTGTTCTTTAAAACTGTTTAAACTGCGCTTTTAAATCATCGGTACTGCCAATATCAATACCCAGATCGTTAATTAATCCATTGTGAAGCCCATAAACAAAACCGTGCAAAACTAATTCTTGTCCTTTTTGCCAAGCATCACGTACAACCGTTGTTCTCGCTAGATTTCTAACCTGCTCCATCACGTTCAATTCACATAATCGATTACGTGCATCGGCATCATTCAATTTAGACAGTTCTTCCATGTGTTTATATTGCACATCTTTTACATGACTCAACCAATTATCAACCAAGCCATAGCGTGAATTATCATAAGCGGCATGAACGCCACCACAGCCATAGTGCCCAGTGACGATAATGTGTTTCACACTTAAGACTTCAACGGCAAACTGTACCGCCGATAAACAATTCAAATCAGAATGAATAACTTGGTTCGCGACATTGCGGTGAACAAAAACTTCACCCGGCATCAAACCCACAATCTGGTTAGCAGGAACACGACTATCAGAGCAACCAATCCAAAGATATTCTGGGTTTTGCTGCTTACTTAAATTTGCAAAAAAATCAGGATTTTCCTCATTTATTTTATCTGCCCATTCTTTATTACTGGCGAGCAAGCGATCGAGTTTAGCCACACTATGTTCCTACTGTTAATTTAAAGGCGCAGAGTCTGCGGCTAATCTAGCAAATTTTTGTTGGCGCATTGAGTCAAATGGATTAGAGCCAAACAATGTACGCCACAACCAACCACTGTCTAGAGTAGAACGACATTGAACCAGCTGGCGATTATACATTTTAGCCCTGCGATCAACCTTTCTACTGACTTTCATGAGCCATGGTTTTTTCTTGTACGTACCTTTTAAATATCCACCAGCACCGTCATGGTAGGCAAGGTAAAGACGATAAGCATCGTGTCTTTTAATACCGGTACGTTTTATTGTTCTGCTGTTATACCAACCCACAAAGTCTACTGCATCGGTAAAATCATCTCTATCCGCACTCCACTGATCTGTCTTACGCTGATATTCCGTCCAGGTGCCATCAAGTGCCTGCGTATAACCGTACGCACTGGAAGCTCTAGAACCTGGGAAAATCCATAAAAACCACTCCCTTGGAGGACGTGCATCTTCAACGAATCTTGATTCTTGATGTATGAATGCCATGGTTACGCCAATGGGAACGCCATATTTTTTTTCTACTTCTTTGGACGCACTATACCAATCATAATATTCATCAAAGATCTCACACACATCATCTACGTTCTGCGGGGGTGATGTGGTGCAGCCAGCGATAAAGACCATCAGACTTAAGGTCATGGCTTTAAGCAACGAATTAAACACCTTGCACGCCACAATCACGTAATAGTTGTATAAAGCCTGCTTCATCTAAAATATCAATATTCAAACCTTGTGCCTTGGTCAACTTTGATCCAGCTTTCTCACCCGCCACCAAGCAATCTGTTTTCGCTGAGACACTGCCCGTTACTTTACCACCCAGGGCTTGTAAATGGTGCTTGGCATCATCCCGCCCCATCTCATTTAATGTGCCAGTAATCACATACACCTTACCCGCCAGCGGTAACGCTGCATTTTCAGCAGCAGAAACTGGCTCAGATTCTAGCCAATTTACACCTACCTTCTGCAATTGCTCAATAATTATTTGATTATGTTCTTCACCAAAGAAAGACAAGATGTGCTTAGCAACGATTCCACCCACATCAGGAACGGCTAATAGTGTGGCTTCATCGGCTTGCTGAATACGTTCTAAAAAACCGAAATAATCAGCTAAATTTTGCGCAGTCGTCACACCAACTTCGCGTATACCCAATGAATAAAGAAAGCGGCCTAACGTTGTGGTTTTAGCAGCCTCTAAAGAATCCAATAGATTTTGCGCCGACTTCTTAGCCATACGATCTAAGCTGGCAACGTCGTCTAGATTTAAATGAAATAAATCATCGAAGGATGTAATTAAATTTGCATCGACCAACTGCTCGACCAACTTATCTCCTAAACCATCAACATCGAGAGCCTTTCGAGAAGAGAAGTGCTTGATTGCTTCTTTACGCTGCGCACCACAAAATAAACCACCACTACAACGCGCAACAGCTTCACCCGCAATTTTTTCAACGTGTGAATCACAGACAGGGCAATGAGTTGGCATAACAATATCAGCGAGGCTGCTCACTCCCTCAGGGCGGCGATCTAATACCACCGATACCACTTGCGGAATAACATCTCCTGCACGGCGAATAATAACCGTATCACCTATTTTTACGCCTAAGCGAGCGATCTCATCCATATTATGCAACGTGGCGTTACTCACCATAACACCCGCAACATGCACGGGCTTTAAGCGGGCAACGGGGGTTAATGCGCCTGTACGACCTACTTGAAAATCAACGCCTTCTAATAAGGTCATTTCTTCTTGAGCCGGAAATTTAGCCGCTATCGCCCAACGTGGAGCTCTGGCCACAAAACCCAGCTGCTCTTGTATATCAAGATCGTTAATTTTAAAAACGATACCATCAATATCGTAATCTAAACCATCACGCTTACGACCCATTTCAGCAAAGTATTCCACACAGGATTGAATACCTTGCACCACCGCCATATCACTGTTGATCTTAAGTCCCCAGTATTTCAGACGCTGTAAGATTTCTTCGTGCTTATTCGGTAAAACAAAATTTTCTGACACCACACCAATACTGTACGCACAGAACTCTAATGGGCGTTTTGCAGTGATACGAGAATCTAATTGGCGTAATGAACCCGCAGCTGCATTGCGCGGGTTAGCGAAAACTTTGCCCTCATTCTCACGCGCATCTTGATTGAGCTTTTCAAAACCGGCTTTCGGTATATAGATTTCACCACGCACTTCTAAGCGCTGAGGAAAATCAGTGCCGCGTAATGAAAGAGGGACGTTGTTAATGGTGCGTACATTTAAAGTGATGTTTTCACCTGTCGAGCCATCACCACGAGTCGCCGCTTGGACCAGCTGACCGCCTTCATAAAGAATGCTTACGGCCAGACCATCCAGTTTCGGCTCGCAGGCATACTCTAATACAGCTGCTCGATCTAAATTACCTTTTAGGCGATCTTTTACCTTGCGCTCAAAATCGATCAACTCATTTTCATTCATCGCATTATCAAGAGACAGCATTGGGCGCTCATGAGTAACTTGCGAAAAACTGGCTAACGGAGGGGCGCCTACTTTTTGTGTCGGCGAATCTGCGCTAATACTTTCAGGATATTCACCTTCAATGGCTTCCAGCTCTCGGTATAAACGATCATATTCAACATCAGGAACAGAAGGTTCATCCAATACGTAATATTGATGACTATAAGTATTGAGTTGCTTTCTTAGCTGTTGAATACGCTTTGTTACTTCAGCGGTAATCGTCATAAATCTTTATACTGCGTAGGCTGTTATATTGAATAATACTATTTAAATACAGTTATCTTGTTAAGTACCGCTATCTTTGATTCTGTTTCGTTGTACTATTTTTTACCCGTAAGCTTTTGTTTACGTACAAAGTCTCGGACCAGCTGACGATTATGCTCAATCGTTTGCAAGGCCATAATGCTGTGCGTTTCATCATGCACATCACCGCCTAAATTACGGGCAATAACCGACGCCATTTCTGTCATCGACTCAAACGCATTCATCGCTTTTACAGGGCCTGGTAAGCTCATGAATAAACTCACCCCATAAATACGCTCATGCAATAAAGTCTCCGGATCGAAGGTGCCTGGATTAAACGAATTGGCCATTGAGAACTCAATGCAACCTTCCCCACCTTCTTCTTCAAAGCGATGGAAAATGCCTTTTTCACCGTGACGTAAATCACAGCTATTCACTAAATAGAGTATGTCTTCTCCACAAAAACCTTCTTTATCATGAGGCGTTACATGCGTTACCAGCATTAAGCCCGGCACAGGGCGATTACTTAAAATTTCGGCATTGATACCCGGTTTTTTAACCGGCGCATATGCGGCCTGTGTTGCCATATCTTCCGCTTGCTGACGACTGCTGTATGCCTCTTCCTCAGGGATTTCTAATTCTGCAGCTTCCGGAATGCTATTTTCTGAAGCATAGTTTTTTTCAGCACTGATTTCTGATTGACTGTTTTCTGAATCGTCTTCTGAAACCGTGTTTTCTACCAATAGCAAATCAGCCATGTCGGCAACTGAAGCTTGAATTCCATGAACATCATCTATCGTGAGTTCAACATGCTCTGTAACGTGGCCTTCAAGACTTACATTTTCAGTAACGACGTTCTTTTCAATAGCCGTATCCAATGCCTCAATACGCGCGCGCTCTAAAGGTTCTTCATGAGCGGCTACATCATCCCCCAACTCCTCTACATCCATCAATAAAGGAACATGTTCATCCAAGTTGAGGGGTTTTGCCTTCGGTACTTTTCTTTCAGGAACGTCTTCAACTAACTCTTTTTCAAGTTGTATTTTAGATTCCTGCTTAACATCTATACCGTCATCAACCTTACTATGTATTTCTAAACCGGCGGTTTCAGCGAGCACTTCTGGTTTATTATGTGCGTAGCTATCATGCTGAAAATCAGGCTCTCCAGCATATATTCGCTCTTCCAGCATGCTGTCTTTAATGTCGTCATCAAGTATCTGCTCAGCTTCATCTTCTAGGGTATCCAGTGCTGATATCACAGGCAAACCATCAAGTTGATCACGAAAGTTTTTTGTATATTGCAACAACTCTTCCGCATTCACTTCGCCAATAACTCGTGCACCGCCATTAGGCAATTCAGCAGAGAAATTCTCTTCTGGAAATTTGAAATCTCCTTTAACATCGATACTTAATGCATCTTGACGGGCACGGCGCATACGGCGAAAGCCATCCACCAAAATACCCAGCATAACGATGCTTCCTAGTATAACGAGCACTGTTCGTAAATTTAATTCCATTTTTTCACCTTACTACTTCCTTTTAATACAGAGTTGTCGCATTTTTTCTCTATTATTTTTGTCATATTCATCACGCTTCAACCATTTTTACAGCTTCTTCGATGTCAACGGAAACTAAACGCGAGACTCCGGGCTCATGCATTGTTACGCCCATAAGCTGATCTGCTTTTTCCATCGCAATTTTATTATGGGTAATATAAATAAATTGTACCTTTTCTGACATGGCTTTTACCAGTCGTGCATAACGACCAACGTTAGCATCGTCTAAAGGTGCATCAACTTCGTCCAACATACAGAAAGGGGCTGGATTTAATTGGAAAATTGAAAATACCAATGCAATCGCGGTTAAGGCTTTCTCACCACCCGATAGCAGGTGTATCGTACTGTTCTTCTTGCCCGGCGGCGATGCCATGATCGCGACACCTGCATTTAACAAATCATCACCAACTAGCTCTAAGCTGGCGTGTCCACCGCCAAACACTTTAGGGAACAGCTCAGCCAGCCCAGAATTTACTTTATCAAACGTTTCTTTAAAACGAGCTTTGGTTTCACGATCAATTTTATGAATAGCATTTTCAAGAGTTGCTAACGCTTTCTCTAAATCTTCATGCTGGGCATCAAGATAGACTTTCCGTTCAGATTGAATTTTGTATTCATCAATGGCTGCTAAGTTAATCGCCCCTAAACGACGAATACGCTCAGCAATGCGTTCAAGCTCCTCACTCCATAATTGAATATCGGCATCGTGCGGTAAACTTTCAAGTACCCCTTCTAGAGTTAACTCATCTTCCACTAGCTGTTCGACTAAACTATTACGGCGTATTTCCAACGACTGAGTTTCCATGCGCACCTGCTCTAACTGGGTACGTAAATCTAAACCGGCTTTTTCTGCAATGCCACGGTCTTTTTCAAATTGTCTTAATTCTGCATCCACCGCCTCTAACTCACGGCGGGCATCACTCATAATTTGTTCGGCGTCTAAACGTTTTTCGAGCAGCTCTTCTAACTGCATTTTCAATTCTTCAAGATCAGAATCGTGATCACGATTTTGATTTTGTTGAATAGAGGATTTACGTTCTTGGTTACGCTGCATTTGTTGATGCAGACGCTCAACCGCTTGTGACAAACTTTGCTGCTGACTGCTAAATCCTTGATGACGCAACTGCAGTTGATGCGCCTGATCTTTTTCTTGGCGGGCTCTTATACGAGCGCTTTCAATGCGAGTCGTCGTATTTTCACGCTCTGTTTGCAAACGGCTCCGTTCATCGGCGTCTTGGTCCATATTCTCCATGGCTTCTTGCCATTGAATACGCGCCTCGGCTATCTGTTCTCGCTCTAATGTTTGTAATTCGTTAACTTCTGCTAACTCATTATTAATTTTATCGGTGCGCAGTGCTAGCTGTTCAGCGCGGGCTTGCTTACCCGACAACTGAGATTGATACTCGGCTAACTGACGGGCAAAGGCCGCCATTTCTTTTTGCTGTACTTCACGCTGCTGCTCTATATTACGCAGTTTTAGCTGCTCAGCATCCAGATCAACCTCCCACTCTTCGACACTGATGTCTAGATCTTCAAAGCGTATTTCCAGCTCTTCTAGCTCTTGCTGACGCGCAAGAATACCGCCATTGCCTTCACCGTCTTTTGCAACGCGTAGCCAAGACTTTCCTAACCACAAACCCTCTGGGGTAATAATCGATTCGTCTTCTGCCAATTGCTGGCGGCGTGACATGGCTTGCGCTAAATCGTCAGCGATTTGTACGTGCGCTAATAATGAACTGACGTTTTCATCACCACTGACTTTTGCAGACAATAGATGACTGCCTGCAGCAGGCGTATTTCCTACCGTTCCTGACCATAAAATGATTTCGCCATCTTTTAAGCCATCAACCCAATGCTGAACCGGATCAAGATCATCGATAATAACGGCTTGCAAATAATTACCCATCACCATCTCAACGGCTTTTTCCCAACCGCTTTCAACGTGAATCTTTTCTGACAAGCGGGCTTTACGAGATAGTTGATGGCTTTCTAACCAATGACTTACCGCCGTATTACCTTCGCCTTTTGCTGCTTGTTGCAATGCTTCTAAGGACGCTTTACGACCCTGAACTTGTTGTAATTCGCTGCGACCTTCATCAAGTTTACGACGAAGACCTTCAATGCCTTCTCGCTGAACATTAATCTGTTCACCAAAGCTATCACCCGATTCTTGCTGTTCTTCAAGCTGCATTTCATGTTCTGAAATTTGCTCTTGCAAGAATAAGATTTCTTCGGCTTCTGGGTTCGAAATAAGTTGGCGTTTTTCTTCATCTAAACGCTCAATACGTTGCTGCAGGCGCGTTAACTGCTGCTCTAAATTTTGAATGCGACTTTGCGCGACTTCGGCTTGCCTTGCAGGTGCACTGGCTTTTTGAGTGAATTCATCCCAGCTGCGTTGCCAAGCCTGCATGGATTCTTCGGCAAGAATTAATTCTTCACCCGCTTCTTCTTCACCGGCGACTAAAACTTCTAGTTCAGGCTCAAGCATCATCAGCTCTTCGTTCACGTCTTCCAGTTTAAGCTGATCTTCTTCTAGCGCACGCTGGGTTTCTAAAATACCTTTTTCAGTTTCAGCAAGGTCTTGAGAAAGCTGCAAACTCATTTGCGCTTGGTGTTCAAGTTTTTGTTCTTGACGAGCAATCTGAGAACCAACTTCGTAATACTTGCCCTGGGCCTTATTAAACACTTCGGTGCGTTCGTGATGGCTTTCACGACGTTCTTCAATCGCAGTATCTGCCGACGTTTGCTGTGCCATTTTGGCTTCGAACTGCATATCAAGCTCGGAGATTTCCAGCTCACGCTTACGATAATCCACATCAAGCACTTTCCACTTTAGCGCTTGTAATTGCCCTTTTTTAAGGCGCTCTTCAAATTTATATTCTTTGTATTTTTCTGCCGCTTGAGCTTGTCGATGAAGATGCGCTAGCTGACGTTCCATTTCATCGCGGATATCTTGCAGGCGCTCTAAGTTTTCATTAGTACGGCGCATACGATTTTCAGTTTCACGACGACGCTCTTTGTATTTTGATATACCGGCGGCTTCTTCAATGAATACTCGCAGCTCTTCTGGCTTCGATTCAATCAAGCGCGAGATCATGCCTTGCTCAATAATAGAATAAGAGCGAGCGCCCAACCCTGTACCTAAGAAAATATCGGTAATATCTTTACGACGACATTTAGTGCCATTGAGGTAGTAGGTAGATTGTCCTTCGCGAGTGACTTGGCGACGCAGTGCTACTTCAGAAAAAGCCGCGTATTCACCACGCAAGGTGCCGTCGCTATTATCAAAGATAAGATCAACACTGGCTTTACCCACGGGTTTACGCTGAGCCGAACCGTTAAAAATAACGTCTGTCATCGATTCACCACGCAGATTTTTCGCTGAGCTTTCACCCATAACCCAACGTACTGCATCAATAGTATTTGATTTTCCACAACCATTTGGTCCAAGAATACCCGTCATATTAGTTGGAAACGGTATATAAGTTGGGTCTACAAATGATTTAAATCCTGCCAGTTTGATGGCCTTTAGGCGCATAACCTGTCTTTCCTAATTAATTATCTTTTATTCGATTTTCGTATCAGGCTCTTCATCGAATAGTACGATAAATTCCGATCTACTTATTTTTAACGTTTATCTTATCGCATTTGTTAGCCTCAATCGCAGCCAATACCAGTGCGAGCTGGTGATCAAAATATTGTTTTACAGCCCCAGGAAGTAATTCAACTTCACGTTTAGTAACCCCCGTCATTAGTGCAGAAAAGAACACTAAGGCGGCTTGTCCGTCATTAGGCTTGTATCGCTGAGCCAAGGCATAACACCGATGTACCGCAGGTTGCATATTCACGAGCACTTCGTGCAAATACTCATTGCGCGCTAATGGGTATGCCATCGTTAACAGCCTGAATACCTGGGCCATAAATTCTTCTCGGTCTTTTTGTTCGGCTATGCTCTGTAATAATACGAGATGTTGAATGAGAGAATCTAATTCATTATTTTGCCAGCGCTGAGCAACCAATACTGCCAGACGCGTCACCAAAACCCCAAATACATCAAATAAGTTTTCAACCGAGTCAGCACTAATTTCTGCGACCATCGCACCGCGTCTCGGCACAATATCGACAAGGTGTCGTCTTTCCATCAGAAGTAGCGCTTCACGCACAGACCCACGACTAACATCAAGTTCGTCGACCACTTTTAGCTCTTGAATACGCTCATGTTCAACTCGTTGACCAGAAATTATTTGATTTGCGAGGTGTTGAGCAATTTGCTCAGCCATGCTTTTAGGCGCATTAAAACTCATTTTATTAACTACTTACCCTACATCTATATGAAAAAACCTAAGTCTACCACAGCCACTTAGCGCCGAAAGCCTTATATCAGGCCCTTTTACACTATTTTTCGTTAAGAACTAAAGCTTCTAAGATTAAGCCCTAAACACTCATCACATTTAGCAAATATTGATTATTTCACAGTCAGTACTTGCAAAGTTATTATTCTAGATTCATCATTGTCCTACAATCTTACAAAATAACAATAATTGGAATACCATCCAAAGGAGAAAAGCATGATTTCATCCATGCACGCACGCACCAATGACCTTGATTTCATCATTAAGGTGAAAAAATACGCCTATTTACTGGTGACAATGCCATCACTCATCCTTCTAGCCTCCGTTTGGCTCGGCAATGAATACGGCTATAAAGACTTATTTGCTTTCACGACTCTACTGTTTGTCTTTGTGTTAGTGCCTATTTTTGATCACATTATTGGCCAAGATCCTGTTAATCCAAACGAAGAAACTCAGGTGCCTGAGCTGTCTAAAGAAGTTTTTTATCGCATACTTACACTGCTCTGCTTACCCATGCAAGTTGCTACGATTATCTATGGTGGACACATTTTGATGTCGACAGAATTGACCTGGATTGGTCAGTTAGGCTGGGTTCTTTCAGTAGGAACCGTCGGCGCCATTGTAGCCATTAACGTCGGACATGAGTTAATTCACAAAGATCCGCTTATTGAACAGTGGGCCGGTGGATTATTGTTCGCATGCGTCACTTACGGAGGGTTTAAAGTTGAACACGTTCGTGGTCACCACGTTCACGTTTCCACACCTGAAGATGCATCATCGTCACGCTACGGTCAAAGCTTGTATGCCTTTTTACCGCATGCATATCTTCATAATTTTTTGAA
This sequence comes from Oleispira antarctica RB-8, assembly GCA_000967895.1. Taxonomy (GTDB): domain Bacteria; phylum Pseudomonadota; class Gammaproteobacteria; order Pseudomonadales; family Oceanobacteraceae; genus Oleispira; species Oleispira antarctica. The sequence goes on from FO203512.1 coordinate 2,530,429, forward strand.
TGCTTGGACATTAGAAGCAAAGAAATTAAAGCGCAAAGGGAAAAGTCTATTTAGCTTCAGTAATGAATTAATCTGGTGGTATGGCATTAGCTTTATATTTGCAGGGATTTGTGGAGCACTTTGGGGCTGGACCGGTGTTGCCTACTTCTTTGCACAAAGCTTCGTTGCTTTCTCTCTATTAGAAGTTATCAACTACATTGAACACTACGGTTTGCATCGTAGAAAATTAGAAAACGGCCGCTATGAGCGCACTAATGTTGAACATTCTTGGAATAGTAACTACCTACTCACCAATTTATTCCTTTTTCAGTTGCAGCGTCATTCTGATCATCACGCCAATCCTAAGCGTCGTTACCAAGTTCTGCGTCACCACGAAGTGAGCCCACAACTCCCTAGCGGCTATGCAACCATGGTTGTATTGGCATTATTTCCGCCACTTTGGTTCAAAGTAATGAATCCTAAAGTTGAAGCGTATTACAAGGGCGAAGAGCATCAGCTAAAATAAAAACGCCTAAAACTTAGACAGCTTTTAGAACGCTAAACGCCAATCATTTCTAGCTAATCTAAAATGGAATAATCTAATATTCCGTTTTAGATTAGCTGCACAACATTCTCGCTCAGTTATAACCCCCTATTCAACTGAAATAGTATTAACAATGCTTGCCACAATAACGTCAGCCATTGCGGCTATGTTAGGTTTTGGTGGATACATATTATTAATCGCTATCATGGCAAGCTTTTTACTACCTTACTTTTTAATATAAGCAGCGATTCGAAAGTTTTTACATTATTTGTGCACTACAAACAGGATTAAATTTAATTGTCGGTACGGCAGATCCATTAACACAACGTTTTACTTAAGAAACCCCAGAATAAGGATCAATTTATTGCTACAGGTGCAATTTTAATGAGCATTAGCCACATTGAAAAAATAGTGGCACTTGGCTGAATGGGCTTTCAATTTGGCGAGTGCTTTTTAACCCTTGTATTTATAAGCCTTGGCGCTATTCTGGGTTCATATATAGGCTCTAAAGCCCGCAATAGATTTAATAATCAAATGTACTTAACACTGATGAAGTATTTATTAAGTTTATTGACCTTAGCCAGAATTATTTATCAGCTATTACCATCTAATTTTAATACTTTAAGGTGCCGAGATTAATATCTGTATTCGGCACTTAAAACAAGGAAAAAAGAATGCCCCTGTTGCTCACTGTCATAGTATCAACACTGCTGGTCGGTCTAGCCATGCCACTAGGCGCACTGCTTGCTCATTTTGAAAAAGTTAAAAGTGTGTGGCTTGAGCAAGAACTTAAACACGGTGTAATGGCCATTGGCGGAGGTGCTTTACTATCAGCAGTTGCCTTAGTGTTAGTGCCTGAAGGGATCGCAAATCTGAATCCATTAGCAGCTTGCGCTTGGTTTATACTAGGCGGGCTTAGCTTTATGTATCTTGATATTTACCTCAAGAAAATAGATACCCCCGCCAGTCAACTAGCCGCAATGCTGTCGGACTTCATTCCTGAATCAATCGCATTAGGAGCAGCATTCGCAACCGGGAGTAATAATGCATTTTTACTGGCCGCGTTAATTGCTTTGCAAAATTTACCCGAAGGATTTAGTGCCTACTCTGAATTAAAAACCTCCTCAGTTTACAAGCCTAAAAAGATTATCATTATGTTTTTTCTAATGGCGACACTCGGCCCCATAGCAGGCGTTTCTGGCTATTTGTGGCTATCAGATTCTCCAGAAATAATTTCTGCCATCATGCTATTTGCTTCTGGCGGCATTCTCTACTCCATATTCCAAGATTTGGCGCCTCAAGTTAAATTAGAAAAACACTGGGCACCACCAATGGGGGCTGTGCTTGGGTTTACTCTTGGTATGCTGGGTTTAATGTTAACGACCTAATATTCCAGAAAGGAAAAAAACACTCATGATTGACCCAAGGATTAGCGAACACTACAACCAAAACTTTAGTGGTATTCAATTCACGAAAGAAGAACTAGATGAAGTAGAGTTTGATAACTGCACATTTAAAAATTGCGATTTTTCTGGCACTCAATTTAAGCATTGCAAATTCATTGAATGCCACTTTTTTCAGTGTAATTTAAGTAATATTAAAATTGGTTATAGTCGTTTTAATGAGGTGTTTTTTGAGCATTGCAAAATGCTAGGTATCGATTGGACACGCGCTCACTGGCCAAATTTAGCCTTAGCCTCACCTCTCAAATTTACTCATTGCATTTTGAATGATTCATCTTTTCATAGCTTGAATCTAACTGAACTTCAACTTGAAAGCTGCAAAATACAAGACGTAGATTTTCGTGAAGGAAATTTCAGCCAAAGTAACTTTAGCGGCAGTGATTTTAGCTACAGTTTATTTAATCGTACGCAGCTGGTTGAAACTGATTTCACCGAAGCAAGCAACTACAATATAGACATTCATTCGAACAACATTAAGCAAGGTAAATTCAGCCGTGATCAAGCACTTAACTTGTTGATAGGTTTAGACATTGAACTGGTGGATTAACGATAATAAGAAGAGGCAGAAAAGAAATAAACGAAAGTAGAGCAGCCGATCATCAGGCCGCTCTAACGTCATAATGCTATTCCTATAACGTCCTGTTTTGAAAGCACACTATGTATTTAAGCTACTCAGGCTTAACGATTCACTCGCTGCTCGATTAATTCATCAACCACCGCAGGATCTGCCAAGGTGGAAGTATCACCTAATGCACCACATTCATTTTCAGCAATTTTACGTAAAATACGACGCATTATTTTACCTGAACGAGTTTTCGGCAGACCTGATGTTAACTGAATTAAATCAGGAGTAGCGATAGGACCTATATCTTGACGCACCCACTTTTTCAGTTCTAATACCAGCGCATCATTCACCTCTTTATCAGCACTTAGTTCGCCTTTATTTAACGTCACATACACATAAATGCCTTGACCCTTAATATCATGTGGGTAACCCACTACCGCTGCTTCTGCAACTTTAGGATGCGCTACCAAAGCACTTTCTATTTCGGCGGTCCCCATACGATGCCCTGAAACATTCAGCACATCGTCAACACGCCCAGTAATCCAGTAATAGCCGTCTTCATCACGACGGGCACCATCACCGGTGAAATACATACCCGCATACGTGGAAAAATAGGTTTGCATAAAGCGCTCATGGTCGCCATAAAGCGTGCGTGATTGCCCAGGCCAACTATCGAGTATCACCAAATTACCTTCGCCCACGCCTTCTACTATATTACCCTCAGCATCAACTAAAGCAGGTTGAACACCAAAGAATGGGCGCGTCGCGGAGCCTGGCTTTAATGTTGTAGCACCCGGAAGTGGCGTAATCATGATGCCACCGGTCTCCGTTTGCCACCAAGTATCCACAATCGGACACCTTTCCTCACCAATCGTGCGGTAATACCATTCCCACGCCTCAGGATTAATCGGCTCACCCACGGTGCCAAGAACTCTTAAAGAATGACGCTTGGTTTCCGTCACCGCCGCATCACCTTCGGCCATGAGCGCGCGAATCGCGGTAGGGGCGGTATAAAGGATATTCACCCCATGCTTATCAACGACTTGTGATACGCGATTAATATTAGGATAGTTAGGCAGGCCTTCGCACATTAATGACGTTGCCCCATTTGCTAGAGGTCCATACACCAAATAGGTATGGCCAGTAATCCAACCCACATCCGCCGTACACCAATACACCTCACCCTCTTGATAATCAAAGACATATTCGTGAGTTAACGAGGCATAAACCATGTAGCCGCCAGTCGTGTGAACCACGCCTTTTGGTTTTCCTGTAGAACCTGAGGTATACAGAATAAACAAAGGATCTTCGGCACGCATTTCCGCTGGCTGGCAATGTTTAGATTCTTTTGCAATCGCATCGTGGTACCAAATATCGCGGCTTCTATGCCAATCTATATTGGCGCCTGTACGCTTTACCACAATGACTTTTTCGACGGTATTAACACTTGGGTGCGTTAATGCCTCATCAACATTCTCTTTAAGCGGGACGGTTTTACCACCACGAACCCCTTCATCGGCAGTAATCACCACCTTCACTTGGCTATCATCAATACGCCCCGCTAGAGCATCGGGAGAGAAGCCACCAAACACAACAGAATGAATAGCGCCAATGCGCGCGCACGCTAACATAGCAACAACCGCTTGTGGCACCATAGGCATGTAGATACATACCACATCACCTTTGCGCACACCTTGTGTTTTTAACGCATTAGCAAATTGACACACTTCACCGTGCAACTCTTTATAGCTAATATGGCGATCATCCGTTGGCTCATCGCCTTCCCAAATAATCGCCGTTTGATCACCACGAGTCGCCAAGTGTCGATCTAAACAGTTAGCCGAGGCATTTAAAGTGCCGTCTTTATACCAGTTAATATTTACCTTATGCTCATCAAAAGAAATATCGCGCACTTGAGTAAACGGTTCAATCCAATCAATGCGTTTGCCCTGCTCTGCCCAAAAGCCTTCTGAGTCGTCAATCGAGCGTTTATACATAGCTTCATACTGATCATTATTAACCAACGTGGTTAAACCAATATTTTCTTTAACTGGATAGCGTTTAATATCTGACATAAGCATTCCTATTAGGGGAATTAACCCGAATTTATTTTTATATTTGTTATCGTTTAACTGTACAGCAAGTGAATGTGCTAGAAAACACTAAATAGAAACCTTCATCCTTATGACTTTTTTTGACGAATACTCTAGAGCAATAGCACTAATGTTACAAAATAAGTGTTTTATATAAGTTTTTTTACCTTATTAACAATTTTTTACATATAAATACATTTTACTGCTGACTGACAATATTTGTCGCTTATCGACCTAAAAATTTGCTGTTTAAGCAGTTTGTGTCACCTATGCCTAAAGTATTAGTTCCATATTCCATTCATCTCTTCTTTTACAAGCGCCAAACGTAAAACATCAATAAATTTAAAGGGTTGCAGCCTCTGTAGATCACGCCATTTCAACAGTCGCTAAATTGACGTAAATAAGGAGAGTCCATAGAATCTAATACATATAACCTAGTCATTTAGAGACAAACGTGCCAATAAACCACTTTAACTTCAGTCGGAGAATCAATTTATACACTCATTGTATGAATGTTTTCTATTGTCTTGAGTTATTTGGTAAACACTTGATCGCTGGTTTTATAGCTATTTTCGTAATCAATTTTTCAGCTCATGCCGAAAACGTCATTTTACGCCACAGCTTTGCGGGTAATATTTCTTTTGAGTTAACTGGAAATACTTTACGAGATGCGAGCAATACCTGCCTTCCAATTTCAGGGGGACAATCTTTTGGTAGCATCTCCCTACCAAGCAACGCAACGATCAAAGCAGCCTATTTATATTGGTCTGGGTCAGGCACATCAGATAACCAAGTAAGCCTCAATGGGCAAACCGTCACATCACAATGGAGTTACACTGAAACGTTTGATGGACGCGCTTATTTCAGTGAAAAAGCGGATGTTACCTCTCTGGTTTCAAACACCTCAACAAGCTACCGTGTTTCAGGGCTTACGTTTAACGGTACAAATACGTATTGTCGAACTGAAGGTGCATACGCTGGCTGGGCGTTAGGCATTATCTTTGAACATTCTGCTGAGCCCTTAAGAGTTGTTAATGTCTTCGATGGCTTTAAAAACTTTTGGGGAAGCCAATTCGTCTTAATTCCTAATAATTTCATTATCGCCGATGACCCTGCGGGTAAGAAAGGTAAGCATGCCCATATCACTTGGGAAGGTGATGCCAATAACTCACAGTCGCGTAACAATTTCTCAGAGTCATTACAATTTGAAAACATCAATCTAACGGATGGGAATAATCCTTCAAACAATCAATTCAATGGATTTTCGAACGTTGTAGGTACGGCAACTAGCGGTGTAGATATCGACGAATATCAAATTGGTAATCTATTACGTGCTGGAGATACCAGTGTTCATACAAGGTATTCTTCCGGACAAGACGCCGTTTTTCTAACGGCAGAATTTATCAGTGTTCCTAATGAGCCTGTGGCAGATTTATCCATTCAGCAGTCTGGGTTAACAAATATTGTTCGTGGCGGCCCAAATACCATTAATTTTACCGTTACAAATAAGGGTCCTAATATAGCGTCTAGCAATACTCAAGTGACTCTCCCCTTACCTGAAGGGTTAAGCTTCAATAGTGTTGCAGGAAATCAGTGGAATTGTTCTGAAGCTGCTAGAGAAATTACGTGTAATTATTTAAATACCATTGCAAAAAATGCTTCTGCCAGCTCACTCTCGATTACGTTCACCGCTGCGAATGCGACGGCGAATAGTGTTAGCCTCTCTGCAACAGTTACCGGTATTAAATTCGATAATATTTTATCGAACAATACCCATTCGCAAACTTATAATGTGATTTCAGCAGACCTTTCAAATTCTAAAAAAACGGTTATTGATCTCAATGGCGGCAATGTACAAGCCGGAGATACATTACGATATACAATTGATCTGATTGAGACTAATGGAGTATCCATATCAGGGATAACTCTTAAGGATAATTTACCGAGTAATATTTCATCTTTTAACGTTATCAGCATACCGACCGGGGCCAACAATAATAGCCAGCCATCTCCGGCAGGTAATAATTCTGCTGGTTTAGTATCGATATCTAATATTGCAATAGCAGCCAATACAACTGCCTCGATAATTATAGATGCAACAATCAGTTCTTCTACTCCGACGAATACTGCGATTACCAATACGGCAATAATCAGCAGCACAGGCGTAGCCGATATTAATATTGACTCAGCTACCATTTATATCTCGAAACCTGCCAATCCAGCATCGGGAAACAAACCTCTTTACTTGCGCCAAACATCAAACTTAAGCCGTATTCAACCAACCTCTCCTGCTTTTAATACTTTAGCCGACTTGGCCAAAAAGACTTATGTAATAAATCCAGCTTTTCAGCAAGAGTTTCAATTTTCTGACTCTACAGTCAGCGCCTATTTATTCTTACAAAATGATGATACATACGGTTCCTGGAGACATACTGTAACTGTAAGTTTAATACTCAATAATAATCAAAACTTAGGGAGTATCGAACGCAGAATAAGCATTCCATCGTCAGGAATTACAGAGAATAATGTTGCTTTATTTGAATTTGAAATACCACTTTCAAGAACGCCTATAATTGCGGTAGGTGATACTTTATCGCTACAGGTAATGAACGACTCTCGATACAGTCAAGACAGCTTACGCATTTATTCTATTGATCCAAATCCCAACGCTTCTGACAGCGTATCACCTTATAGTTTAGTGAGCCTGCCTGCAGCAACGGTTATTAATGTTGATCAAATCTCTATCATCAAAGACACACAGAAAATAACGGAAGCCTCACCTTCTGACGACATAATTATTCAGGCAGAAGTAAGTGACCCTTTTGGTTCTTTTGATATCCGTGCTGCTAATATTTCCATTAAAGATTCTCAAGGTGATGAGGTCATTGTCCAACAAGCAATGAGCGTTCTTTCCGATTCGTCAAATGCAAAAAAGACATTTCAATTCAGCTACAACCTTCCTGCTGATGCAACTCTTGGTGATTGGAAAATTTCGGTTACCGCATTCGAAGGTGTTGAAAATGAAATCAACCATACCAGTGACTCAATACTTAAAATAACGGCACTTCTTCCGAACATTACAATTACCAAAACGGTAGACGTTTTTTCAGATCCTGTGCATGGTGAAAATTCAAATAATAATTTTTCTAAAGCACTACCTGGTGCCATTTTAACGTACACAGTCACAGCAATTAATACAGGCCCTGGTATTGCACAAAATAATTCAATTTGGATTAGTGATGTTGTGCCAACTCACACATTTCTTACTGTCAGTGATTTTGATGGTATTGCTGGCACTGGTCCCATTAGTCAACAATCAAATGCCTCACCGAGCGGCCTTAACTATAACTTCAACAGTCTCGCTAGCACGACTGATGATATAGAGTTTTCGAATACTAATGGTTCAAACTTTGACTATAGCCCTGTAGCAGACAGCGACGGCATAGACAAAAACATTACCCATTTTAGAATAAATCCAAAGGGTATTTTTCAAGCACCTGTTGCTGGAGAAAGCCCAACCCAATTCACAATTAAATTTCGAGTTCGGCTTCAATAGCTAAAACTGAAATAAAGGAAAGAAAATATGAAAAAGAAACAATTTTCTAAGCTTCTAGCGTCATCTGCCATTTTAGGTGGAGTATTACTCAGCAGTAATGTTTTTGCTGTGGGAACCGAAGCGGGTACCGAGATCACCAATACCGCTAGTGTAAGTTTCAAACGAGCTAATGGAGTAGAAGCAGACCCGGTTACTGCGCAAGCTTCTTTTAATGTTGATGAAATCATTAATATTAATAATACCGCTCCTTCTTCAAGTACCACTATTAATGCTGGCGATATGGGTGCAGTAATTAATAGCTATACAGTTTCTAATTTAGGTAATGCTAGCGAATCGATTACACTTTCGGCAATTCATTCCTCCAGTTCGGATTTCACTCCAACAGGAAAGAATATTTATTATCAGCGTTCCAACGCCACAAGTGATACCGACAAACTGGATGCTTCCGACAAACGTTACACAGCAGGCGAAGAGATTTTATTAGCCAAAGACGAAGTGCTAACGGTTTATGTAACTTATGATATTCCTGAGACAGCCACCAATGCTGAAACTGCCATTATTAACCTAACAGTGTCCTCTACAACACCCGGTGCAAGTAGCGCGATTTTGGGTGATGTATTAAACGACCAAGGTACTGTTGGAAGTAATAATCAAGTCATTGATGCCATCGTTATTCAAGGTCAAGCCGAAGCTAACGCAACCTTCATTGTCGATATCGATATTAATAGCTTACAAGTCAGTATCAATAAAGTGATCGTCGGTGATATTGCCAATGGAATAGTAACTAACTCAGCAGGTGATTCCACTAATACTAGCGCATTTATTCCAGGTGCTGAAGTGACTTATTTAGTCGTAGTCACAGTGAAAAATGGTACAGCAGCAGAGTTAACAATCGTTGATACTGTTCCTGAAAACATGACCTACCTAGGTAGTTCGGTAAAAATTAAATCTGAAGACGGCGGAATCATTGACATTGCGACGACAGACTTTAGTTCTTTCACCCGACCTATAGCAGGTAAATTTAGTGAGCCTACAGACAAAGGTACAGGCGATATTACAGTCAATTTTGGCGATCAAGCCGACGGAGATTATGCCATCGTTTTAACCGCAATTATTGATGCTGAATAATCTATTTTAAGGAACTATTTATGATTAAAAAAATACTAATTATCTTCGGCATAACTTGCTCAAGTTTAATACTTAGCTCAACTGCTAATGCAGAAGTCACGTTGAAAAACAATGTATTTGAAGTGGTAATAGCCACAGCTGAAGATGGAAGTCAAACCGAGCAGTGGCGAGCACCCGATAAGATACTACCTGGCGAAAAAGTCGGCTATCAAATTAATTTTAAAAATAATGGAGACGAACCTGCAGCCGATATCATTATCGTGAACCCAATTCCTGAGCATACAATTTATGTTCAAAATTCTGCTAAAGGACTTAATACCACGATTGAATTTTCTGTAAATAACGGAAAAACCTTCGCGCTTCCTAGTCAACTTTTCATGGAAAAAGATGGCCAGCGTGTGCAAGCAGAAGCAGCCGATTACACACAAGTTCGCTGGATACTAGACAAACCATTGACGGCGGGTGCTTCATCAACCGTTCAGTACATTGTAAAAATTAAATAATTAAACTTAAAAAGAAAAGGAAACAACTATGAAACTAAAAACCTTCGCGTTGATTGCTGCCAGTTCAGCAATGACATTACCCGCCTTTGCTGCGGATTATGACCTCACAGCAACGGATACTTTATTCGGTACGGGCGTTAGCAATACAGCTTCTTTATCGTACTCTGTAAATGGTACCGATATAGCCGAAACGAGTAATACCGTAGAGTTTAAAGTAGACAGAAAAGTAATTTTCTCGGTTACAGATAACCATACAGGTGCAGAGCCTGTTATTGTTAATGCAGGCGACACGGCAACAACAATCTATACACTACAGAATGACAGTAACGCCCCCATTAGTTTTGAATTACCTATTCCAGCTGAAGGCACTGAGTACTCTTATACTATTGGTAGTATTACGACGACTGTCACAAGTGGAACTCTAGCGGGTTCTTCAGACTTAATCATTCCATTAGGTGAAGGAGATTTGGCTGGCGACTCAGATTTAGTTGAAATTACGGTTGAGATCACAGTGCCTGATAATGCAGAAAGTGGTTCTGATATCACGACGTCATTAGTATTAGTGGCCGTTGAACCTGCTACCAATACTGAAATTGGTGCGGCGGGTGTAACGATTGGTGATCCGATTGTTGCTACAGCATCGACTGAAGCATGGGATGAGGATGTAATACAAACAATTAGTATTGCAGGTTTATTAGATGATACGTCTGTTACATTAACAAGCGACCAAGCTTTCATTGTATCAGCGTCTGATATTGCACTTGTTAAAGGCGTTGCAATTTTATCTGATCCAATCAACCTTACTACAAATCCTAAAGCTATTCCTGGTGCGATTGTTGAATATACGTTAACAATCACCAACTCTGGTTTAATTGAAGCTACCGGCGTTGATCTAACGGATGAAGTGCCTACAGCTTTCGATTTAACTGATGCCTATCTAGAAATTTATACATTAGATGGCGCTAATATAGTGCCAACCATTGATGTTAATAAGTTAACCTTCACTGGTTTAACTATTCCTGCGGCAACAGATATAAACGAAAAAAGTACTTATGGTGAAACAATCATTAAGTTCACGGTCAAGCTGCCTTAATGTTTTTATTAAGTACGCTTCGTACTCACACTCTCCAGAGCTCTTGCTCTGGGGTGCGTGAGTGCGCCTTAAATACGTCTAAACTTTCAAACATTGAAAGCGAATTCACTCATAAGATGTTTAATGCTTTCGCAATAAAACAACTTATGAATGTGTTTGTTCTGTTTTGTTTATTTTTTGCTTTACCAGCCTACTCTTTAGAAGCTGGCGATATTATCGACAGCAATGCTTCCGTTAATTATCGTTATAATGGCTTATTATTTTCTAAATCTGATAATTCACCTTTTACAGTTGAGTTCTCAAACGATCAAGGTCCAACAGCGCCGGGGACGCCATCAACGATTGATGTTTTTGGACCGGTATCAAATCCTAGCGCACCACAAGATCCTTACGTAAGCCAATCAGAGTGCAGCAATGGCAACTCAAGCATTATTAATGCGCAGCTTTCGTATGCGAACGGTACAGCACTCAATTTACCCGCGGCGATTCCTGCTCAGCAAGGTGACGTATTCAAAGCGGGAAATCCTTTAATCATCCGCATCACTGATTTAGATGAAAATATTGATAATAAGCAGATTGATACCGTTACCGTCATTATCAATTCGACCAACCCCGCTGACAGTAAAGAATTAATCCTGCATGAGACCATGATTAATAGTGGCGAGTTCATTGGCATCATTCAAACAACAGCAAATGATACCGCTTCCATTAATGATTGTGCCCTATCGTTAACATCTGAAAGTATCGTATCTGTTACCTACCAAGACGAACAAGATACTGAAGATTCAGCAAGTCAATCTTTACGCTTTGATCCTTATAGCAAAGTATTTAACGCTTATACTGGTGAATTAATTGATGGTGTAACAATTCGTTTAATCGACAATAATACCGGCCTTCTAGCACGGGTTTTTGGTGACGATGGTATTAGTGATTTTCCAGCCGAAATTTTCTCAGGAGGAAGTGTTCAAGATGGCAGTGGTAAAACTTATAATTTCCCGACAGGTGGCTATCGTTTTCCTTATGTTAATAATGGCAACTACCGTGTTGAAATAAATAATGCCTTTGCATTTCGCTTTCCTTCTGAGACCAGTGATCAAGTAATACAATCATTGCCAACAGCACCCTATCGCTTAAATGACGTTTCAAGAGGATTAATCGGGTCAAGCCAAAACTTATTATTGAGTGCCGACATTCCTTTAGACCCTCTATCCGATCGAATTTTATTGGATAAAAGCAGTATAAAAACGTCTGCCAGCACGGGGGACTTTGTTCCTTTCGACATAAAAATGACTAATATTGAATCGGATATCACTAATCTACAATTAGTCGATACATTACCGACGGGTCTTCGCTATGTTGAAGGCTCTCTTAAGGTAAACAATGAAACTTACAACGATGTTTCTATCAGCGATAATGGTCAAAATATTACCATTAACTTCCCGACAGTAACGTCTTTAGAAGTGATCAATATTTCTTATGTTAGCCAGGTTTCAGCCAATGCGAATGGAAGGCTAACCAACATTGCTGAAATTGTTCATCCTATTCTAAAGTCAAACATTGCGACCGCAAGTATTGATATTATCGATGACCTCATGCGTGACAAAGCACATGTTTTTGGTCGCGTGATTCTTGACGATTGTGAAGGTAACCTTGAGGCAGAAGGTTTAGCAGGTATTCGCGTAATAATGGAAGATGGCCGTTATGTAGTATCTGACAAAGAAGGCCAGTGGCACTTTGAAGGTATTAACGCAGGCACCCACGTTATTCAATTAGACGTGGCAACATTACCTCCTTATTTAGAGTTAATAACGTGTGATGATGAGTTTTTTCATGCCGGCCAAAGCTACTCTCAGTTCATCGATGTACAGCCTGGCACACTCTGGCGTGCTGACTTTCATGTACAGCCAAAAAAACCTGAGAACGGTGATGTACTTCAAACACTATTAAATGAACTCATGCCTCTTACCGAGGAAGAACGTTCTGATAAGCATGCTTCTCCAGTAAACAAAAAAATAATTTACACCGCCAACATTGGAGGCTATGGCGTAGCCTTAAATAATGTTATCGAAGAAATACGTCTACCTGACGGTACAGTGATGAAAGCGGGCAGCCTAACATTAGATGGTGCTCCCTACCCTTATGATTATCGCGATAATAATATTTTTGTGCACATTGGCGATAAACCGAAAGAATGGTCACATGAAATAAAATTCAGTGCATTCGTAAGTTCCACGGCTAAAAAAGGCACACTATCAGCCCGTGCTATTTTACATTACGAAATTGGCCCGCTATTAAAAGACAGCACACCAATAGCTGAAACTCGAGTTAACTTATTCATTCCTCCAGCCAATGGAAACGCTGACCCATTAAAAAACCCTAAATTTGAATCTCTATCAAACATATTAACCGTACAAGATAAAAACAATCTTTCTGATGTCATTTTTGCCTTAGAAGGTTTAAAAAATCTAGAAATTTCTGTCACAGGTCATACCGATAATATTCGAATTGCAAAGCGTAACCATCACATTTATGCCAATAACCAAGCATTGTCTGAAGCGCGTGCAACGGCAGTGGCAGAATATATATCTCAACAAATTGATTTACCCGCTGAAAAAATAAGAATTACAGGGCTAGGCCAAACGACGCCATTGATGTCGAACAGAACGAAAGATGGACGAGCTAAAAATCGCCGTGTTGAAGTGAGAGTATTAAATGCAACACCCGACATTGCTCTTATTAGTTTGGATGCTGATGTACAACTAGCTAAAACGCAGACTCTGATTCCTGGGTTGGATTTATACCAAGCAACAGCATCAGGTAATCCTGAAGATAAAATTATTATTAAGCAGCAGCCCGTGATAGATAATGCTTGGTTTGCCAATAAACGTATTGAAAAAAACTGGGTATGGCCACCAAAAGGTTATAGCCCAGATATTTCCGCAACCAACATTCTAGTTCAGCACCCTAAAAATAATCGTATTCGTTTAACGCTGAACGGTGTACCTGTTCATAGCATTTATTTTGAAGGCATTAAGCGGGCAAAGAATAAAGCGGTATCAGTGAGTGAATGGCGCGGTATTAATATTGAAGAAGGTGAAAATCAATTTGTAGCTGAGATTTTAGACCGTGACGAAAACGTAATCGATTATTTGGCGCACAGTGTATATTTCTCAGGCGCACCAGCAAAAGTAGAAATCGTACCTGAAATGACGACCTTGGTTGCAGATGGTATCCAGGTTCCTATTATTGCCGTACGTTTTAAAGATAAAAATGGCTACCCTGTACGTAAAAATACTCAAGGTGAAATACAAATCTCAGAACCGTTTCAGCTTTTTCAGCGTAACGAATATGATATCGATCCACTGAACGACACCAATAAATTGAACTATCACGTCGAAGGTGATGGCATTGCATTTATTAGACTACAGCCAACGACTCAAACCGGTGAGTTAACACTCTCGTTTAACCATGGCAATGGAGTTACTGATGAAATACGTTCATGGTTGAAACCAGCCCCACGAGATTGGATTTTAGTAGGCCTGGGTGATTTATCCATTGGGGCGAATAACGCAAGTAAAGATGCCAGCCATAATTCAAACGGCGTGATAGACGAAAACATATTCCATCAAGGACGTTTAGCTTTTTATACAAAAGGTCAGATTCCTGGTGACTACTTAGTGACCGCGGCTTACGACTCGACTAAAGAAGAAACAACGCCCTTCGCGACGCTTGTACAGCCTGGGGAATACTACACGCTATACGCTGATGCTAGCCAACAAGGTCAAGACGCAAGTAGTGGTGACAAGTTGTATGTGAAAATAGAGAAAGAACGTTTTTACGCACTTTATGGTGATATCAATACTGGTTTAGATAAAACCGAGCTTTCGCGCTATGTACGCAACCTAACCGGTGCTCAAGTTGTTTATCAAAACGATTTATTGGAATTATCAGGTTTTGCTAGCGAAACTGATTCAAGTTTTGTGCGTGATGAGATTCAAGCCAATGGTACTTCAGGTTTATATAAGTTAAACAATAAATCCATTGTTCTAAATTCTGAAAGCATTCGTATCGAAACCCGTGATCGTTTGAACAATCAAACAATTTTGGAAACAAAAACGCTAACACGCAATCTAGATTACAGCCTCAATTATAGCGATGGCAGCTTATATTTTAAGTCGCCTATCGCCTCTACGGATAGTGCATTTAATCCAATCTACATTGTTGCAGATTATGAAACTGAAAATGTTAACGGCGGGCACTTAATCGGAGGCCGAGCTGGAATAAAATTATTAGACGATACGTTAAAAGCAGGCATTACCGTTATTGATGAAAATAAAGATCGTCAAAGTAATCAACTCAACGCTTTGGATGCAACATTAAAACTGGGCAACCTCACGCTTTCTGCGGAAGTTGCGCAAACTCGCCCAACAAGTCAAACCGGTATTGATACAGAAAAGAAAAATGCCAGCGCTAAAAAAGTGGAAGCAACACTTCGAACCTCTGTTGCTGAAATTACAGCTTATACCCAACGTATTGATGAGGATTTTGGACTAAATCAACAAAACCAAGCAGATCTTGATCAGCAAAGCACAGGGATTGATGCCACTCTTTATATTAGTGATCAAAACCAGCTTGAACTAGAAGGCTTATATCAAACACAGATTTCTACTGGATTCGATAAGCAATTAGCGTCTGCTAAGTTGACTCATAACGTGACTGATAGCAGCTCGATCAATGCTGGCTTGTACACAAACATGCAAGAATCTGCAGACGGTATTAACTTTGTTGATGAATTAAGCATCGGTGCTAGCGCACCGGTATTCAATCAAGATTTTCGTTTAAACGTGACGGCAACGACCGACATAAGCAAACGGAGCGAAGAAAATGATCGCATTAAATTGGGCGCTGAGTATCGCTGGACAGATTCACTGACTACCTTCGCTGATTATGAGCGCTCATTTAATGCGAATAACCTTGAAAGAACGGCGATGGGCTTTAGAACTCAACCTTGGCAAGGCGGTCAAGCTGAGCAGTCTCTCGTGCAAGAAAGACAGAATGATGGCTATCGTTTATATTCAGAATCGGGTTTAAGTCATGACTGGAAAGTTGATGAGCATTGGTTAGTGAGCTTTGGCTTCAATCAAAGTAAAAACCTTGAGCAAGCACAGCCTGCCGAACAAAGTGCAAGCGAAGATTTTCACGCAATTAGCACAGGCTGGGGCTATCGTTCTGAGCAATGGCAATGGACTAATCGCTTGGAACGACGCATTGCCATTAGCAGTAATGTTCACAGTGCCCATACCAGCTTGTATCATCCGTTAAATAGCTACATGGCGATTGGTGGCAGTATGGATTTTTATAAGCAAGCGACGCATCCTGGCTTTGAACAGAACATGAATGCGATACTTGATTTTGCTATTCGCCCCTACAAGCAGCCTTTTGCTATATTGTTGCAAACACGTTTATTGCAAGACTCTATTTCAACATCTAACGCAAGCCCGACAGATAGAAGTCGTCGTCTTATTAACAACGCTCATTTGAACTGGAAATTTAACCGCAGCAACCAACTGGCGACTCAGTACGGTTACAAACGTATTTTAGATCAATACAGTAACGAAGATTATGCATCTTCCGTGCACTACATTGCGGGCGAGTGGCGCCATCAATTAAGCGAAACATGGGACGTGGGCGTTCATGGCCGCGAATTAATCAATGTGGGCGAGCAGCAACAAAACAGTTATGGCTTTTCGGTCGGTGTACGCCCTGTGAAAAACTTATGGACCAGCATTGGTTTTAACTTTGAAGGTTTTGTTGATAATGACTTCTCCGCCGCTAACTATACCGCTCAAGGTATTTACCTGAAATTACGCTTTAAAGCCGATCAAGATACCCTAGCCTCTTTACGCCAAGCATTCGACTGGTAATGCGCTTCTTTTAAGCATTAGCTTATTACGCCATTACTTATGGTAAATAGGGCCATAGTCAATCCCATTCTTATCTGCCAAGATAGACAGTAATTATAAAAATTTTACTGCGAGCAGGAGCCTTTTATGGCTAAAGAAGTACTGATTAATAAAGACGGCCAGGCAAGCTTTGGTATATTCCCCGGTGGCGTTCATGATATTAACTACATGGACTTCGACCTACGAAATGCCATGGATAAACGCAAAGGCACTCTAGCGAAACGCCTGAAATTTAACCAATTTCAATTCATCGGTTTCACCTGTAAGCAGTTAATTGTTGGCATCGCTATTGTTGATTTAAAAATTGCCAGCAACTGCTTTGTTTATATTTACGATCCTGAAACTAACGACTATGAAGAGCATAACTTTATAAACCCGTTTGCTTTCAATACTCACATTGATACTCAGCCCAATTCAGGCAAAGCCTTTTTTCAAAAAGGAAAAAATAAAGTCAGCATTAAAGCTACAGCCACCCCTCGCTTACGCTCTGTGAGCGTAGAGTTAGCATCAGGGCTTAAAATTAATGCAGTGCTGGATGAGTCCGGTGATTTTGAACCCTTAGCATTATGCGTTCGCGCCGGTTATGAAGGTTTTCATTTCACCCAAAAATCAACCGCATTAATTTGCAATGGCACCATTGAATGGGGTGATAAAAAACTGGTACTTGAAGAAATTGGTGCCCTCGCCTCTGTCGACTGGACTGCGGGCTACATGCGTCGCGAAACATTTTGGAATTGGGGTAGCCTTTCTTGCAAACTACCAGACGGTCGTCGCCTTGGCTTTAATTTAGCCGCAGGCGTTGTCGAAACAGGTTTCACCGAGAATGCGGTATGGATAGACGATAAAATGCACAAAGTCGATATGGTCGATTTTAAGTTTGATCGCTACCATCACAATCATGCTTGGGCGCTACGTTCTAACGATGGCGCTATTAATCTTTATTTTGAGCCAGCAGGCCAACGTAAGGACAAAACAAACGCCATGATTGTAGCAACAAACTTCACCCAACATTTTGGTCGTTATTACGGCGAGATTTTTATTAAGGGAGAAAGGATTCATCTTGACGGTGAATGGGGGTTTACTGAAGATCATTACGCTAAGTGGTAATCGATTGATTGAATTAAGTTAAAAAATAGCAACGAATTATCATTCAAAAAAAAGCCTTGAGAAAATATCCTCAAGGCTTTTTTATGTTGCTGATGACAACCGTTTATTTACGGCACAATCTGATCAATCACCAACTCAACCGTATCATCCGACTTAACCATCACAGGCTTCACTATACCTTGAAAGTCGCCTGAATTGGCCATGGGCTGCCCACCTTTGGCAACTCGTGCAATCACCTGAACTTCTTCAAATTTGCTCAACGCCAATCCTGGCACCATACCTTGGCTATCATTTAAAACGACCTCCATTGGAAGATCTTTAGCCATAACTCTCAGCGCAGCCAAAGGCATCACAGGACCAGTGACCGCTTTTGCCATAACAAAAACTGCATCATCGTCTTTCAGCTGAGATTTTAATTCCTCGCTAATCGATACAAGAATTCTAACTTCCGCACGCTTCATCCAACTTAGGTCAACGGTTTGTCCTAACGCTTCTAAAGATTCTGCAATACGTTGAATACCTTGCTCCAGAGCACCCGCTTCTGGACTGCTAGACATGTTGAACCAGAGCGCTTTCCAGTGAACCAATGCTTCTTCAAGATGGCCTAGCTCAAACGCTAAGATCCCTGCCAAACCCAACGCCTGAGAGTTTTTGGGCTCAAGCACCAAGGCTTCTTGTACATAAGAATAAATAGACTCGCTAGCCTTTTGATCTGCAATGTAAAACTTGCCCTGAGCAATCTGCACTAATGTCGCCGCACGATCTGCTTTAGCGTCTTCTGGCAAGGTAGCAAGAATTTTTTCAAAGGTTGCTACCCCTTCCATATATTGGCCATCGGCAAATAACATACGAGCGTAAAGATATAGCCACTCACCATTTTCTGGCTTACTGATAGACGCTTTACGCAAACTTTCTTTTAGCGTTTTCTGCTCTTCATCGCTTAATTTTGCGCTCGACATTTTATTCAATAGTTGGGTCGCAACGAGTTCATCTTGTGCGCCCATATCTTGATAAATAAATAAAACACCCGAAACCATCAAGATGAATAATACAAAAGAGGTTAAGATTTTTTGCTTGGGCGTTGCATCGCTGCCATTGGCAATATCAGCATCAGAAGCAACGAGTTCGTGATCAAGCTCAAGCATCATCTGCTCCCGCTCTTCATCAGCATAGTCAGCCTCGTTAATCTCTTGCTTACGCTGTTCATATAAACGTAAATTTTCTGCTTCACGACTTGCGATGTGATTACGATTAGAAAAGGCAGGCCAAACCATGAACCCTAAAGTAACCAATAATAAACCTAGAATAATCATCATGACTCTTGCTTCTCACTTCTGGCTGCTTTTAATTCAGCTAATTTAACGTTTTCTTCTTCACTTAACGGTTGCGATTTTTTACCACCACGAGTCAGACTGATAATAATGATTAACGCAATCAGCACCATCACACCCGGACCAAACCATAAGAAAAACGTATTTTTTTGTACGGGCGGGTTATAGCGTACGAAATCACCGTAACGTGCCACTAAATAACCAACGATCTGGTCATCGGTCTGACCTTGAATCATTAACTCATACACTTTGTCGCGTAAATCAGAGGCAACAGGGGCATTCGAATCTGCTAGGTTTTGATTTTGACACTTAGGACAACGTAGTTCTTCGGCTAAAACCTCAAAACGTTCTTCATCAACGGCGTTATCAAAAGGATATTTATGTCCATCAATAACGGCTTGAGAGGTTAATGCAAATAAAGATAAGCACAGTGCTAAAATTAATTTCACTTTTGACCCTCTCCTTTAGAAAAACTTACCGTCTCAGTGCTGCCGACAGTCTCAGCATGCGTATTCATCTGTTCAAACGTGCCTTTGTATTTTTCCCAAATGCGCTGATTCAAATCACCCACATGTTTCGCACGAATAATGCCATCACCGTCAACAAAGAAGGTTTCTGGTGCGCCATAAACACCCAACTCCAATCCCAGCTTTCCTTTAGGATCACTGATATTGAATTCGTAAGGGTTGCCATAATCACGCAACCAAACCTTCGCCTCTTCATCGTCATCTTTATAATTAATGCCGATAATTCGAATACCTTGAGCCGCCAGTGTATTTAAAAATTCATGCTCAGCTTTACACGTAGGGCACCAAGTAGCCCATACATTCACTAGCATAGGCTTACCTTGCAAGTCAGACTGAGTCAGCTGCTTTTCTGCCTCAACCTGCTGCAAAATAAATTGCGGGAAAGGTTTATCGATTAAAGGTGAAGGCAAAACGTCTTTATTTTCACGCCCAATACCCCCGCCTAAAAAAGCCGCCATGACCGCGAATAAAATAAGCGGGATAAACAACAACATGCGATTCATAGTTACAACCTATTCTTTATGAGTACTAAGCGCTTTTAACGCGGATACGGTAGCGTTTATCTAAAATGGCCAATGTACCACCTATCGACATAAAAATTGCGCCTAGCCATACCCAACGCATAAAGGCTTTAACCTGCAAACGAATCGCCCACGCGCCATCTTCTAAAGGCTCACCCATAGAGACATAAAGGTCACGGAATAAACCGGGATCAATCGCGGCTTCTGTCATCATCGAGCCTTTCACCTTATAGCGGCGTTTTTCAGCATGTAAGGTCGCAATGTCTTTACCGTTCTTTGAAATTTCGAACACGCCAACATGAGCCATATAGTTTGGCCCCTGCTTTTGTCCGACTTGAGCAAACTTAAAGTCATAGCCCGATAGCGTTGCGACATCACCCGGAGTCATTTTCATCGCTTTTTCAACACTGAAATTACTCACAACGGTAATACCAATAACGGTAATAGCAACACCCAAATGCGCAAACACCATACCCCAATAACTTTTGCTTAATTTGCCTAAACGACGGATTTGACCTTTTGATTTACGCCAAATATCACTAAATGTCGTGGCAATTAATATCGTTGCAATGAATAAACCAAAGGCAACTTTAACATTCATTTCTCCGGCATAAACCAAGGGGAAAGCTGCAGCGACGATAATAGCAACCACAACAGCTCCTGAAATTTGCGTCAGCAATAATTTACCCGACATCACTTTCCAGCGAGACATTGCGCCAATACCCGCTAAGGCCGTTAACGCCGATGCCAGAGGTACAAACATGGTATTAAACCAAGCAGAGCCAACCGACAGTTTTTCTTGGCTAATAAAATCGACGATTAACGGATACAAGGTACCCAGTAAAATCGTTAGCGTGGCAATCACTAGCAGCGCGTTATTGGCTAATAAAAAGCCTTCTCGCGAGAGTAATTTAAATTTACCTGCGGATGATACAGTAGGTGCCTTTAACGCAAATACCGTTAACGATCCCCCGACACATAAGCCTAGCAATGCCAAAATAAAGACCCCACGCTCAGGGTCTGATGCGAAAGCATGTACCGAAGTCAAAACCCCAGAGCGCACTAAGAAAGTACCCAATAAGCTTAACGAGAAAGCAAAGATAGCCAACAATACGGTCCAACTTTTAAAGATTCCGCGCTTTTCAGTCACCGCTAATGAGTGGATTAACGCAGTACCCACTAACCAAGGCATGAAAGAAGCATTCTCAACTGGATCCCAGAACCACCAGCCGCCCCAGCCAAGCTCGTAATAAGCCCACCAACTACCCAAAGCGATACCTAATGTTAGGAATACCCAAGCAGCAGTTGTCCAAGGGCGAGACCAGCGAGCCCAAGCCGCGTCTAAACGACCGCCTAATAAAGCAGCAATAGCGAACGCAAACGCAACCGAGAAACCCACATAGCCCATATACAAGGTCGGCGGATGAATAACCAAACCAAAGTCTTGTAATAACGGGTTTAAATCCGCGCCGTCGGTAGGAATTGAAGGCAAGCTACGGTCAAATGGATTAGAAGTAAAAAGGGTGAATAAAATAAAGCCAACCCCAACCAAACCCATAATCGCAAGCACCCGAGCGACCATATCTAAGGGTAAGCTACGACTAAACAGAGCAACCGCAGCGCCCCATAAACCCAGCATTAATACCCATAATAAAAGAGACCCTTCATGCGCGCCCCATACGGCACTGATTTTAAACAGTGTCGGTAGCAGACTGTTACTGTTGTTAGCAACATAGGCGACAGAGAAATCATCCACCACAAAACAGTAAGTCAAAGCGATAAAGCTAATGATTAAGAAAGTGGCCTGCCCTAATGCCATGGGGCGTGCGTATTGCATTAACCAAGTACGATTAGTTTGTGCTCCTATTAATGGAACAAACGATTGCACACACGCAAATGCGAGGGCAATTAAAAGTGCGATGTGACCGTATTCAGCTGCCATAACTAGTACTGCTTCTCGGTAGAGGGTTGTGATTTAGATTCTTGAGAAGTCTCAGATTGAATGCCCTGTGCTTTTTCTGCTGCATTCTTCTTCAAGTTCTCAACACCGTCTTTATGTGCAGTATCTAATGCGTACTGTACTTCTGGCGGCATATATTCTTCATCGTGCTTTGCCAATACTTCTGAGGCAATCATCACCTTGCGTGAATCAACTTTGCCCATGGCAACGATGCCTTGACCTTCACGGAAGAGATCCGGCAAGATTCCTTCATATTCAACCGTAACATTCACTGCGCCATCAGTAATAGCAAAGCTAACATTCAAACCATCATTGCTGCGCATCACACTGCCTTCGACAACAAGGCCGCCGGCACGAATCGTTTGCCCTGGACGCACTTCACCATTGGCAATCTGAGTCGGTGTCATAAACAAATCGATATTCTGGCTTAACGAAAACATCATCAAGCCAACGGCCGCGCCAAGACCAATAACCATGAATAAAATCAGAATCAATCGATTCTTACGCTTCGGATGCATTTTTCTTCTCCCGACGCTGAAGGCGCGTCTGTTGTTCAATCAATTTTTTTCGCTGACGAATCGGTGCAAGGATATTTGCAATAATCACCAAGGCGGTAATGCCGTAACAAAGCCACACATAAAAACCGTGCTTACCCATGGCTAAAAATTCTGCAAAGCTGTCAAAAAACATATTATTACTCTTCCTTTCTATCTTTTTAGCGCTCTGCTTGTGCCTGTATCAGCTTTTTCACCCAGTTCTTTTTGCGCTCGTGCCATAACACGCTATTGCGAGTACGCATAAAGATGAGGGTGGCGAATAAGAGATAAAAACCCACAATCATAATCAGCAAAGGGATTAACATCTCCATTGCCATGGTCGATTCTTCGGTCAATTTTAACGTTGCCGGTTGATGCAAAGTATTCCACCACTCTACGGAATACTTAATAATAGGAATATTCACTAAACCAACCAAAGATAAAATCGCTCCGGCTTTGGCTGAGTTCTCTTCAGTATCCATAGCTTTCTGTAATGCCATCACACCAAAATATAAAAACAATAACAGCAGCATCGAGGTTAAACGCGCATCCCAAACCCACCAAGTTCCCCAAGTCGGTTTACCCCAAATTGCACCGGTGATTAATGCAATAAAACAAAAGCTTGCACCAATAGGCGCAATGGCAGCGGCCACCCAAGCGGCCATTTTCATACGCCAAATCAAAAAGATACCGCCAGCAATCGCCATCATGGCATACGCGCTCTGAGCAAGAATTGCGGTCGGTACGTGAATATAAATAATACGGAAGCTATTGCCTTGCTGGTAATCTGCGGGTGCGAAAGCCAAACCCCAGATAGCACCGACAATTAAGAATAACGCGGCGGGAATCGCAAACCAAGGCAACCAAACTGCTGATATTTCGTAGAACCATTTTGGCGACCCCATTCGGTGATACAGCCGCTTTACCGCTTCCCACATAATTTAATATCCAAAGTCTATTTTTTATACTAACGAGAAAGATTCAATTTCAACGCACCCGCTACCGCAAAAGGTGTCAGCGTCATCGATACACATAAAAACGAGGCTAAAAAGCCTAATTGCCCGATATATTCCATTTCAATGCCCGCATGATATACCGCACTGGCACCAAAGATCAGTATAGGAATGTAAAGAGGCAAAATAACCAGACTTAATAACAAGCCGCCACTGCGAACGCCAGCGGTTAAAGCCGCGCCCACTGCGCCTAACAGGCTTAATATCGGCGTACCTAATAACAAACTAAAAAACAAAGCGCTATAAGCATCTTCTGGCAAATTCATCATTAATGCCAATAAAGGTGCCACCAACGTGAGCGGCAAGCCACTAATGCACCAATGCACAAACACCTTTCCTAAGGCCATGGCATATAACGATTCACCCGACGCTAACCATTGTTCTAACGTACCGTCTTCAACATCCGCCTTAAAAAGCGCATCAAGAGATAACAAGGTGGCCAATAACGCAGCAACCCACACTACGCCTGCGGCAATCTTCGATAAGAACTTAGGATCAGGATCAACCGCTAATGGAAAAAGTGCCAAAACCATTAAGAAAAACATTAAAGGATTTAACCACTCACCGGGATTTCGCGCCGCTATCACTAGGTCACGTTTAATCGTTGCCGTTACCAAACTCATTTATGCATCCCCAACTCAATTTGGCGCAAGGCGGGAATATCACTCAAAGCATGATGACTGGTAATTAGAACACTGCCGCCCGCTGCAACATGGCGCGCTAGCTGCCCTTCTAACCAAATAACCCCAGCCTTATCCAGTGCGGTAAACGGTTCATCAAGAATCCAAAGTGGAGTAGGCGTCACTAACAATCGAGCAAGAGCTACGCGACGCTGCTGCCCCGCTGATAATTGCTGACAAGGCACGTCTTCATAGCCTGCCAAAGTCACCTCATCTAGAGCCTGCCACAGATCATCTTCTTTCACTTCTGGCCAGCTACTGACAAACCAGCGTAAATTTTCTAACGGGGTAAGAACTTTTTTAATAGCAGAAAGATGACCGATGTATAAACGCTGTCGCGCATAATCATGAAAGCAGGTTTGAATATTCTCGCCATACCAGCAAACTTGCCCATCAAAGTCTTGATTCAAGCCCGCCATTAAACGCAATAAGGTTGTTTTACCCGCGCCATTAGGACCCACCAATTGAATAAGATCGCCTTTTTTCACAGACAAGCTTAGATCTTCGAACAGGATTCGATCATCTCGTTCACAGCTAACTCCCTCTGCAGACAGATCACAATGCGTGGTAAACCTGCTTGATGGATCGGCAGGAACTGAGCAAGTCATACATTTCCTATTTCTAGTGCTGAGTAATGGGCTTATTTATGCGAGTATTATAAACAGATTCAATGCTTGCAGGTACTAAATGTAAGCCTCAAGATTGATCTAAGTCGGTCGATAGTATGAAATACTGCTGAAAGCGATACGATAACAACACTTTCATAGTCAATTAACCTTCTATAATCAATATGTTATCACGGTTTAAAGCACTAAATTTATGGATAGAATTCCTCTTATTAATCCACAACTGGTCAAAGTGGTTGCCACTAAAGCCGAAAGAACACCTGCGCCAGTATTGAAAGCCGAAGTCGTCTCTTCAGAACCGATTAAATCTTCCCGTGCGCAAGAGGAATCCGTAGAGAAAAAAACATCTTCAGAAGAGCAACGTTACAAAGTAATACTAAAAATAGGCCAACAACAACTTGAAACAATCAGTACCGAAAGTTTTAAAAAAGGAAGCCAGTTCGACGTAAAAGTAGCGCCGGGGCCAGAGCTGAAGATCATTACAAGCCCAAACGACAAATCCCAATCGACGAACCCCAACCAACCCCCTGCACAAGTCGCCGCTAAGGCTGCAATGCAACAATTATTAGCCGATCGCATCCCTAATATTCAATCATCGGGATTAGCTAAATTAGTTGATCAGCTCAGCCTGTTAATGTCAGGAAGCAAAAGTGCTACCAACCCGATAGCCGCTCAAGTCGATAGCCTCCTAGCCAAGACAACAAGTACCCACACTGCTTCGAGCACCAGTGACAATAATCAAACAACAAAGCAAGCTTTAGCAAACTTGGCCTACCAATCTTTAAATCAATATTCAATCAAGAGCTCAGCGCCTAATAATACCCCAACAAGTGACCCTAAACTGCTGCACTCATCAACCCCATTATCGACTCCGACAGAACAAGTCAAAAACTGGTTTCAACAATTACCCAGCAGTGGTGACGTTAGTAATAGCGCAGGCTTAAAAAACGCGTTGAATAATACAGGAGTCCGTGCAGAAGCTCAGCTGAGCCAGCTTGCCCAGCAGTTTTCAGCGCTTAGCAAAAGTTCTCAACACTCAGGCGGAGCAAAAAATGCTAATAGCATTTTTCAGCAGCTCCAGGATATTCAGCAAAAGATATTTTCTAAAAGCCCTGAGCCTTTATCCAAATTAGACCTTGGTAGCCTCGTAAAAAACACAGCCCAAAGTTTAGAAAATAACTACCAAAAGATAATATCAGGCCTTAATGCATCAGGTTCTGGATTATCAGAAAGAAGCGCTGCGGATCAAAGTGCAGCGCCATTCAGCCATAAGACAAACAGTTCGGCCTCACTACTGACAACGAGTAACTGGCAAAACCCGCTACTAAATAGCCAAACCTATGCAACATTTAACGAATTATTAAAAGATCCACTACTACAAAATCCCAGCTCAAATAATAAATTCGCACTGAGCCAGATGCTAAACCACCTGACAGATCAAGCGGACTCTCAGATACGCATTCCTTTAAATTGGCCCGAACGCAACGGCTCCGAAGCAATGTTTTTACGCACCCTACAAAATTTACTCGGCCATATAGAGCGTGAACAAGGCATACAACTGCTGCAATCTGATAATAATGCAAGCAACAATCCAAACCTGACAACACCTCAAAATCAACAATGGTTACCGCTGCTAATACACCACCAACAGCAGCTGCAATTAATTGAATTTTTCATTGATAAAGAAGAAAAAAATAACGCCCAGGGAGAGAAGAAAAATCATTGGTTTATCAATCTTCATTTTGATTTACCAAAACTAGGCACTCTAGGCATTGAAATTTCAATGTTCGAAAATGAATGCAATACTACATTTTGGTCAGAATCATCCTCAGCCCTCAGCCAGATTTCGCATCATGTACAACCGTTACGTGAGCGCCTAACCGAACAAGGAATTATTGTTAGTGATGTACAGTCTCGCCATGGCACACTAAGCAAGCGTAAGCATAATTTCGAACAACGCTTAGTTGATATTGAGACTTAAAAGAGAGCTATATGAAAAATACGGGAGGCATGAAAAGAGAGCGTTCAGATGAGATACCCAAACGTTTATTAAACGCAAAACAAGCGATTGCCTTGAGCTACGATGGTAAAAAAGCCCCCATTCTCGCGGCAAAAGGAGATGATGAGCTGGCGCAGGCGATTATTGAATTGGCCCTAAAAGCACAGATTCCTATTTACGAAAATGCTGAACTCAGCCAGTGGTTAAGCACACTAGAATTAGGTGATGAAATTCCTCAGGCCTTATATATTACGATTGCAGAAATCTTAGCTTTTGTTTACAGACTTGAAGGCAAAGAACCAGAGAATACTTAAACGTATTCTTAAGCATTCCACGATTCACAATTGCTATAGCCCGTATTTATACCGCGTGCTCAGCCTGATGAGTTACGGCACTCAATAACCATCGAATATGGCAATCCACAACATCTTCAGGAATCAAATCTACAGAATCCATCAACATGGATAAGGCACAATGATGATACGTATCCACCAAACCATGAATCGATGCAGTGAAGAATAACGCTAATTGTTTTTGGCGATTATCATTTTGATCTGACAGAGAGGGAATAGCATCAATAATCAAAGTCATTAAATGACGCTGCCATTCTTCTACCAATCGGGCTAACTGCATCTCTAGCTCTTGATCGACGTGTTCAGTTTCTTTTAAATTTAATCGAGGCGGTTGAAACATCATCTGATAATAGCCTGGATTTTGCTGAGCAAATCCTATCAGTAAGCGCGCAAACTGCTGCAAAGCTTGTTCAGCATTCACAGCACTGCCCATTTGTTCATTCATCTCCGCAAAGAAAATATCAAAACCACGCAAACGCGTTTGAATAAATAAAACTTCTTTATTAGGAAAGTAATTATAAATATTACTTGCCGTCATCCCCAACTGACTCGCCAACTTGCGCATAGACAAATGATGAAAGCCAACATCGGCCATCACTTTTGATGCACTGTCCATAATTCGTTGGCGCTGAGCTGCGACTTCTTCTGGCGTAAATGGCTTCTTTGGCATTGGCCGGCCCCTTCAGATTTTTGTTTTTTTTGTTTTAGTCGATAAGCGTTCTCTATAGAACGACCGTATCTTTACAAAATCAAGACTCTTTTCCGTCTTTTTTAAAAATAATGCATATTAATTGCGCTTATTCTGCTCTCTAGGTCTTTTTCGGCCGCAAAAATAAAAACATTAATACTTTATTCTTATTCAGGGTAATGACAATAAAAACTATAGATAAAAAACTAATGAACATTTTTTTTCAGCATAAATACAATAACCTTGATTCAGGACAAGAGGCTACTCGATGTACAAACTAAAATAAATCACTATAGCTACACCTTAGATATAGCTACGCATTACAATTTAACAGTCATTGATATAAGTAGTCATCATGAGCGAACAATTGAATTGGGATCCAGAGCTGATCCAACGTTATAACCGATCCGGCCCTCGCTATACGTCCTACCCAACTGCAGTTGAGTTTAAAGTCGTTGAAAACGATCAAGTCGAAAAAGACTTACTGAGTCAGCGCAACCAAGACGTGCCGCTTTCATTATATTTACACATTCCATTCTGCGCCCACGTTTGCTACTACTGCGGCTGTAACAAAATCGTCACGAAAGACCGATCAAAATCGGAACCTTATCTTGATTTGCTAAAAGCTGAAATTGACCGTAAAGCGGAATTATTGCAAGGCCATCCTATTGTCGAGCAAATGCACTGGGGCGGCGGCACTCCTACCTTTTTGTCCGACGAACAAATGACAGATTTGATGGATCACTTGCGTAAACGCTTTACCTTCAGCACCGATGACAGCGCCGACTATTCTATTGAAATTGATCCTCGTGAAGTCCGCCCAAACACACTGAAATTACTGCGGGAAATCGGATTCAATCGCACCAGCTTTGGCGTACAAGATTTAAACGAAAAAGTTCAGCAAGCGGTTAATCGCATTCAGCCTGAAAGCATGATCCGTAAAGTCATGACTGAAGCCCGTGAATTAGGTTTCAGATCAATTAACATCGATTTAATCTATGGCCTACCTCACCAGTCGCAGCAAACCTTTGCTGAAACACTTGATGTAATCATTGATATGTCACCCGACCGCCTATCGGTATTTAATTACGCACACCTTCCAGAGCGCTTTAAACCACAGCGCCGTATTAAAGAAGAAGATCTGCCCAGCCCAGAAGAAAAGTTAGCAATTTTAGGCAACTGCATTACCACGCTTACGAAAGTAGGTTATCACTACGTGGGTATGGATCATTTTGCCAAGCCCGATGACGAGTTATCTCGCGCCCAAGGTGACAAAGTTTTACATCGTAATTTTCAGGGTTATACCACCCATGGGGATTGTGATTTAATTGGTTTTGGTGTTTCTTCTATTAGCCAAATCAGCGACTGCTACTTGCAAAATAGCCCTGATATTAACGTGTATGAAGAGGCAATTAATAGCAATCACTTCCCTGTTGTAAAGATCATTACCACAGACAAAGATGACCTCATCCGTCGTCAAGTTATCATGGAATTGCTGTGTCACGATCAAATGATTTTTTCTGAATTAGACCAGGCATTCTCAATTGATAGCCGAGCCTATTTTACTGAAGAGCTATCCCAGCTAAGCCCAATGGTTGAAGATGCTTTATTAGAAATCAGTAATGAAGGCATTCATATTACCGAAAAAGGCCGCTTATTAGTGCGTAACGCCTGCATGGTTTTTGATACATACTTGAATGCAAATATTATTCAATCGTACTCTGCAAGCGCTGATGCTAGCTCAACGACTAATCGCCCTAGATTCTCAAAGGCTATTTAGCCTACTGTCTTATGTGGATAACTGGGGGCTGCTATAAGCCTCCAGGCTTTCCTTTCCAAAAAGCCCAACCTTGTCCGTCATACTGCAAATAAACACGTTTTTCAAAAGGCTTGAGCTTCGACTCTAAGCTGCGGCGTAACGTTCGGGCTTTATCAAAGGCAGGCGCATCAACCCAATTTTGTATATCAGTTACATACCACTGCACATACGCTTCTGCATAATAAGATTCCCCGATCAAATAAGGCTTAGACAGTTGTAATAATTTTTTCAACCGTCCGTAACCATAATAGAAACCCTCTTGGGAACCGATACGCTCACCCATTTCTTGGTCAGCAAAAGAATAGCGGTAGTTCAATGAAATACGCTTGCGCTTACTGCCCGCTATAGCAACCACCTGAGTTTCTTTCTCTCTTATCAATAGGTTGTTATCAAACAAGACCTCTAGCATCGCTGCGTCTTTATGCTGACTGCTGCGCTCAATGCTATAAGGAATAGCAAATCCTTGCCAAAAAAGAGGCTGAAGTTTAAACGCTTCATCAATAATTCGAATGGCCTGATTTTCAGTTAGACTCGGCTGAGGACTCGCGAAAGCCATGCCACAGAACAAGGTGATCAGCTGAGTAAAAACTACATACCTTAACCGTGCAAGCACTGTCTTTTTCATATTGTCTTTATCTAATTGAATCTGATACATCACTTTATACATCTTCTTATACATTTTTTTATACATGAGGAGCGCTTTCATATTCTTATACATCAAAGACACCCACTCGCCTAAGCATAGCTGATTCAGACATTCCCGCAGACGAAACCTGTCTTATCAACCGTTATTAAAAATACTGTTTAAAAACTGTTTTTTATCCATTGTCACGAATTTGTCATTAAGCCCTGCCAAAGTAATTCTCAGACATTCATTAAACAACTACTTACATAGCACTCAAACATTATTAGGTGAAGACTATGCAATCTACCAATACCTTACAGAGCACTCAAACAACCCCAACACATTTGCAATTTGAACAAGCCCAGTCGTTGAATGCACCGATCGAATCCAAGCTCATCGCCTGCTTTAGTCAAGACCCAAAAGAAATTCGTCGGGCACAACAACTTAGAGCCCGCGTGTTCAATTTAGTGGATAACGGCACGGCCTTGGACAAAGATCAGTTTGACGACATTTGCCTGCACTTATTAGTCAAAGACAGTTTGTCGGATAATATCGTCGGCTACAGCCGTATTCTAACCACTGACCTAGTATCTAAGCCGAGTGAATTCTATTCCGCTAGCGAATTTGATCTCAGCCAAATCATTAAGCCGAACCAGCGCTATATGGAAATAGGCCGCACATGCGTTGACCCTAACTTTCGCAGCGGCGCCGTCATTGGGATGCTGTGGTCTAAAATTGGTCAATTCATGAATGAAGAAAAAATAGATCATCTTATGGGGTGTGCGAGCATTTCGATGCTTGATGGTGGCGCTACCGCTTTGGCAGTCGTCAACCACCTTAGAGAGAAACACTTCTCTGCGCAGCACTTACGCGTCGTGCCTAAGATTCCATTGCCGCTATTTGATATCGCGATTGAAGGCAAAAAGCATGTACCAGCTTTATTGAAAACCTACCTACGCATGGGCGCTAAAGTATGCGGCGAAGCCTATCTAGACCGTGATTTCAATGTGGCAGATGTTCTTATTTTATTAGCGAAACAAGACATTGCTCCACGCTACTTACGTCATTTTTCATAAATAATTGTCTATTAGGAAGTATCCTTTGCAGTCGATTAAAAAAAGGTTACGAAGCAGCTGGCGCTTGCTGCGTTTGAGCCAGAACCTACTACTTATAATCATTGTCGTACCGATCATTTTCAGCCCTTTTGGGCTTATTATCCCAAAGCGTAGAAAAATTGCCGGTTCGCTGTACCGAAACTGTTATAAAGCACTCAATATCCAACTAGTCATAACAGGAAGTCCAACATCTGAACCTGCTTTATGGGTGTGCAATCATATTTCTTGGCTCGATATTTTATTGCTCGCAGGAAATAACTGTGTGGATTTCGTGGCTAAAAGTGAAGTCGCTGATTGGCCCGTCATTGGTGGTGTTATTCGCAGAACGGGTACCTTGTTTATTGACCGAGATAACAAGTTTAAAGCCTATAGAGCACTGCCTGAGCTGCAGCAGCGTTTAGAATCGGGGACTTCAGTTCTTATTTTTCCAGAGGGAACTACCAGCACAGGAGAAACTTGCCTGCCCTTTAAACCCATGTTTTATCAAGCCGCCATTCGAACTAATATGCTCATTCAACCAGTCTCTTTATGCTATGAGCATGTTGATGGCAGCCCTTGCACCGACGTCGCATTCATTGGCGACGACGAGTTCAGTATCAGCTTCAAACAGATTCTGAATAAACCCAAAATCATTGCACATATTACCTACCTCCCAGCCATGAAAGCTGAACAGTGGCACAGAAAAGAAATGGCAAGTCTGAATCAGCAACACATCAATTTAGCCATTAATAAACAAACGTGTATGTAACATATTTGCCTTATTTACTCTTCAGGCCACGCTGTTAGAATGCATTCTATTTTCAATAGGGTTTTCATAATGCATAAAAGATTTTTAGAGTGGATCGCTTCAGCAAAAGGCGTTCGTCAGCTGATTAATATTTATGGTCCCTATTTTGGTGCTGGCGTAAAGGTTACCTACATCAACAAAGATTTTCGCCAGGCCAACGTTAGCTTACCTTTGCGCTGGTACAACAGAAACTATGTAGGGGTTCATTTCGGCGGCAGCTTGTATTCTATGATTGATCCTTTCTATATGTTGTTACTCATGAACAACCTAGGCAAAGATTATATAGTGTGGGATAAAAGTGCTGACATTGAGTTTATTAAACCTGGGACGGGAACGGTTTCGGCAAGCTTTATCGTCACTGATGAAATGCTCACTGAAATAAAAGCAAAGACCGCCAATGGAGACAAATTCTTACCTACCTACTCGGTTATCATCACTAATGAAGATGGAGAGGTTATTGCCAGAGCGAATAAAACTCTCTACATTCGCTTGAAAAAAGTAGCAGCCTAACCTAATTTTAGCTGGCTTGAAAAACTGGTTTATTCTCAACAATAACGACTTCACTGAAGCCATTTCGTCCATTTTCTTTTGCGCTGTATAACGCTTCATCCGCGGCAGCAATTAACTGATCGGGGCGAAAATCATTATCAGGCTCACACCATGCTAATCCCATACTCACGGAAACATACTGACTCGCGCTAGAATAACCGTGCGTAATCATTAAATTCGCCAATGCTTCTTGCAAGCGCTCGGCCACAACTCGCACTCCCTCTGCTTGAATAGAAGGTAATAAAACAATAAATTCTTCGCCACCAAAACGCGCGACAAAATCTCTCGGTCGCTGCACGGCAGCTTTTAACTGTTGCGCAACAGCGGTTAAACACTCATCGCCTTGTAAATGGCCATAATGATCATTAAAAGCCTTGAAATGATCAATATCAATCATGATTAGCCCCAATGAACCTTGTTCACGACAGGCTCGTCGCCACTCTGCACGGTAAAACTCATCAAAATAACGACGATTAGCAATCCGAGTTAAAGCATCCGTCATAGAAAGTGATGATAATCGTCGATGCTCTTTGACTTGCGCTAAGTGCAACTTGATTCTTGCTAAGGTTAATAATGGTTTAAAAGGTTGGGCTAAAAAATCCACTGCTCCACATGTTAATGCCAATAACTCAATCTCATCGTCATCATTAGACATAATTAATATAGGAACTTGACGCATTAAAGGATGGGCAAGCCAACGCTGACAAAAAACACGGGTTTGCTGCTGAAAGAAATTGAAATCCAAAATCAACAAGCTGGGTAAGATCTCCACCTCTTCCTGCAGCCAGAAATTGAGTTGAGTATCATGTATAATTGAGGTTGCTTGCGCATCAGAAACTAACAAATCAGCTAATAGCGCTTGGTTATTAAGGCCCCTATCTGCAATCAATACTAATGGTTCAGTGTCCATACCCAGCCTTTGTTACCTATACTAACGGTCATTTAGAATAAACTTACACTCTTATACCGTTCAGTTACGTTTCAAACAAGTATTACCCTACTTGTTAATAACATCGACCGTTAATAATAAGACTTTAATTATTCTGATAAGACACTAGAATCACCCTATGACTTGATATAAGTTTTCTAGCCACTAAAAGAGAGACTACATTTGAAATTTTTACGATCTGTTAAATCAACTTTACGCATCATATCTTTAGGCCTATTCACTATGAGACTCCCGTTATTAGCGGCGACTCTAGGATTATTAACCGCCTGCGAGCAATCCAGTGATATAACTCAAAAAGAAAATGAATCCGACACAGCAGCTAATAGCTCAACGCCGCCTATTAATATCAAAGAAAAGAAAACCAACTTCTTTAACTTTTTGCACCCTATGATCAAAAAAGCCAATGCTGACGTACTGCAGCAACGCGAAAAGTTGCTTGAGATACAAGCCAATCTAACAAATCTTAATAGCCAACAAGTTAAAACTTTAGCGGCACTAGTCAAAACTTATAAAGTGGATAACGACCTTCCTGCTGAGAAACAAGTCTCAGAGCTGGATATCAAAATAAATACCATTCCAGCCTCACTAGTATTAGCACAGGCCGCTAATGAATCCGCGTGGGGAACAAGCCGCTTCGCACAGGAAGGTAATAACTACTTTGGCCAATGGTGCTTTAGCAAAGGCTGCGGCATCATACCTAATAGCCGAAACAGTGGCGCCAATCATGAGGTAGCCGATTTTGATAGCCCATACGACTCAGTAAAAAGTTATATTAAAAATCTGAATCGGCATGAAAGTTATGAAACATTACGAGATTTGCGTCAGCAAGCAATTGATAACAATCAAGCAGTAACCGGCGTAGCGCTTGCCCAAGGATTAATCGGATACTCTGAACGTCGCGAAGAGTACGTAAAAGAAATTCAACAAATGATCCGTTATAATAAGTTAAGCCGCTTCAATGCTCCCAAAATTAATAATGATAGCGATAAAGCCAGTATCGAAAAATCGCCTTCAGCTAGTAATGGAAAGAATTAACATTGATCACCAAAGAACGTCGATTTAGCGACCGCTACTTAGGAGCCAGTTTAAAATTTGAACTGCAACCTAGGTACTGGTTTGGTCTAAAAAAAGAAAAGCACCCCGCGCTGGTCACTAATTTTTCTAGCGGTGGTGCTGCAATTACTACGCCTTTAAAACTCAAGATTGGTCAGCGTATTCAAGTGACTATTTTAAGTGAGTTTCATAATATTCGACAATTACCGGCCGAAATCGTGCGTTACGATGGCAAGCAGGTAGATTATCGCTACGGTGTTCGCTTTAATTTTAGTAAGTTTCCAGAAGTGGCGAGTAATAATACACAGTTCATTCTTAAGCAAATTGAACAGGCGTTATGTCAAACACTCAGCCCAAATTAATAAAACCACCGCCAACTTGATATGAATCAGCTTGTTTAAAAGCGGCAATAGACCGGCCATCGTTTTAGTTTAAGATAGCCCCTTTAAATTTTTGGTATTACATAAGGCCCCCCATGAGCAGTGCTAATATCCTTGTCCTTAACTGTGGCAGCTCCTCTATAAAATTTGCAATCTTCGACATGTCTACACAGAGCGTTTTAATCAGCGGTTTAGCGGAGCGTTTGTACGAAGCACAACCCTTCATTAGCTGGTCTGGCTTACATAAAGGTGAAAGCCCAATTTCTGATCAAGGCCACCAAGCGACGCTTGATAAGCTGGCATTACTATTGGCTGAATGGAATATTCTTGATTCATTAATCGGCATTGGTCATCGGGTCGTGCACGGTGGCGAAGAGTTTTCAGCCTCAACGTTACTCAATACCGAGAATATTGCCGCCCTTAGAAAAATCAGTCACCTTGCCCCTCTTCACAACCCCGTGAACTTGCTCGGCATTGAAGCTTGTCAAAAACTATTGCCTAAATTGCCTCAGGTCGCCGTATTTGATACCGCCTTTCACCAATCGATGCCTGAGCATGCGTATCTTTACGCGGTGCCACAAGCTTGGTATGAAGACTATGGTGTGCGTAAATATGGCTTCCACGGCACCAGTTATCGTTACATTACAGAAGCCTGTGCCAAACTCTTAAATAAACCCGAAGAAGAACTGAATATTCTGTGCGCGCACCTTGGTAACGGCTGCAGTGCTGCTGCGATATCAAACGGAAAAAGCGCTGATACCAGCATGGGGCTAACGCCTCTGGATGGCCTAATTATGGGCACTCGCTGTGGCAGTATTGACCCTGGACTAATTGAATTCATGATGAAAGCTGAAAATACCAGCATTGAAGACATTATGAACAGCCTGAATAAAAAAAGTGGATTACTCGGTTTGTCCGGTTGCAGCAATGATATGCGCACGCTATTAGCACAAGAAGAAGCTGGGAATAAACAAGCAAGCCAAGCGATTAATGCGTTTTGTTAT
The DNA here is from genome assembly GCA_000967895.1 of Oleispira antarctica RB-8. Lineage (GTDB taxonomy): Bacteria > Pseudomonadota > Gammaproteobacteria > Pseudomonadales > Oceanobacteraceae > Oleispira > Oleispira antarctica. The sequence goes on from FO203512.1 coordinate 2,566,938, forward strand.
CGCATTGCACGCGAATTCGGGGCTTTATCAGCTTCATTAACCCGTATCGATGCAGTGGTATTTACCGGGGGTATCGGCGAACACGCGACAGCTATTCGCCAGCGTATTATCGACTTTTGGCCTAATGCGCAGATTGCCCTAGATCCAGATTTGAATAAACAAGCGGGCAATGAGCACGGCATTATCAGCCAAGCTAATAGCCCCAAAGCGATGGTTATCGCGACTAACGAAGAACTTATGATCGCCCAAGACTGCTACGAGTTATGCAACCATGATTAATATATTTATCGCCCCTACAGGTCTACACAGCGGCCTCAACAGTATTAGTATTGCCCTATTGCACGCGCTGGATACTCAAGGCATTAAAGCCTCTTTCTTTAAACCTGTTGCGCCGTATACCGAAGGCGAAATTGAACGCTCGACTCAAATGGTTAAGCAAACCTATCCGCTCAACCCTCCTCAGCCAATGCCACTCAAGCAGGCGCAACAGCTGATTAGCACCGGTCAAACAGATCGTTTATTGGAAGATTTAGTTGGTTTGCATCACATTGCAACAGCGGGCACCGAAGTTACGATTGTTGAAGGCTTAGTCCCCGACCGAAGTGAACCTTACACCGCGAAGCTTAACGCTGAAATTGCCAAAGCATTAAACGCCGACATTATTCTAGTGAGCAGCGCTGAAGAGCGTACATCAGGTGAGATTCAAGCGGACATTAATTTAAATGCCGCTATCTTTGGAGGCTTCAAAAACGCCAATATCATCGGCGCTATTATCAATAAATACGGCATTCCTACTGAATCTCACTTTATGCTGTCTAATTCAGATGAAAGCGATGCCGAGCGCTTAAGTAAAGCCCCAAAAATAGAATTAGAGCACTGCCGTTTGCTAGGGACTATTCCTTGGCAGCGCGATTTAATTAGCCCAAGAACTCTTGATATCGCTCGCCAAATAAAAGCTAGCACAATCAATGCTGGGGAACTTGATACACGTCGCGTAAAAACCATCACGCTCTGTGCCCGTACTCTGCCTAATATGCTAAACCGCCTCACCGCGGGCACCTTGATCGTTACTCCTGGCGACCGAGATGACATTATTCTTGCCTGCGCCTTGGCAGAAACTAACGGCACACCTTTAGCTGGGCTAGTGCTCACGGGTGGGCTGTTGCCTAGCGATGACGTATTACGCTTATGCCAAAAAGCCATCACCAGCGGATTGCCTATTCTTTCCACTAACAGTGATACTTTTGCTTGCGCGAATCAACTTCATCACATCAATACTGCCGTGCCAGAAGATGACCTACAACGCATCGATCTTATTCGTGCTCATATTGCTGAGCACATAGACATACCGGCATTATTAACCGCGATTAATGCCCCACACACAGAACGCCTCAGTCCAGCCGCTTTTCGCTTTCAACTGGTTGAGCGTGCTCGCGCAAACCTACAGCGCATTGTTCTGCCAGAAGGTGAAGAGCCACGCACGATTCAGGCCGCGACTATCTGCCAACAGAGGGGTATTGCACAGTGTATTTTACTAGGTAAGGCCGAAATAATTCACCAAGTCGCCGAAGCTCAGGGCATCGTGCTGCCTGACGATTTAAAAATTATGGATCCCGATAGCATTCGTGAAGATTATGTTCCGGCCATGGTTGAACTGCGTAAGCACAAAAACCTGACAGCACCGATGGCCGTTGCGCAATTGGAAGATAACGTAGTACTAGGCACAATGATGCTTGCTCTAGACCATGTCGATGGCCTGGTCTCTGGCGCTATTCATACTACTGCTAATACCATTCGCCCAGCGATGCAGTTAATTAAAACCGCCCCTGGAGCCAAGTTAGTTTCTTCCGTTTTTTATATGTGCCTGCCGGAGCAAGTTTTGGTTTATGGCGATTGCGCCGTTAACCCTGATCCAAACGCAGAAGAACTCGCGGATATTGCCATTCAAAGTGCCGACTCAGCCTTGGCAATGGGTATAAAACCTAAAGTCGCCATGATTAGCTATTCCACCGGTGCTTCAGGAACAGGCAGTGATGTTGAAAAGGTAAAACAAGCGACAGCGATCGCTAAAGAATTACGCCCAGACCTTATCATTGACGGGCCTTTGCAATACGACGCTGCAACAACCGCATCTGTCGCCAAGAGTAAAGCACCTAATAGCCCTGTCGCAGGACAAGCTACAGTATTGATCTTTCCTGACCTAAATACCGGCAACACAACCTACAAAGCCGTGCAACGCAGTGCTCATGTAATTAGTGTTGGTCCGATGCTGCAAGGGCTACGAAAGCCAGTTAATGACTTATCAAGGGGCGCATTGGTTGAAGACATTGTATACACTATTGCTTTAACGTCGATACAAGCACAACAACTAAAATCATAGGGAACGATATGCGCGAAAAAATAACGGCAATAATAGCCAGCACCTTACTTTTTATTAATGTTATTTTTTGGTGTTCTATTCTCTTCTTGCTCACCCCCATTAAGTTCATACTCCCAGAAATAGCGGTCCGTAAGGTTATGGACCCTATTTTTAGTACTGTTGCAGGGGCATGGATCTCCTGCAATAGCGGCTGGATGAAACTGACTCAAAATACCGTTTGGGATATAGAACTGCCAAAGAACTTAAATCCAAAAGGTTGGTATTTTGTTTCTAGTAATCATCAGAGTTGGGTCGATATTTTGGCCTTGCAGCATGTACTAAATGGAAAAATACCTTTTCTCAAATTCTTTTTAAAGCAGGAACTTATTCGTGTACCGATCATGGGACAAGCATGGTGGGCATTAGATTTTCCCTTTATGAAACGGTTCTCTAAAAGCTATCTTGAAAAGCACCCTGAGATGAAAGGCAAAGATATTGAAACAACGCAAGAAGCTTGCAAAAAATTCAAACATATTCCTACCAGCGTGATGAATTTTTTTGAAGGAACTCGATTTACTCCGACAAAACATGACAAACAGCAGTCTCCTTATAAGCACCTACTCATACCAAAGTCAGGAGGTTTTGCGTTTGCGCTAAATGCCATGGGCGATAAATTTCAATCATTATTAGATTGCACTATTGTTTATCCTGAGGGAATTCCAAACTTTGCTGACTTTATGCACGGAAGAGTTCCTAAAGTGGTCGTGCGTATTCGAGAAATACCAATTCCTGCTGAGTTTTGCCAAGGTGATTATGAGAATGATGTTGAGTTTAAACAGCAATTCCAAGGCTGGGTTTCAGATATTTGGCAAGATAAAGATAAGCAAATTGAATCTTTGTCCCAAAAAACATTAATGAAAGCTGAACAACCGCAAGCAGGCCATCTCAACTATTAATATTCATTCTATGATATGGACTTGCACCATAAATTCACTATCCGTATTAAATAAGAAGATGTGATTAACGATACCGTTAATCACATCATTCACTGATCTCACATTAACTGACCACACAATTTCGCCCTTCTGCCTTAGCTTGGTATAAGCAGCGGTCAGCATCTCTCAATAAGTTTTCTTCATTATCCGACATACTCGGCACCATGGCGGCAACCCCAAGACTAATCGTCACATACTGCTCGTTTGATTGCGCATGCGAAATATTTAATCCCCTGACCTTACGACAAATATTTTCAGCAATAGCCTGAGCACTGGCCAAAGTCATCCTAGGCAGCAATACTAAAAATTCTTCCCCACCATAGCGCACGACAAGTTCTCCAGAGCGCTGAGCATAAGACTGCAATGCAGTGCATACCTGACGCAAGCACTTGTCTCCTGACTGGTGCCCGTAAAAGTCGTTGTATTTTTTAAAATGATCAATATCAATCATGATCAAAGCGATCGAATCTTGAGTACGAACCGCCCTACGCCACTCTAGGTCGAAACAGTGTTCAAAATGACGACGATTGGACAATCCCGTTAAACTGTCCGTCGTCGACAATAAATGCAACTCCTCACTCAATAACGTAAGCCTTTGAGCATCAAGAGATAATAGTCGATTTTTAACGTAACCCATGCGTGCTGACTTTTCTATCTGATAGCCTAAATAAATCCCCATAGCGATCAACAGCCCCCAAAAGGCCGTGAATAAAGGCAACGTAATATAGGCTAAATGATCCACTTCTGGATGATACGGAATATATTCCTTGGTATAAGCAACAGCAATATAAGCACTATATACAATGATTGAACTGACGGTAATCGCCCGTAAATAAGATCTCAAGGAGACCAAGACAAATACTTGCCAGGGAATTAAGCCCAGATGATAAGCATAGCTATAAGGCTCTTCCAATATATACATGAATAAAACAATGCTTAAGCCGACCACTACCATTCCTAATGACGTCACCTTAATTACCCAATGCACCAGTCGTCGATTAAAAACAAAACCAATACCGGTAAGCATAATCGCAGCAATGACAATACGTACAACCCATAGCATATCCGCTTGCTCTTGCCCTAGTGCGTAATCAGAAAAACCAAAGGCAAGGTATAACAATATGCCAAACGAAAGTATAAGACGCGAAGAATCGATGAATAGCGTATTACTGCATTCAATATAATCTTTCTCTATTTCACTCGGAAATTGTAATCTTTTAAAACCTAAAGATAATAACCCTTGATATCGGTTTATCTGCTGTTCAAGCTTTTCTAACTGCTCATTAAACAATTGAGTTGTTGATACCACAAAAACTCCTAACGTATATTGCTGCTAAAATTAACAATGACCTACCTTCAAGCAAGGTTATAAGCCTACTTATAACGAACAGTTGAACCTATTCATGTAGCCACAAGCTCTAATTGATTATCGCCATCATTACACTTCAGTGTAGACTTATATTATGGTGATAAGACATAGCTGTTTACATTAAAATGAGCTTATACACGAAGAAGCCACATTTTTTACTAATACTCACAAAGGAACAATGAAAGATGAAAATTTTTGACAATATTTCACAATCGATAGGCAATACACCTTTAGTGCGCATCAACAAACTAAGTCAGCATCCTAAACTGTATGTAAAGCTAGAAAACCGCAATCCAGCACATTCCGTAAAATGTCGTATTGGTGCCAATATGATTTGGCAAGCCGAAAAAGATGGCAACCTAAAGCCAGATATGGAAATTATCGAGCCAACAAGCGGTAATACCGGTATTGCGTTGGCTATGGCCGGCGTTCCTCGTGGTTATAAAGTCACTCTGACCATGCCTGAGACGATGAGCCTCGAGCGCCGCAAAGTGATGCAAGCACTCGGTGCTAATGTTGTGCTAACGGAAGGTTCAAAGGGCATGCAAGGCGCCGTTGATAAAGCCAATGAACTAGTGGCTGCCGCGAAAGGGAATGCTATTTTACTGCAGCAGTTTGAAAACCCAGCTAATCCTGCGATTCACGAGCAAACGACGGGGCCAGAGATCTGGAATGATACCGACGGTTCTGTAGATATATTCGTTGCAGGTGTAGGCACCGGTGGCACAATAACAGGAGTCAGCCGCTACATTAAGAAGACCCAAGGTAAAGCCATTACCAGTGTTGCTGTTGAACCTGTAGATTCTCCACTCATTAGCCAAACCAAAGCTGGCGAGACGATTAAGCCAGGTCCACACAAAATTCAAGGCATTGGTGCTAACTTTATCCCTGGTAATCTGGATATTGATTTGATCGATGAGGTAGAAACTGTCGGTAACGATGAAGCAATGGCCATGGCTCACCGTTTAATGTCTGAAGAAGGAATACTTGCCGGTATTTCTTGTGGTGCTGCAATGGTGGCCGCATTACGCCAAGCCGATCGAGTTGAAAATAAAGACAAATGTATCGTCGTTGTTTTACCTGACTCAGGAGAGCGCTACTTAACATCACCTCTTTTTGCTGGCATGTTTGAAACAAAGTAATACACGCTCTTTAAAGTTGTTCTTTAATTATTAATGCCAAATAATTAAAGAATGACTTTATCGAATACCAATTAACGCCTCAAAGCTAAACATAATAATAGGCGTAATATCATATTCAGAATCACTTTGAGTTTCTAACTCTGGGTTTACTTCTACAAACATCCAATTTTGATAAACCTTGCGACGATAACGTATTCCAATACCATAATTATTAAACGTCACCTTATCAACTGTATCCCCACCTGCTCGATAGTAATACGCCAATACTTCAGATGAGTTCAGCTCATGATATAACGCCATGCCATAATTCAACGTAAAATACTCATTATTCAATAAATACTCAGCGCCAGCAGAGTACCTTATTAAGCGATCAATATTTAACGGTTGATTCAACTCAACCTTGGTTTCTTCTCCAAAGCCATCATTACCTGACCAGAAGAAATTTTGTGTGGCCTTAATTCTAAAATCATCAAGGTAGGCATAACGGCGAAAGCGAAGACGACTAAAAGGATCGGGATTCAACCCCCAGCGAACCCCTGTATCAAAATTCACTTTCCAGCGTTCTGTTTCTTGAAAAACATATCGCAATGCAGTTGAATACTCTACATTATCGACGGTATTAATTGGGTTACTCTCACGCTCTCCTTCGTCTTCATCTGAAGACTGTAACAAAAGATTAAAGCGTTCATCCGTATTCGGTAAAACAAGCTTAACACTAATGCCATATTTATAATCGACGGGCTGACCAATTTTTCGTCGAGTAAAAAATGACACCTTTGCTCGACTACCATTCACGTCGTCTTCAATAATATCGTCACTGAAAAAAGCATCAATAAAAAAGCCATCAACATTGTAAGAAACGTTATCAATATAATCTTTTAGCCAATCATGTGAGTAATCAATAAAAGGGATTTTGGTCTGCTCTTTTTCACGAACAATATTAATTTTAATCGCTTCATTACCGCCACCATCTTGCTGTTCAAAGGTATGTAGATAGCGTTCCTCTATACCCCAACACTGATGAACAAATAACAAAGCCGTGAATAAAAAAAAATGCCTCATCAAGCTTTCTTTACTCCGCCATTGGCTTGCCCATCTTTTTGTTCGATTGGGTCATGATGAATAAGCACATCGGCACGAGGGTATTTTTTAATCAGCTCAGCCACCAGCCACTCACCTTGAGTATGCGCATGAAATAAAGAGACATTTGCAGAAAAGTCTAAATGAACCTGAATGAATTGAATATTTCCTGACTGACGCGTTTTAATATCATGGCAATCGAGAATAAAAGCATTACCTTTTACTAATGTCTTAATGGTCTCAGCAACTTCTGGGTCTAAGGCATGATCCATCAACATATTAAGAGCTTCTTTAGCAATACCGAAAGCACTTTTTAATAATGCTAATACAATTAGAATAGCCACTAGCGGATCGAGCCAAGTAATATTCCACTGCCCTCCCAGCAATGCAGCAATAACAGCAATCGTGGCTAAAATATCACTAAAATAATGAGCAGAGTCTGCCTTAACCGCTAAAGAACCTGTTTTTCGATAAACCCAGCGTTGATACATCACCAACACAATAGTCAAAACTAATGAGATAATCATCACCCAAATTGCTAACTGCAATGACTCAATAGGTTTCGGGTGAATTAAACGTTCACTGGCATGCAAAAGTAAAACAAAAGCTGACCCCGAGATAAACGCAGACTGCATTAAAGCTGCAAGCGATTCTGCTTTACCATGCCCGAAAGGATGTTCTTTATCCGCAGGAGAGAACGCGAAACGAATCGCAAAGAAGTTAATTAATGAAACTATAATATCCAAACTGGAGTCGGCAAAAGATGCCAACAGACTGGTAGAATCGGTATCTACCCAAGCCACGCCTTTTCCTAAGATAAGAATTGCGGCAATTATAATAGAAAATACAGCGGCGCTTTGTGTCAGCCTTGCATCATCACTCATATATTTGGGTCCTTTCATCAATATCTATTTAACGGTAGCACAATGATTGTATTGTAATGCGGTAATGCCAAGGCAGCTAGTCTCACCCTACAGAAATAGCGGATATCATAGCTTTTCATAACAAATGAGAACTATTTCATGCTTATAACGATGCCAGTCTATTGACCATTCTATTTAAGCAGGTCACTATTGCTCAATGCTAGCGTCAACAGTGGCTAATAGCACGATAAGGATGTGCCCCATGACAATTAAAAGTGCTCTGATTGTAGACGACTCAAAATCTGCTCGTATCATGCTCCAGCGCCTGCTTGAGAAAATGAATGTTATTACTCTAGGAGTCGAAAGCGCCGAAGAGGCAATAAGTTATTTAGAGAACCAACAACCCGACATCATTTTCATGGATCACATGATGCCAGGAATGGATGGGCTTGAAGCGACACAAACAATCAAGAACAACCCTAAAACTCAAGGTATCCCAACCATCATGTACACTTCTAAAGAAGGTGACGGATACAATACATTGGCTATGTCTCATGGTGCTAGTGGTGTCTTACCCAAACCCGCGAATCAACAAGCCGTTATGGCCGTGATTAATTCATTAAATAATACTGCTGCCAATGATGTACCTGAGGCACAAATGAATAATAACGATGCCCATAAAGTATCATTAGACGTTATTGAAAAAATGATTCAGCAGCGTTTAAATAACTCAATACTTTCTGCTAAAGCAGAAATGACTGCTGGTTTAGATGGCGTTAGTCATCAGCTATTACAAACTCAGCAAGAACGCCTCACTATTGCTGAGCGCAGTTTTAAACAGCATCTGAAACCACTGCAAGTCAAATTATTAGAGCTAGGTGATGACGCCAAATTGTTCAAGCGGCTACAGCCTCAACTGCAAAAGCAGATGATGGTAATTGCCGATAAAGTCAGCCGTAAAAAAGTAGATACTCTCTACAAAGAGCAGCTAGTAAAACTTCAAGCCATTGAAGAACAGCAAAATAAATTGATGATTGAAGTCACGAATAAATCTCAGGCTGCAATGTTTAAAGGCATAATTTTTGGTGCATTGTTAGGTGCTAGCGTTGCAATTACTGCAAGCTTTATTATTTAAATCACGCAAGTAATGACTGAGCAATGCATGCTCCGTCATTACTTAGCCTTTTCGATTGTACTTTGCCACCCCCTTCTCTCTTGGGAGCCACATGATTAACGTATTACACCGTTATTATGTCGCACTCTGACTACTCATCATATTTGCAGCACCATTAACACTCCATTTTCTTGATCTATCTCTTCTAAATCCCTCTCTCTATCGTTAAACTATAACTATTATAAAAGATTATTCTCACGCAATTAAATTTTAGGGACAATTTCATGAAACTCAGACTTTTAGGTCTCACTCTGGTCGTAATGATCACTACGGGCTGTTCTATTGCAACACCTTTTGTTGCCGCTGGAGCAGGGGGACATGCCATTGGACGCTACGAAGAAAATATTAAAGTCCGAGGTGCTGCTGCATTAAAAGAAGAGCCCGATCTACTCACCTTTTCTGTTCAAGCCATTGCTCGAAACAATATTAATGAAGCCGTTATCACTTATACAAAAGGTTTGAATAACAAAGATTATAGCGACAACGTTAAATCACTAGCACTTTACCAAATTGGTTTATTGTATATGAACCCCTACGCTGAACAGCGAAATGATAATGAAGCATTAAAGTACTTCAACCGTCATTCACAGGAGTATCCCGATTCACGCTTGCGCAAAAAAATCGAATCTAAAATTGCTCTTATTAAGCAGCGTAAAACGGCTAAAACTCAACTCACCGCGAAAGAGTTATTGTCCCTTGCGGACCGTAAATCGCTATTAGAGCAATCAAGCATTCCTTTTGATGCTGACCTGACACCGATGAGTGAACGTGCAATTACAGGTGATCGAGTCACTGATGCCGAAAGTGTTTATTTGATTTTATATGAGAATAAAGCCTCTTCAGAAGCCATGCGTGCAAAAGCTTTGTATCAAATTGGCTTAATCTATATGAGTGAATATAACAGCCATGGTGATAATGCTAAAGCATTGAACTATTTTCGCAAAATCACCCAAGAGTTTCCTGACAGCCCTGTTGCCAAAAAGGCCAGTAAGCGCATGAGCCAAGTTATTAACCGTCAATAAGAAGATTATAAGCATTAATACTGTGTCATAAAAAGCAGACATAAAAAAAGCGGCTCAGCCGCTTTTTTTATGTCTGCTTTTTACAAATTTTCCAAGCTATTCGTTCCAATACACATCATCATGTTTAGATACACATTCTGCCTTGAATTTATCGCTAGCTTCATCGCATAACAAATCTTTAATCAATATAACAGGAACCTCTCCACTGGTCTCAACAAACGCTTGCAAGATCAAAAACCGCTCTTGGCTACTCGATGCTTGTTCAACTGCATCATCAATATCGCTGCATTTATTATACCGAGAGCAATTAAATTCAATACCATCGTAACTAATCACATCATTATTCGACTCTTCCAAACCTGATGCACCAGTTCTCATAATCATATTAAATGATTCATTAGTTCGATCAGCAGATTCACGCTCCTTAACAAACTCAACAGACTTTAAAGCTTTAGCTTTTATTGTTACTTTAACATCTATTCGATATTCCTTTCCCCATTGCGCAGTAAAACCAGCAATTCCAAAGGGCAAAATATTCCATTCCGTACTGGCGTCATTCTTTTCTTTATAAACAAAACATAATCGAGGCTCAGATAACCCACAATCTGATCGGTAATGGGCAATATCAAATACTGCATCATTAACTCCTTCGCACTTGGAAGAAAAATCAGTATCAGAGGACTGACACTTCACCGCTAACAATGTCAGCTCATCATTCTCGGCAGTAAAACTTAGCTGAATTTTATCATTATCACGATAAGAATTTGATAATAAAGTACAGTCTGCATCAGAACATGAAAATATTTTTTCCGTACCAACAATCCAACTATTATTTTGATTATCAAGCAATATCTCGCTGGCCATATTGAATGTTAATACAAATTCATTACTGCTGGCATCTATAACGTCCGTACTATCAATACTTTCAAAACTATAGTGAGTATCGTCTCCATCACTATCTCTTTCAGCTTCTACTTGAACCTTATAGCGACTACCCCATTTCAAATTTTCAAAACCAGACATAGGTACCTCACTAACCTCAAAGGCATCGTCCGTATCCAAGCGGATACGCAAGCACAATAAGTTTGAGGTTTCACTACAGGCTTCCTGATAATAATCGATATACATCGTTCGCGTTGTAGGATCATAACTGGATCCCAAATCTAAATCACAAGCCGATAGGCATAAGCAGGTTAAGAGTATAAAAATTTTATTCATGGTGTTTATTTTGCTTCCTAATAATCGGTTGGGCATACATTGAATACAGCTGATACTTTACAGCTTCACTTTCGCCTTCACTACGCGAATGTAACTCTTTAGTTCCTGATTTAATATCGTCTTCGTTGTACTGTTCAAGCAACTGACACTTTCCCAGCTGAGCAAGCAGCTGATGTGCAGCATAATTAATAGGGAAACAAGCGTAGCCATTAACGATTTGACGATCCATCTCTGCGGCCAGTAGTTCAGCTGAATGAAAATATGATAGCGAAATTTCCTCACCAAAACTAATATGAACTCGACCCTTATGACCCATAAGTCCAGTCACGATACTCGTGACATCTTCATTATCGGCTTTCAGATAAGTTTCCCCTTGATGAATCGCCGCCAACTCTCGCGCTTTTAAAATATCACACGGATCAAATTCATAGCTAATACTCACAGGAACGGGATTAAGATGCTGTAGCGATTCTGAAAACGTTTCCTTATCTGCTCGTCCTGCCAAACTTAGCATTTTTAAAACAGCAGTATCCGTCGTATCAATACCATCCTTTGCACGGCCTTCTCGCTGTGCAATCCATACAGAATGCCCCTCTGAAATAGAATGCCGTATATAGCGTGACAATAACTGTAAAGCAGAAAACTTTTCACGCTTTGCTTTAATAGAGCGCTTAACAATAAAACTCTTATTTAAACGCATAAAATCCCCAATCATGGGATTTGTTAACAAGTTATCACCAATCGCAATGCGACCCGTCGGCTTATTACTCAAGTGCAGCGCATAATTGACTAAGGTGGGATCAAGGGCAATATCTCTATGATTGGATAGCCATAAATAGCTCTTACTGGCGTCAAGCTGATCAATACCAGTGATCTCTAATGACGTTGTGGTTTTTCGAATAATTTTTTCTACATAACCCGCTAACCAAAGTTGAAACTCAGCAATAGATTCAAGTCCACCTAGGTCCTTTTGCAAACGCCAACGGACAAGTGATCGAGCCAATAAACGCAAAGGCCCGCGCCAATTAGGGCGCATAAAATACGCTAGGCCTTTTACTAGATCTGGCTCAGCCAATAAGCGCTCTAAAATCTGTTGGAATTCAGTATCGTTATAAGGCCGTATGTCAGCAAACTCATCCATTAATCCATTATTCCTAGCAAAAAACATTTATATAACAAAGATCACTTGTTTCTGTTTTACGAATCGATAGTATATCGCAGCAATATCACTATCCCTACCTTTAAGAGGCGATTTATTATGGTAGATACTTGGCAGCCATCTGAACAAATAACCAGCATTTCCGCAAAGAAATTATTAGGTTTAGCTTCTTTAATCAATGGCAAAAATACGATCGAAGACGATATCAAGCACCTTGAAAGTGCCGATATTGAGTTGATAAGTAGCTATTTGAATGCCCCACAAAGCGCATGGTTGAAGGCAATTGAAGAATTTACTGATACACAGATATTGGATCTATGCATGTTATTCACGGTGGGAGAAATGAAATTTCCGACTTGGACGTTTGGCAGTAAAAATCCTACTATTTATTTTTTACGTCATTTAAAAGCTGAAAATAGAGCTGCAGAAAAAGACTTTGTCCGCTGGCTAAAAAAACAAACCGACAATCGCTATATCCCTTATGGTCCTGCATTAATCTAACCAAAGACTCAATACGTGTTTAAGCCTATCCACTGGAGTGGGCTTAAACATAGAAACTAACCGTAGCCATTATCTTTAATGGCTTTCCGACCCGTCTTGAGCCAAGTAATCCAGCAACAACTGGCGCTGTTCTGGCCATTGAAATGAATCCCAGCCGTCATGAATTTCTCTTTGATTACCTTGTAACAAGGCCATTTTAGGAGGAGCGCTGCGATCTTTGCTCACCTCTTTCATAATTCGAGCGGCAACATCGGCATAATTAAGATCCATCATTAATAAAGCAGACGGCTTATCTTTCGCCATTAAATACCCCAACTGTACTGGGTCATCTGCCAATACTACGTCCCAGTTATTACGCCGTAAATCTGCTGCAAGCTCTCGGGTACTGCTATCTTGTAACGAAAATAGCAATAATCGGCGATCGTCAGCCACCAGCTCATCTGGCACCGGCATGTCATTTTTCCGCAAAAAGTCGACAAAGGTATCGACCGGTATCCGGTTATCCCCCCTGCCGGGTAATTTATAAGCATCCAAATGCCCTCGTTCAATCCAACGAATGACGGTTCGGAAATTAACACCGCAATACTTTGCGGCTTCACCTGTGGTTAACGCTTGTTTATCTGCCACTGCAACATCTCAGTTTCTTACTAAACTTATACTAAGTATAGGTAGTGACTAACCATACTTGCCTAGAAAATTAGTACTATTTCTTAGAACTTATTCTAGACATAACCTATTTTTTAATGAATTTCAGTTATTACATCTTTTTTTAAAACCCGTATTATCCCATCGAAACTGCATCAATAAATGCCAAAATAAGGTATCCTGCTGCGAAATTATACTTTTTTAACCCCTAGGAACTTTCCGTGAAAAAAGAACACCTCTACCACCAAATTGCACATGCCTGCTTACAAGTACTGAAAACACCTAAAGCAGACAATAAAGCACAAATAAAAGCGGTATATGACTCGATTGATCAAGCCTTTATGAACCAATCAGCACTATTATCGTCAGAGTTAGAAGACTGTAAAAATAAACTACAACTGATCGTTGAATTAAATGACGCTGAACACAGTTTACAAGATGCAAAAGACATTGCCGCTCAAAACAGCGCTAAGCACTAATAGTCAGTACTCCTAAAAGTACTAAGACATTTTAAATTGGGGTTCACATGCTTTTCTCTACTCGCTACAGCACCTTCTTGCTGCTGCTAATTCTGGCCGTTGCTACCGCGGCTTATCGGATCAATATGCAATCATCAAGTCCTACCATTATCCAAAGTCCTAATGACCAACGAGAGTATCGCTCGCTTGAGCTTGATAATGGCTTAAAGGTAATTCTGGTCTCCGATAAAGAAGCTGATAAAGCAGCCGCTTCCTTAGCCGTCAATATTGGTAGCGGTGATGACCCCAAGGGCCGTGAAGGTTTGGCTCATTTTTTAGAACACATGCTATTTTTAGGTACCGAACCTTTTCCTGATTCAGGAGAATACCAAGATTACATTTCAAAACACGGTGGCACTCATAATGCTTTCACAGCTCATGATGTAACCAATTACTTTTTTGAAATTGATAATAATGATTTAGCAGGGGCACTCGACCGCTTTGCCCCTTTCTTTATCTCACCCACCTTTGATGCTGATTATGTGGAGCGTGAAAAGAATGCGGTAAACGCAGAATATACGTCAAAATCAAAAGACGATGGTCGCCGTATTTTTTCTGCTGAAAAACAAGCGATGAACCCTGCGCATCCCTATGCACAATTTGCGACAGGCAGCTTAGCAACCTTAGAAGATCGTCCTGGCAGCTTGATTCGCGATGAGTTAATTGCCTTTTATCAGCAACACTATTCAGCCAATGAAATGACCTTCGCGTTAATAGGTAACTATGACCTCAATACGCTAGAGCAATGGACACAAGAAAAATTCAGCGCCATTCCTAAGCGCGATATCATCGCCAAAGCAAAGCGCCCAAGCTTATACCTGCAAGATCAACTCCCTCTTGATCTGCAAATTGAACCTATTAAAGAACTGCGCCAGTTAAAACTCTCTTTTCCTATGCCAGAAAGTTTAAGCCAGTATCAATACAAGCCTTTGCAAGCCATCAGTCATTTACTGGGTCACGAGGGCGAAGGCAGTTTATTAGCGCTCTTTAAAAAACGCGGTTGGGCCGAAGGCTTAAGCGCAGGTCGTGGCGTAAGTACTCCTTGGGAATCGACATTAAGTATTAATGTACAGCTTACCTTAGTCGGTCTTTTCCGTATTGATGAAATTACTGCTGCAGTCTTTGCTTACATCGAATTATTGCAGCAAGGCTTGCAAGACAAAGCCTTTATCGAACGCATCTATGGCGAACAACATCAACTAGCCGAACTTGCGTTTACCAACCAAGAAAAATCCAAAGCGGGCCACTATGCCGTGCGCTTAACCAATAATTTGCGCCACAGAGAAGCCAGCCAAGTGATTTATGGCGACTACCAATGGCAAACCCCTACTGCTGATATTTTAAAGCCTTTTTTAGATCAGCTCAGCAGTAACAATTTAATCCGCACTCTTATTGCACCAGAAGTAGAAACCAATACCGTTGATACTTGGTACGATACCAAGATGATGTTGCGCCCTGCGGTTATCAAACTCATCGCAGCGAATAAAGATCCTATTTTAAAACCTCAGTATCGTGAGCAATTATTTCTACCCGAAGCCAATCCTTTTATTCCTCAATCATTTGCCTTGACCGATGCGGCTGCACAAGCAATTCCAACGACCTTAATCGATGAGGCAGGATTACGTTTATGGTATTACCCTGAGCAAGAGTTCCGCCTACCAAAAGCAAAAGTCTTCATTAACCTGCACAATAAAGACGTGGCAGATAATGCGAAAGATCGTATTATTGCGCAGCTTTTTAGCCACAGCGTGAATGAACTGATTAGCAGCTATACCTACCCAGCTTACGTTGCAGGATTAAATTATCAGCTGCATGCGAGCGGTCGTGGGCTGGAACTTTCTATGTCGGGCTATCACGATAAACTGTCTATTTTATTAGAAAAAATTGTTGATACTATGGCGTCGCTGACGGCAGAAAATGTTAGCGAAGAAGAATTCAAGCGCTATCAAGCGCAGCTTAAACGTCGCTTAGAAAATCAATTAAAAGCTAAGCCTTATGAGCGCACCATCAGTGAGTTACGTCGCTGGCTACGTAACCCAAGCTTCAGCCAAGAAGAACTGATTGCAGCATTAGACACGGTTACCTTAAAGGATGTATTAGCCTTTAATGAGCGCCTAAAACAATCTCTATATATCGATAGCTATGTTCATGGAACACTAGAGCCCGAAGCCGCTAAAGCGATCAGCGATGTGCTCAAACAAGCGTATCAGCCAAGCGGTGAACGCATTGCTCCCGCTCAGATTAGCAAGGTTCCTAATAGCACTGAAGCTAACAGCACTGAGTCTAACGGTACGACTAACCAATACCTGCAATCACTCGAGCAACAGCATCCTGACAGCGCGATGAGCTTGTATATTCAAGGTCAGCAGTTTGATCAACTAACATCGGATAAAGCCAGAGCCCATTATGCCCTGTTAGCTCAAATTATTAGCTCACCCTATTACCAATGGTTGCGCACCGAGAAAAAAATGGGCTATATCGTATCAGCCTCTCCTTTCCCACAGAATGCGGTACCGGGTTTGATTTTTATCGTGCAATCTCCTACTGCAAGCAGCGCTGAAATTCTTACCGAATCCGAACACTTTTTTGCTGATTTCAAACAACAGCTAGCGCAATTAACCGCTAAAGAATTTGAAGATCATAAGCAAGGGCTAATCAGTCGCTTAGTCAGTAAAAAGAAAAACATGTCAGAAAAAGTGGGGCATTTTTGGCACAACATTGAAGTCAATCGTTTGAGCTTTGATACCAATGAAGCCATTGCTAAAGAAGTTGAAAATATTCAACAGGCCGATATTCAAGCCCTGTTTGAGAGCAGCATTATTGAGAAAAAAGATCCACGTTTAATATTTTCACATAGCTCACAAACACCTGATCAGGGATGGACTGATTTATCGACCATCAAAAAGGCTGATCTAGAAAAACTATGAGCTTTTACTCATTAAGTCAGATCCCTTTTGATAATAGTTATGCCCGCTTGCCCGAGCATTTTTATCACAAGGTAAAGCCAGCGCCGCTGCCCAATGGACAATTGGTGAGTAGTAACTCTGAATTAGCGCAGCAAATAGGCTTAGACCCTTGCAGCATTAATCCACAGCAGCTGGCTGATTTAATGACAGGGCAAACTGAGTTTAGCGGCGCTACCCCCTTGGCAATGAAATACGCTGGCCATCAATTCGGCCAGTACAATCCAGACTTAGGTGATGGCCGAGGCTTGTTAATTGGTGAGAGCTGCTTTCAAGATGAGAACGGGATTGAAAAACGTTACGACTGGCATTTAAAAGGCGCAGGCAAAACACGCTACTCGCGAATGGGAGATGGCCGTGCAGTATTACGCTCAAGTATTCGTGAATACCTAGTCAGCGAAGCCATGCACGGATTAAATATTGCCACGACTCGTGCCTTAGCGCTTACCGTCAGTAGTCAGCGCGCTCACCGTGAGCGTTATGAGCTTTGTGCTACCGTATTACGTATTAGCGAATGTCATATTCGCTTTGGCCACTTCGAGCATTTTTATTATCAAAGACGTTATGATGATTTACGAGAATTAGCCGATTATTGTATACGCCGCTACTTTCCTGAAATCATCAGTGATACCGCTGCTGAAGACAGCTTAAAAGCAAAACATTATTGGCAGTTTTTCCAAAATATTTTTCACCGTACGATTAAGCTAGTTGCCCAATGGCAAGCTTATGGGTTTGTTCATGGCGTACTGAATACCGATAACATTTCCATACTCGGCGAAAGCTTTGATTATGGCCCGTTTGAATTTATGGATAACTGGCAAAATAATCGCATTCCCAATCACAGTGACCATGAAGGGCGTTATTCTTTTGCCAATCAGCCTGGCATTATGCAGTGGAATTTATCTTGCTTGGCACAAGCGTTAATCCCTTTGTTAGTCGATGATGAGAATTCAACAGCTGAAAAAGACGCCGATGAATCAATCGACATCGAAATCATTAATCAGCTGCTATCCAGTTATCCTGAATACTTTCAGCAAACTTGGCTTGATCTGATGGCAAAACGCTTAGGCTTAACATCAGCGCCTAAAGCCCTGTGTGATGACTTATTACAATTATTAGAACGTTTAGAAATTGATGGCTGTCGTTTCTTTTATAAACTGAGCCACTTACCCCTCAATGTTGAGCAGTTTGATATAAATTCACTGGACCTACCCAGCGTGTGGAGAAATGATAACGGCTTTGCACACTGGTTCGAACAATACTGGAACTGTTTAAAAGCCGAAGTCCACAGCAGTGAAATAGATACAAGCCGTTTAAGCAAGATGCAAACGGTAAATCCAAAATACATATTACGAAATTACATGCTACAAGAAGCCATAGAAGCGGCAGAAAACGGCGACTACAACCCCGTCAATGATTTATTAAGACTGGTAAAAAAGCCTTTCGCTCACAGCCCGCTAGCCAATGATAGTGACTTTATCCGTTTTGCCGCCTCGCCCCCAGAGTGGGCACGAGACATAGAGCTGAGCTGTTCATCTTAACAATACAGCTCTAGATTGACGTTTATAAATCTAAAACCTCAAGCGTCCTTACAATAAGATAGAGCTATCAACATCGCCGTCAGCAATAATTGCAGCCACCAGAGAGAACTGTAAAAAATTAGCCGCGGTTGTAATGTGATTGTGCACCCAAAGCTGAATTTGCTCTTGCTGGTCTTCTTTATCTGCAATATGGCTTGCGTAACCTGTTAGCGTTAACTCAACCGTATGCTTAGCCAATTTCTTCTTACTTGGATCCGTCACCGCAATCAATAAACGCTGCTTTGCAAAATTCCAATCAAATAAACAAAACATTGAATCATCTTCAATATTCTCATGAAGTAAATCAAACGCGTAATCTGCAGCTTCCAATACCGCTTCTTTAAGCTCTGCTTCACTTTCATTACTTGACGTTACGCGGTGGCAAAAATTGTTATCAATTTCCCAGTTCATGTTAAATCCTAATTTATATTGTTAATGTCGTTTGTTATTTAATTTTTCTATTAATTCTTGAGCTATTAATAAAGTTCTAAGATTCTAATGAGCGTTGCCACTCACTGACTTTATTAGTCACCAATGCTTCCAAGTAACCTTCGATCGCCACCTGCATATCATCGCTTTTCTTAATGCGGCGAATCGGCATAAATAATTCATTGGCTTCTGGATACGACTGTCGCATCTGACTCAACCACTGTTTTGCTCGACTAGAATAATGGTGACCTTTGGAGCCGATCACTTGAACTTTACGATAATTCAAAATCATCTCGACCACACCCTGCCAACTCATTTTATCGCTAATACCGGCGATAACAGCCGCCAAATTGGGCGTTGCTAGCGCGCCCCGGCCTATCATTAAGTCGTCACAACTTGATACTTTACGGCAATTAATCGCGTCCGCAAGCGTCCAGATTTCACCATTAGCAATAATCGAGAAGTGCTTATCTTCCCGTGCCAGTCGCTCTTTCACCTGAGCAATGTAATGCCACTTAATCGCATCAGCTTTATAACCATCCTCTTTGGTGCGGGCATGAATCGTAATCTCATCAGCCCCAGCTTGCACAATCGCATCGACGATTTCATGTACACAACTGGGATCATCCCAACCTAAGCGGATTTTAACTGACAAGGTTTTATCATTAGGCACTACTGCACGCATCGCAGTAACGGCATCCGAAATAAGCTGGGGTTCTTTTAACAGCGTCGCCCCACCCTTGCTTTTATTCACCGTTTTTGCCGGGCAGCCTAAGTTAAGATCAATGCCATGAGAGCCTAATTCAATAGCCCGCTGAGCATTCATCGCTAAAGTATTAGGCTGCGAGCCCAATAACTGCATACGCACGGGAACACCACTAGGAGTAAAACCATTATTCTCCAACTCGGGAGCCAACTGATAGAAGGTACGCGGCGGCAATAACTGGTTATTTGATACCCTTAAAAATTCTGTTATGCATAAATCATAACCGCCTAAACCGGTTAATAGTTCACGAACAGTATGATCCATGACTCCTTCAAGCGGAGCTAAAACAATGCGCATAAGGTGTCGAATCCGAAATATATAATAGGCCTAGAAACACTGACCCAAAATAAAAACCGAGATCATATCAATTTCACCCTGTTAGGTAAAAGAGAAAGCGTTTTGATGACCCCTTTGGCGACTTCTGACATTACTGTCATACAAAAAATTTGTTAGTCTGATACACAAGCTATTATAAAAACAATGACACACATTAAATATAATAAAAGGTCCGTTCATGAATTCACAATACGATGTCGTCATCTTTGGCGCTACCAGCTTTGTTGGCCAAATATTAGTGCAATATTTAGCCGATAATTTTAATAAGCCAGGCAAAGAAACACTAAACTGGGCCATTGCAGGCCGGTCTCATTCTAAATTGATGGAAGTCAAAGCACAGGTTAACCAACCCGAACTAGCTACCATCATTGCTGATGCACACGATGAAGCGGCGATTAACGCTATGTGTGCCCAAGCCAAGGTCATTATCTCGACTGTCGGCCCTTATGCGCTTTATGGCGAGACTTTAGTCAAGGTCTGCGCAGAGACAGGCACCGATTATTGCGACCTCACGGGTGAAGTGCAATGGATTGATCGCATGTTGAAAAAATACGAAGCCACCGCCAAAGCCAGTGGCGCACACATTGTTCATTGCAGTGGCTTTGATTCAATTCCTTCCGACATGGGTGTTTATTTTACTCAGCGTGAAGCGAAGAATAATTTGGGGGAGTATTGCAACAATATATCGATGCGGGTTAAGGCGGCTAAAGGCGGCGCATCAGGTGGCACGATTGCCAGTATTTTAAACATCACTAAAGAAGTGATGAAAGACCCTGCATTGAGAAAAGACTTGGTTAATCCTTATTTGATCTGCCCACCGGGGCATAACTTTAAAACTCGCCAATTTGATACGAAAAAACCTACTTTTGATAAAAACTTCAATGGCTGGACCGCACCTTTCATTATGGCTGGTATCAATACACGCATCGTATTCCGCTCAAATGCGTTAGCAGGTAGCCCATACGGCACTGACTTTAAATACGACGAAGCTATGTTAGTTGGTAAAGGATTGAAAGGACGTCTAACCGCAACGGGCATAGTGGCAGGATTAGGCGCCTTCTTTGTTGGCGCAGCTCTTAAACCAACGCGCTGGGTATTAGAGAACTACATGCTACCCAAGCCTGGGGAAGGTCCAACCCCAAAAGAACAAGTTGAAGGTTATTACGACATTCGCTTTATCGGCAAAACTCCTTCAGGAAAAGAAATACACACGAAGGTGATTGGCCAAGGCGATCCAGGTTACGGCTCTACCAGTCAAATGCTTGGCCAAGTCGGAGCTTGCTTAGCCCTAGACAAAGATTTATTAGCAGATAAGGAAGGCGGCTTTTGGACAACGTCGACCCTACTGGGTGATCGTTTAATTGAGCGCTTAGAAAAAGATGCACAGCTTAAGTTTGAAGTACTAAGCTAGTTTTAATATTCTTTTGCTCTTCTCCGTGAAGCGCAGCGCTCCGTGTCCTCCGTGGTGATATGTTTTTGTCTTTTAGCTAACAACAAACCAACGTTATCAGCTACAAAAAAAATTCACCACGGAGAGCACAAAGAACACGGAGGAAAAGCAAAAATAGCCGATTTATTAGTTGAACAACAAATCCCGCAAACCACTCGCCCGCTCGATCTGCGAATTAACCCCCGCCGCAAGTACCTCATCATTTGAATATAAAGAAAAACTCTTCTTACCACGGGTGATCGCCGTATAAATTAATTCACGACTAATCACTGGCGAGTGATTCTCAGGCAATACCAAAGCGACATCCGAAAACTCAGAGCCCTGACTTTTATGAACCGTCATCGCAAACGCTGTTTCATGATCTGGCAAACGTGTCGGTAATAACTGACGTACGTTTGATTTTTCAGCGACTGACTTGTTAACGGCAGACTTAGCGCTTGAATCGGCGGCAACAAAACACACTCTTAATTCTTGGCGGCCATCATTCCCAGCCACCATCATCGCAATACCAATATCACCGTTAAATAAATTCAATTCGTAATCATTGCGACTGATCATAACAGGGCGACCGACATACCAGCGGTTTTGCTCTAAAGAAGCTGAACGACTATTGGCACTTGCATCGATGTTTAATAACCCTCGCCCTTGTAACAATTTCTGCACGCGCTCATTCAGCGCATGCAAACCTGAGCTGCCTTGGCGCAAGGCGCATAATAATTGAAACTCATTAAATAACTGCAAAACGTCATACGGACAAGCACCCTGCTCAATCGCATTTAAATATTGACTGTAGCCGTTAATAACTTGCTGTTGCCACGCTTGTTCTGCCTCAACAACTCCCGCTGAATTATCTTTACTAAAAGGCGCCGCTAAACAAGTATAAGAATGAATATCTTCATATTGCAGAAAACTTTGCTGAACCTGTTTAAATTGACCTGCATTCACAGCCGCGGCAAGCTTGCCAATACCTGACTCACTGGTAAAGCGATGACTCACTCGTAGCTGAGTTAAACTGTTGGCCATTAACGGCGCGTTGGCTTCGACATACTGATTTAAATGATCTTGCTGAAGTCCACAAAGGGTCTCTAGCTGCTTTGCCCTTTTCGCTTGCAAACCATGAGCATGATAGCCATTAACCATCACACCGCTATCACACAAGTCGCCCAATACACTGCCAGCTTCTACCGAGGCTAACTGATCTTTATCACCCAATAATATTAAACGGGTATTTTCTCCCAAGGCTTCCATTAGCTGAGCCATCATGGGTAAATCAACCATAGAAGCTTCGTCAATAATCACTAAATCATAAGGTAACGTTTTCTTATGATTGTATGAAAATCCATTAGGACGCCAGCCCAGCAATCGATGCAGAGTAAAACTGCTGACAGGAATTTTTTCGGCCAAAGGAAACGTCTGCGCAAGCTTGGCTTTGGCGGCTAAAATAGATTCAACTAACCGCGCCGCCGCTTTTCCTGTTGGGGCCGCTAATGCGATACGCAAGTTAGGCTGCTGACTGATTAACGCCGCTAATAAGCGCGTAACCGTCGTGGTTTTTCCTGTTCCTGGGCCACCGGTAATAACACTAAAACGGTTTAAACAGGCATTGGCCGCCGCTAACATTTGCCAGTTTGGCTGCGCATTATCGGTCTCAGGAAATAAAGCCTGTAACGTTGCACTCAGTTCATTATTAACTGTCGTTTTCTGCTCGGTTAAACGCGCACTAATGGAATAAAAAACCTGCTGTTGGTAAAACCAATAACGAGAAAAATATAATCGTCCTTGCATGACAACTAAAGGATAGTTAACGACTAAGTCATAAGGATTCTGCTGAGACAGTTGCTCTAAACTGGCACTGTTTTTTACGACATCAATTGCATGCACTGTCGTAAAACTCTGTAAATAACCCAGTACATCAGTATAACTAATACCTGTTTTTTGCGGCATGTCATATAAATGCGAAAGTTCAATACAGACTTCGCCACGACTTAGCGCCTGACTTAGTTTAATGATCAAATAAGCGTAAAGCTTAAGACGGGTTTCATCATGAGTACTTATCGGCTGTTTTTTTGCAGACTGCTTTTTAGAAAGTGATATTTCATTCAGGCATAAGCTATTGGCTAACTCTAAATCAATCGCCTTTAAATTAAATTCTCGACTTTGATTTTCATACCCAATGCCTTTTTCAAAAATCGATTTAATCCAAGGCTTTAAACTTTTACCTGCATTAAAATCGATGGATTTTGGATCAGTGGCGCTTTGATCAATGGCGGTTACATTATTATGTTCAGTCATTAGAACAACCCCATTTGATTATTATCGGTTTTCATATCTGCTTTCTTGACTATTTTTTCGTCTGATTTTCTATCTAATTTCTTATGGCTATCAGCCGCACGGGGTTGGCTTGAAGATTCATCCCCCAGCAACCAATTCCGCCACTTATCTAATTGGGCT
Source organism: Oleispira antarctica RB-8 (assembly GCA_000967895.1). GTDB lineage: Bacteria > Pseudomonadota > Gammaproteobacteria > Pseudomonadales > Oceanobacteraceae > Oleispira > Oleispira antarctica. Next base: position 2,590,958 of record FO203512.1, read on the forward strand.
TTTTCTGGGCGAGTAAAAAACACGCCCTCGCCATCAGATTTTCCGTTCATGCCACGCAAGAAGAAATAATAGACTCCACCAAAATGCGTTTCATAATCATAATCAGGGATACGACGACTCAGATATTGGTCAACCGCAATACTGTAAATCCAATACTGTAAATCGTATTGATGATGCTCCATCGCATCGATTAACGCCGCTGGTTGATAATCACTGATCTGATCACCGAGATAATTCGATTTATAATCCGCCACATAATACCGTCCGTCATGACGGAATATTAAATCGATAAACCCTTTCAGCTGGCCTCGCATAGGTTCAAAAGCTAAGCGACGTCCGTCTAATAACGGCATAACACCTGAAGCACGAATCTCGGTCATTGGCAGATAGAATTCCATTTCAACCAGGCGATTACTCTCACTAATATCTGCTAAACAACATTGAGCGTCTACTAAGGGCTGATCTACAACCTGTCGCATCCAATCCTTCAACATGGCCGAAAAATCTTCATCAATGCCATAGAACTTTAATTGGTTGCCAATCTGTTCTTCTAACTGCTCACCATCAACAAAATCCCAATTTTCCAGAATACCGTGCAAACAGGTTCCTGGGGTTGCGCCTTTGGGGAAATCAAACGGCGTTAGCTTTTTTTCTAGCTCTGCTTCGCCTTCTAACTCTAAGCTTTCTAAAGCTTCAGCCTCTTCAGTATTATAATTTTGATAGTCAGAGTTATCTTCTGTATTCAGAGCCGATGTTAAAATTTCAGCTTCGCTATCAAATTGACTGCCCGAATCGAGCACAATATCGCTGCTATGACTGCTATCGATATGAGTTTGAACATGTTCAGCATCGGCTTTGTTATCTAACTGGGCCAGCTGGCTATAACTGGTTAAGCGCCAATTATCCCAAACTTTGCCGTTAAATTTAGCTAAGGTTAAGGGTGCTGTATCGCCGGCAACCTCTTTTTCGATAGCCGTAATACTCTCCATTTCAGCTAACCAATCAGAGTAATAATTCAGCGATAACTTGCCTTCATCAATCACCTCACTAAAGCGCTCTCTTAAACCATCGATGCTGACCGACTCTTGCTCTAGTAAATAACCAATAGCCGAATTCATCAGTAAGCCTTTAGGCCCAGCCTTCAAATGCTTCACAACATTCTCAAGCTGAACAAAACACGCTTGCTCAGCACGGGTTAATGCCACATACAATAATCGCATGGCTTCAGCACGTACTTCTGCCACATGCTTTTTCTTCGCCTCTGAATCCGCTTTGGTATTGATGGTTAAGACTGATTTAGTCCCTGATTCGCCCTCTTGTTTTTCCGTATGATAAACCGCATCGAATCTCACCGCATTGTTATCTTCATCCCAACAGAAGGGTAAAAATACCACCGGATACTGCAAACCTTTGCTCTTGTGAATGGTAACAATCTGCACCAAGTTCGCGTCACTTTCTAAACGAATTTGTTGCTCTTCTGATTGATTCAATAAGGCATTTTGACAACGCTCAGAATACCAACGTAATAAGGTTAATAACCCCTTACCGTCGGTATTATAAAAACCCGATTGAATACCCAATTCACGACTCGCCTGCTGCAGGACTTCACCCAAGTGTAAAAAGTTGGTGAGCTTACGCTCGCCATCAGCTTGCTTACGCAATCGAACAGCCAGAGGATCGGCATCAACTTCATTAGTATTATTGTCACCACCTGGCTTCATTTCTAACCAAGACATGATAAAGGCCATAACCCCACGCTGATTAAATCGTTCACGCAATTGATATAACTGGGCCAGCTCAGTTTCCCAGCGCGCTTCATCATCCAATAACGAGGCTAAATAATGCGCGTCATAATCTAAGCTCTCACACGCTAGAGCATTACGTAGAAGGCGCTCGTTTTGAGGCTCGGCAATGGCATTTAACCAGCGTAATAAATCTCGCGCTTCAGTTGAATTTAAAACGCTATCGCGAGATAAAAATACGCTATTAATCCCTAACTGCTTTAAATTATCTTTTACCAGCTTGGCTTGCTTTCGGTTATGTACCAGAACAGCAATATCACCGGAGTTAATAGCTTTAGAGCTTTCTTCTGAGTTAAGACAGCCTTTTAGTAATAACTGCTGGATACTCTTAGCGCACATTTCAGCGGCATTATAGCGACCATGATCACGATTAGTGCCTTCTGAATTTAATAATAAGTGCAGCGGAGCGCATTTCTTTAACCCACGATAATGAAAGAAACCTTTATCAGATTTACCCGACGCTAATACTGACTGAAACTCAATTTTCCCCGGCAATACAAAAGGTTCATTATGGCGCGCAAACAGCTCATTGGTAGCGGATACTAGATCAGTATGGCTACGCCAGTTTTTGTTTAACGTAAAACGACGGTCTTCACCTAATGACTGCCCCGCTTGCAGATACGTAAAAATATCAGCACCGCGAAAACTGTAAATCGCCTGCTTAGGATCGCCAATCATATACAGACCTGAGCTGTCTTCTTGGCTGTATACCTGATTAAAAATTTCATACTGCAAGCTGTCGGTATCTTGAAACTCATCAATCATAGCAAAAGGATATTGCTGGCGAATATGTTCAGCCAGCGCTTCACCATGAGAACCGCGTAAAGCATTCGCTAACAAGCGTAATAAATCATCAGGATTCATTAAATTCGCTTGTTCCATCGAGGCCCAAAACTTAGCTTTTACCTGCGCCAACATGTGATGAGGCAATACCGCCGTCATTTGTTCACAGTCACTGGCGAGCTGATCAATCAAGCGAAATGCTTGATGCTCTGGCGCCTCGCCTTTTTTAGTTTTAATAAATAGGTTTTCTTGACCAAGCTCTAATACATCTTTCGGGACTTTGCCGACAAAGCAAGGACCGGTAGAAGTCGCCGCAGAAGAAAAGAAGGCTTTAGCCGCCGCAATACGTTTAGGTCGCGTAGACTTAGAGAAGCTACGTTTATCAACACCTGAATTCTCAATCAAATCATTCAGATCTTGCGCGGTTAATTCTTGCCAAACGTGCACGGCCGCGTCATAACTTGATTTAGCCTTTAACCATGCCCCCGAGAAGTCTAAATTCGATTTGGCTTTGGGTAATAATTCTATATCTTCTTGCTGCAACCAACCTCGTACTTTCCAGAATACATCTTCTGGACTGGAGACTTGCCCGAGCAAGGCCGTTAGCTGCTCTTGATCCATGGGATAGGCAAGCTCACGCCAATAATCTTGCGCAGCACGGCGTAAATATTCTTGTGCATCTAAAATCATTTCAGATTCAAAACCCACACCACTGTCAAAGGCGAATTGTTTTAATATGCGTTGGCAGAATCCATGAATGGTAAAAACAGACGATTCATCCATTTGCGATAAGTTAGCTTGTAACCAGTCGGTGAGAGACAGTTTATCTTGTTGCTCTTCACTGTAGAAATTAGCTTGGGTGCGAAGGATTAAGGCTTTTACTTCATCATCAACGGCACTTTTTGGATTTTGAACAAGACGCAATACATCTTCATACAGCTCTCGTATACGATCACGAATACGGCCACGTAATTCTTCCGTCGCAGCTCGTGTAAAGGTAACCACAAGAATACGATCGACAGACTTCAAACCTAAAGAGTGATCACCTAATAAAACACGAAGATACAAGTTGGCAATGGTATAGGTTTTGCCCGTACCGGCACTGGCTTCAATTAGACTTTTTCCCAGCAGAGGAAAACTATCAGCTTGTAATATTTTCATTATTCGCTCTCCTTGCTCTTTTCACTGTTATCAGCAGCATCGTCTTCTTCACTGACTCTATGTTCCAGTAAGGGTGCTAACAAACTGTGCCACAAACTTTCTTGGGCAGATAAGAATCCGACATAATCTTCTTCTATGATTTGAGCGAAGCAGCGCTGTACAAACTCATCATTCAGTTCACTGAATTCACTGTCTAAGGCTTTATCTAACATGCCTGCTTGTTTTTCTGAGTCAGTGGTTAGATAACTAAAAGCCAACTGCAAGAAAAAAGGTTGTGGCATGCGATAGCATTGATTCATAAACTCAATGAGGGCGAGTAAGTAGTTCTGAGCCATTTCAGTATTAACGGCAGTGAATTCACATCGATCAATCTCACCTTCTTTATTAATGCCTAAACCAATACTGTTACCCATTGAGATGCCAGTAGCACAAGCAAACAAATGCTCTAACCAAAGATTAATAATTTGCTTTGCCTTAAAACTGCCACTGCGAAAATGGAAAACCTGCTGCATGCCATTTTCATTACCGCCCTCATGATTAATTAAATGCTCTAACTGACCACTCAACTGATATTCTTCAATAGTTAAACTATCGCTTTGAGGTGGCATTTTGCCAATGTCTGGCAGAGTATTTCCCACCTGCTCAATCAAGGGCGCTATTTTATCTTCACTTTGAGTTAACACATACTCGGCAAAGCCTGCCGCAGGTAAGTTACCCAAAGATTTCTGCCGTTGTTTAAAGACCTCTTCTCGCCCTTCTAAATGCGTTGTTAATAACGCTTCATTCAATAAATACGTTTGTAAACTATCAAGTGCAAAAGGCTCATCAACTTCGGTTTCGTCCCAATACTGGGTAAGATTTACTTTCAATCGACGCTGCATAAAGAACTTACTGGGATTAATCAAGCATTGCTTAATATCATCTAATTCAGGATAAAGTCGAATGCTATCATCTCTATCATCAAACAAAGGCTCTGTCACAAAAGCGGCAAGCTTAGAAGATTGAGGATTGGCTAAAGACACATTATTCGCTAACTCATTACTGGTAATAGCAACCTGCTGCCAGAGTTTTTGATAACTTAATGCCTGGGGCTTTGAATTTTTTTCAGCCGATATGGAGTCATTTTTATGAGCCGTAAAATATTGTGTATTAAAAGGCTGTAATAACTGTTCTTTAATTAAATGTCCGCGCAAGCGCTTTTCACTTTCTTTATGCGGCAAAGATTCATCACCATCGATGACATAACCATTGGCAACATAATCGATCAGCTCACTGACTAATACGCACGGTTGCAGTTCATTATTCTCGCGGCTATCGCGGCCACGGTAACTGATATACAGTTTATGCTGCGCAGCAATCACCGCTTCTAAAAATAAATAACGGTCGTCTTCTCGACGAGAACGATCGCCACGGCGATAAGCCCCTTGCGCCATTAAATCAAAACCTTGCGGTGGCACCCGTCTAGGATAATCTTCGTCGTTCATTCCGAGCATACAAACAATCTTAAAAGGAATGCTACGCATCGGCATTAACGTACAGAAATTCACCGGACCTGCTAAGAATCGCTGCCAACCTACTTGCTTGGTTAAACACCCTGTTAGATATTGCAGAATCACGCCATGACTCAAACCTTCATCAAACGCCGCCAGTTCTAACTCTTGCTGCCAACGTTGGATTTGGTCGCGTATTTTTTGTAATACGAGCTGATCGTTTAAACCCTTATCATCTTGAGCTTGCTGCGGATAAAAATCACTAATTAAGCGTAATAACACATCTTGCCACTGCTCATGGCTTAAGAAATTCTCTGCCGATTTTTGTTGATGTAATATTTGATACCAGTGACTCAGCTGATCAACGAATGCCATCAGTTTGCCCAACAACTCTCCTTGGCTGCCCATAACGCCAGATACTGGCCAGTATTGGTCTAGTGCATGGGCATTGTCTGGCATCACCAGCCCTAACAATAACTGCTGCAAACCCTTGAACCAACTGTTGTCATCCCAACTCGGCAAACCTAAATCACTGCGATGAGATTCATCAAGACCCCAACGAATATTCGCTGAACTGAGCCAATGTTTTATTTGTTCTAAATCTTTTAATTCTATTTCGAATTTTTGCGCAATGGCAGGTACTTCTAAAAACTCAATCACATCGGTAATCGTTAAACGACTGCTCGGCAGCTGTAATAAACGCAAAAACGAATCAATGATTAAGTTTTCTTTATTCAATGCTTGGTCGGCAATGGCCCAAGGAATGCGTAATTCATCAGAGGCGCTGCCAAATACCGCTTCAATATACGGCGCATAAATATCAATGTCTGGCACCATCACCAAAATATCACGGGGCTTTAGAGCATCCCCTGTGTTATTGGCGGCGGCATCTTGATCAAACCAACTCAACATCTGATCGAACAGCGTTTGTACTTCCCGCAGCGGTGAGTGGGCACTGACAAACTGAATACTCTGATCATTTTTAGCGATGGCTAACTTAGCATGGCTATTTTTTAAGGCTGTTATGCCAAACGCAGCTTCACTGCGGTTTTTCAATTCTAAAAAATCGAGCTGGATATTTTTCAACAAGTTATTCGCAGACCCTTGCTCATCTTGCGCAATATCAACAAAGGCTTCGATGTCTTGAAAGTATTTTTCACGCCCGCCTTCATTTGCGGCTTCATGTGTGAGCGTCACAAAGTCTCGACCTAAGCGTCCCCAAGAGGCTAATAATGGATTACCCACGGTAAAATAATTCGCTAAACTGGCGTCTTTTTGCAGTAATTTAGCCCGCGTTTTTTCATTAACAATATCGCCCCAATAGTTACGGCAAGGATTTAATAAAAAGAAGTGCACATCAACATGTTCACTGAGGGCATTCAAAACTTGCCAATAGGTTCCTGGAAGTGCCGCGATACCGAAGACAAATATTCGTGCAGGTTGCTCTGCTGAGCTGGTCGGTAATAAATTCTTAAGGCCGTCTTTGCCTGCGCGCATAATGTCGACTAACTGATCGGTTAAACGTGCACGGTGAAACAAGCTATGACCCAGTTGTTCACTGTCAGCAACCAAGCGCCGCCATAATTCAGGCTGCCAAGGTTGGTTGCTAATATCACCGCCTTCAATTTCATCTTTACCGGCTTCCCACGCTAATAACCAATCAGGGCGATAGACTAAATATTGATCAAAGGTATCGGCAATTTTTTCAGCAAGAGCAAAGACTTTTTGCTGGTTAATTTTCGGACGGGTTTTATTAGATTCTTCGTCGCTTTGCGCTTCTTCACTTTCTTTGCCGCCACTCTTATTATCATCTAGATAGTGAGCAATGGGGGCAAACAGCTCTTCATTCTCTTTCTCATTAATTAAGGTCGGCAATAAACGCATCAACTTCCACGTCATCGACTCTTTTTCGAAATGTGAACGCTCAGGCAAATCAGGCTTTACCGAGTTGTATACTTTCCATACAAAACTCGAGGGTAGAGGAAATTCAATGTTCGCAGCAATACCCAATGACTCAGCGACTTGCAGCTTTAACCAATGCGCCATGCCTTGGCTTTGCACCAAGATTTGTTCTGCAATAAAAGGATCACTATCCCCTTGCCTCATTTGGTGAACAAGAAGCTCTTTTAATACATCAAGATCATTGGAGTGATAGAGTCTGAACATCCGAGCGCCACGCTTTAATAAGTACGAATAACAAAAGATCTAATTTATCATTTATTAAGCACAGACGCATTTTTAACTGGCACAAAAAAACCCTAACGAATTGCTTCATTAGGGCTTAATGAATTAATCGACACTAATCATATCAGCTAACTTTAACTAATTTATCAGCCATCGTTGCTCCACTCGCAGCTACCTCAAAAGTTACAGTATCTACAGTAACATCCGCTGTGGATTGAATTGTACTTAGGAATTTCCATTCAGACGTTGCTTTCTCTGGTGTAAAAGTAACCAACATGAAACCACGACGACTAGCATCCATAAACTTAAGATCATCAACTAAAGATGTCACTACCCCTTCAAATGCAGATGCAGGGTTATTGTCATCGAATGTTAAGTATTCATCAAAGCCAGGAGATGATACAGAGGATGTAGCAAACTCTACGCCAGCACGAACATCTGATACGGTTATGCCATCGCTATTTAATGGTCGTAAATCACTTGCCCAAGCATTATGGGTATCACCTGCCAACACAACTAAATTCTTATTTCCATTAGCCGCTGCACCTAATAATCTTTCACGCTCGTAAGCATAGCCATCCCAAGAATCTAGGTTGTAAGGTGCTACCGATGCAATTCGCTTTAAATCATCTTCTGTTGCAGGTCCGTCCATTGCTGGCGTATAACCCGCTTTAATCGTCGCTAACTCCGTTAGTTTCGTTTTAATACCATTTTGCAGCGCGGTAATCGTAGCTTCGGAATACTTTTCCTCGATTACAAACTGCAAAGTGCCCAAAGCAACCAATAGCTCTGATGGTACAAGAATTCTGCCCATCAATACTTGCTGGCCAAATACCTGCCAAGTAGCAGAGCTGTTTGTCATGTTACTCGTAACAGCATTAAACTGCTGAGATCCTAAAAGGGTTCTATCTGTAGAGCCAATCTCTGCAATAAATGCGGCGGTATCACCTTCTAGTGCTTCAGGAAAATCACCATTCAAATCGATAGGTTTGGTTCTGGCTATATGACGAGTATCCATCATTTGCAGGTTAACCAAATCTCCAATTTCGAACTGGCGATAGATATCACTTAAATCATTACCAGAACGAATAGGCAACCATTCATGATAAGCCTGAAATGCTGCTGAGCGACGATCTGTAAATGCTCCCTCACCCTGGTCTTCATTGTGGTTCTGAGCACCATTCTTATAAGAATCATTGGCTAATTCATGATCATCCCATACACAGATAAACGGCTTCGCTTTATGAGCTGCCTGTAGCATAGAGTCTTGACGATATTGAGCATAACGCTGGCGGTAATCCGCTAACGTCCATACTTCTTTGGCTGGGCTATGATTACGACCCTGATCAATTGTATTGGCTGTTGTGCCATATTCACCGACGGCGTATTCATAAATGTAATCACCTAAGTGCAAGACAATATCAGCAGATGATTTAGCAATCTCATTATATACATTGAAATAACCGGCGGGATAATTAGCACAAGAACACACGGCTAACGTAATAGAGCTAACATTACCTTCAGGCAATGTTTTAGTCGTTCCCACAATTGAAGGGGCTGCGTTGGCATTAGTAAATTGATAATAGTAGGTTGTGCCTGCTAATAACTCGGTTACATCAACCTTAACCGTGAAATCTTTAGCCGAGTTCGTTGTAATAGTGCCGCTTTTTAACGGATTAGACATGTCAGATGTTGTCGAGACCGCCCAATCTACGTCTACATCACTTGCCGATGAAGTATTTTCAGGAGTAATACGTGTCCAAATGATTACTCGATCGGCCAATGGATCACCACTAGCTACACCATGGGCAAAGACTAAAGCCTCTGATTTTTTATTATTATCATTATCACTGTCATTATCATCAGCGCCACAACCTGTCATCGTCATAGGAACGGCAACTGCACCAGCGCCAGCCGCAGCAGTCTTAATAAAAGAGCGGCGGGTTAAATCAGTTTTAATTGTCATGTTTTTAAATCCAACGGTAATTATTATAATGTGGAGACTCGACCAATACTTTAGCTTGATCATAATTCTCTCACTACACTAGTTTTTACCGATTAAGTCCGCCCCTGACAAGCCCATTATGTAATGATTTGTTATTAGTTCACAGAAAATTCAATTAACACCGAATTTAACCTGTCATTACGCAAAAAAACCTATTTATTTTCACAAATAGGTTTTTTATTGAACAATAAAGCATCACATAAATTTCGATAAAATTTTCATTCTGTATTCGCAATAAAGGCAATTCTCTTCTCTTCGCTGGCAATATACTTTAACCATTGTGCTGCCATTTTCTCAGCTTCAGTAAAATGCGAGGCCATTTCAAATTCAGCTTTTGCTAATAACAAATCTTTCATATTAAACAAGATCAAGCCCTTTAAAATTCTAGCATCATGCTCTGGCACTGCTGATTTAGAGTCAGGAATATTCTTATCAATCGCGTTATCGATATTGGTTAATGCTTGATTCCATTCTTGCCTTTCTGTATGTATTTGAGCCAACTTATAATAATCTTTGGCCGAATCAGATAACCCTGCCGCTTTTGCCATTACGACAATCGCTTGTTCATACTCTTTTGCTAACATTAAAGCATCTCCTAACAGAGATAAGTTTTTTGCATTTTCGCTAATACTTTTATCCTTCATGCCTTGTAACAAAATCTGTGCAGATTTATAGGGAATGTCTTTACCCAACATGGCTTGAGCTAAGTTCACTTGCTGGGCTTCTTTTGATAACAAACCTTGCTCGTAAGCCGCTTCCAATGTTGCTAACTCAGCATCAGATTTACCCAACTCATTATAGATCGCTGATAATTGAATCCAATACTGTGATGTAGAAGCCGAGTCAGGATAAAAAGCAATCAGATCCTTTAAACAACGCTCCATCGATACATAGTCTTTATTTTGAAAATAAACAGCACGCTCAATCAACAACCAGTTTTCACGAGGCTTTTTTCCTTTTTCTAACGTCATACTGATCGCATGTCTTACATCAGGTAAAGCTTGTTTAAACTGTTCAAGCTGATAATGCACCTGCGCTCTAATCACATAAGCTTCAGCACCTGGATTTTCCACGACATCAAACCATTTATTAAGAGTCACAAGTGCTGTTTTATAATTTTGTTGCATTAAATATAATTTAGATAAACTGTATAAAGTTGTTTGTAATAAACTTTCTGGCACACGTTTACCTGCAATAATTTTTTCATACGCTTCAGCAGCAGCACTATAATTCTCTTGATTAAAATGCATATAAGCATGCATATTCCAAGTCATGGCTATCTCATAAGAATTTCGTTTTATGTTAGAAATCGACTTTAATGCTGATGCTGCTTCAGAATATCTTTTCGTATCTGTCAGCTCACGTACTTCATCTAATTTTTTAAATATTTTTGGGCGCATCGTCTGAGCGCGACGAACCCGTTTCTTTTTAATCGTTTTCTTATCTTCAACGGCCGATGTATGCTCTTGAGCACCAGCGTTAGAATTATTACTATTTACTTCAGACAATACCGTAGGTGAATGTGCTGCAAACATAGCGATAACCGTCGTTAAAATGAGTCTAGAAAGTGTTTTACTAGGCGTCAATTTATTGCTCGATATGTTGTTAATAATTGCTCTATTCATAATAAGATCCTACTTAATAATCTCGATCTAGCGTTCGGTTGAACTTTTAAACCAAGTGTTTTAAAGATTACTTGCTGCTTTTATCTAATTCAAAGCGAATGATATTTCGTACGCCTGTAACAGCCTGCGCCTTACCATCCACTATTTTAGGTTTGTACTTGAATTTTTTAACGGCACTCATCGCTGCTCGATTAAAGATATTAGGCGGGTTGGCATCAATGACTTTAGGATCAATAACAGTTCCTAATGCCGTCACCGTAAACTCAACCGTCACATGCCCTTCAATGCCTTTTTGTAAGGCACGTCTAGGATACTGAGGCGCTACTTTAACAATGGGCAAAAAATCACCATCGCCTCCTGATCCCGTCAAACCCGCATCTATATTTAGATCAGCCGATAAGTCAATCGAACCGATATCAAATGCATTCGCTGATTGAGCTTGTACACTCGGCTTGGGCAAGTCTGGCTTTGGCGGCTCAACAGGCGGTGCCGGTGGCTTATTAACTTTTCTTTGTTTAGTTTGAACATCGTCATCTTGCGAGACATCAACAAATTCAATTAACCGTCCAAAACTTTCTTCATTCACCACGGAGTTGCCTGAAGAAATTAGGGTTTGCATCATCCAAAAAACAGCGAAAGTCGCAAGCGATGCAACTACAATTGCAGATGTCCACCTAACGAAAGGGTTTACGCCTTTAGATACCATGCTATTTCTTCTCTGTGGCCAGTGAAACATCAGTAACACCCGCCTCACGCGCCGCATCCATAACCGCGACTAAGGTTTTCGTTCTCGCTTCTTCGTCTGCTTGAACAACGACAGTGCCTTGAGGATTTTCCGCATGTAAGCGCTCAATGTTAGCTCTAACCTGCCCTTCATCAATTTTACGTTTGTTGATCCAAATTTCACCTAGATCATTAATTGCAATTAAGATGCTTGCACGCGGTTTGGCGGTAGAGGTACTGGCATCAGGTCGATTCACTTCAATACCCGATTCTTTTACAAATGATGCAGTCACAATAAAGAAAATCAGCATAATAAAAACAACGTCCAGCATCGGCGTAATATCAATACCGTCTTCGTCGTTTTCTACTGCTAAGTTTGAGAATCCACGTCTCATACTTTTACCCTCAATTTAATTAATACTTTTTTAAAAAATAACAGTGACTGCCTATGGGGAATCACTATTCAATAATTAACAGTTTCTAATGATCAAACGTCATCTTATCTTCAAGCTGAGCTTTTTGACGCTGGATATAACGTTGTAATAACGACAAAGCAAATACCCCGGTAATCGCACCAACCATTCCTGCCATCGTAGGAATGGTTGCTTTTGAAATACCCGACGCCATCGCTTTTGGACTGCCACTGCCCAAGAAAGCCATAATATCGAATACCTCAATCATGCCGGTAACCGTGCCTAATAAACCAAATAATGGGCACAGCCCTACTAGCATTTTTATCGTCGTCATATTCGTTTCTAGTGCCATTCTTACTTGGCTCGTTAGATCATCTCTAACTTGATGAGCGTGCCAAGAGGTTCGTTCTTTTCGGCTTTCCCACTCCCCCACAGCTTGTGCAAGCTGCGGGCGATAAGTAAAAGAGAAAAATACAATTCGCTCTAAAATAAAAAGCCATAATAAGAAGATCACCAACAGGAGGGCGAACAGCACATCGCCGCCACGCTCCATAAATAAATAAACCTGTTCGTAAGCTGTAAACATATCAATTAAGCCTTCGCTAGAGATAACTGTTCAGATTTTCGCGCCAAAATACCTGTCGCTCTCTCTTCTAAAATAGTAATCAATGCACGACTGCGGTTGTTGGTCATGGTGTGTAAGAACACACAAGGGATCGCAGCAACAAGACCTAGTACCGTTGTAATCAACGCTTGAGAAATACCACCGGCCATTAACTTAGGATCACCGGTTCCAAATAAAGACATCGTCTCGAATACATCAATCATGCCCGTTACCGTTCCTAATAAGCCTAACAAAGGTGCTACGACTGAAATGATTTTTATCCAGTTAATACCTCGAGTTAGACTCGGTATTTCTGATGAAATCGCTTCGCTCAAATGCAGTTCTAAGGTTTCAACATCAGTATTACCGTTGTTTTGATATACGGTCATGATTCGGCCTAAAGCATTATCATTATTTGCACTGTCGCTGTTCATTTGCTTTTTTATTCGCGCTGTTTCAGCGGTTAGCTTTATCATTCTCCAGATCGCTAATAACACACCAATAATCGCCAATGACAAAATAATGTAACCGACCACACCACCTTGATCGATTCGCTCGCCTAGGCCAGCAGACTGCCCCATTATTTTCAACAACTGGCCACGAGAAGGGTCAATCCAAAACCCTGAAAAATTGGTTTCTGTTGTTGAAGGTTGTGCAGATTCTAAATCCGAAGCAGGGCCGTTATAACGACTGCCTGGCTGTGATGCGAGTTCGACCAACTTTTGTGATTCATAATCAAAGGTCAAATACTGGCCTTCTGAAATCGCATTAAAACTGCCTAAACGAACGACCTGTTTTTTTACCGTATCACCGGTTGGCAATACAACGTCAGCTTGATAGCTAGAAACTTTGCCAGACAAGGTCATTTCACGCTGCATTTCAAACCATAATTGCTCAAGCTCTTCTATTGATGGCAATTTAGAACTGGAACCTGCCGTCGAGATCAACTCATCCAAAAACTGTTCACGTCCAGCCGTTGTAGGATCTTCATTCAGTTCAGAGGTAATTAGAGAACCTTCAAAAATCCCTTTACTATCGCCAGCGACTTGTTGAAGAACACCAAATAGTTCTTTCAAGCTGCCTAAGCGGTTGGTTAATCGTTCTTGCGCGGCGGTAATGTCTGTTTCATTGTTAGCGAATGCAGCTTCTTTAGTTGCACTATCACTCTCTAACGCAGTGCGCTGATCTTTAGCCTCTTGTAACATATTTTGCTGTTGCTGTTTGTCGGTATTAAAACGCTGCATACGCGATTTAAATTCACTGTCATCACGAGCCTGACCTTGTTTAACAAGATTCAATAATGAATCAACATCGATATTTTCTGCATGGGATGGTGCAATAAGTGTTAGTGATGCACCGAGACCAATCGCTATACCGAAAGCCAGTTTTTTTACCTTGATTAATGTATTAACCTGGAATCGTTTTTTTGAAATTAAAGCAGTCATTATTTGATATCTCCATTGGCGATATTGGAGCTAGATAGTGAGGTTGTTATTGATGGTGCAGCAACAGGAATTTTAATAAGACTCGGGGCTGCTTGCTCACGCGCGATACGCAGTGCCGTATTTAATTTACCTTTATACTCAGCTTCCAAAGGCTTCCACTCTTTGGCCTGCTGATCCCAAATACCTAAGCTCTCTCCATCTAAAGATAAGAACATTAAACTAATGCGACCAACACGTAAGAAATCGACTTCACGTTCGGCTGATTTGTCTGCTGATGAACCGCTCAAATTAATCGTGCTGCGATAGGTTTTTATCGTGCGTCCGTAATCCATTTCTTTCTGATAAGCATCCATAACATTGCGATATTTCTCAGCAACAGTCACATCAGAACGACCCATTAAGCCTTTTAGATTGGCAACACGATCTTGACGCTCTGCTTTTTGAAAAGGAACATCGGCTTCAACAAAGCGATCCAAAGCATCAATCATACGCAGCATTAACGGAGTAATTTGACGCTCTATTAGCGTTACTTTACGAATGCTATTTTCGATATCATTTTTTTCAGAATTTTGATCAGCCAGCTGTTTATTAAGCTGGTTAATATAAACTTCTAGGCCTTCAATTTCTTTACTGACACCTCGATATTCACGCTCACTACTGCGAATATCGGCATCAATCGCATCAATGGTTAACTGAGATTTAATCGCTTTATCAGCACGTTGCTCACCCTTTGCTAATACTGAATTTAATGCTTTACCTGTTTCTAGATTCGTCACTGAATCTGCAGAAAAAGCCATAGGAGCCGTTAGTAGTGCACCCGAGGTAAGAAGAATCCCTGCAATATGTTTTTTTAAATAATGCTGTTGAATACGCATTGCATAATCACCGTTTTAAATCGAAAAATACGCGCCACTTATTATAAGTGACCCACTGTTAATTTGATGAAAACACCATAAAGCAGGAATGTGACAAAACGATTACAGAGGTTATCTAGGTTACAATTTGGTGGCTAAAGTATTGCAGGAATAATTCATTTATATGACAGAGGCAGGTGTCTTAAAATGAAAAAAGCCCTTCTAGTAAACTAGAAGGGCTTTTAAGTAGTGCTTAATTTTTAGCTAAAAATCATTCACCTTGTGTTTCAATACCCTCAAGAGATCCAGGGATAATCCAATCAGCCCACCATGCAGAAGCTGCAGCAGTACCCGGAGCAACAGCACCGACATACGTTGTATTGTCGAATGCAAAACCAGAACCGTTATCCACTTCAGCGAAATCAACCTGTGGAACAGAGCTAACAGTTAATGCAGCCGCTTCATCCAAATCTAAAGTAGCAGCACCTACGGTACCGACTTCTGAATCTGCAACACGTTTAGCATAGAACTTATCATCACATTGACCGACAACATTGCTCAATACCACATTAGATTTGCTATCAACACCTTCCTGATGAGTAGTATCTTCACCTGTTGCTTTATCATCAGTATTTGAATCATCGATACGGACACAGTCATCAAAGTTAAGAACTGCTGAGTTGTATACACGAGCCGTCACAGAACCACGTAAACGCATACCTGGCTGCAGACCGTCACCCTTGGAGTTAGTCGCCTTGTTCACTTCACTGCCCACAATTGTTACGTTAGCAATTGCGCCTTGTGTTTGTGTAACATAATCTTCATCTGAAGAGTTTGCTTCGATACCACGAGGATCATTTGAACCAGAAGGCGTTGTCTTATTTGGATTCTTTCGAATAATCGCATATTGAATATTACCCTGATAGCCTTCATCAAAATCAATATCGTCATCATCGTTATTAGTCAATACCGCATGAGTTACGTTAACGGTACCACCAAACCATTCGATACCATCATCCAAGTTGTTGTGAACCTGAATGTAATCAACAGTTGTTCCATGACCAACACCTTGCAGAGTTAGACCATTAATTTCATTGTTCGGACCCGCTACGCGACCTGCTTCTGCGATTCGAACATACTTGATCGTACCGCTATTATCGGCTTTGTCGTTACCACCGAACTTACCAATGCCATCACCGCCTTCACCATCAACATTACAGACAGTGCCAGTACCAAAACAAGAACCGGTATTGCCCGCTCCGTATTGAGGTGCAAAACCTTGCACAACAACACCGCCCCACTCGCCTTCGCCATCGAAGTTATCGTCTTCAATAGAAGAGAAAGTGATTGGCTGAGCGGCTGTACCTTCCGCTTCAATTTTAGAACCACGAGTTACTAGCAATACACCCGTGTTAAACGCTTTAACATGAACACCCGGTTCGATTGTTAATGTAACACCTGCCCCCTTGGCCGCTGTAACTGCTGCTTGATCTGTTAATTCAACGTTACCCGCACCCACAGTAACAAAACCACTTAAGCGCCATTCTTTATCCGCTGTTAATGTTAAGTCCTGTGAAATAGTACCGGCTAAAGTACAAACATCTTCAATACAAGTAACGCCAGAAGACGAGTTATTATTGCTATTACTACTGCTACTACTATCGCCACCGCAACCGACTAATGAGGCTGATAAGATTGCTGTTGCAAGTAGTGTTTTATTCATATTCATTATTTACTTCCTATTTATAATGTCTAACGTTATTAATTTATCGATTAGTATTATGGTTAAGTTTTATTACAATTAAATTACAACTATTTTTAATATTAAAATTTCTTTTCCAATGTCATATTAAAACCAATACCGTTGTAATAACTTTCGATTTCATTTCCATCACGACTGTATACAACCTTCGCATCGGTTAAGTTTGTCGCTTTTGCCTTAAGCCCTGTAAACTCATCAATTTCATATTGATACACCATATCCAGCGACATACGTCCTTCTTCTACTTCAGGTGCCAATGCACGAGATGCCTTATAAATACGATCATCAAAGTAATTAACTAGAAAGGTTAGGTTTTGGCCTGTGGGTAGGTGATCTAAACCAAATTGAATATTCGCTAAGTGCTCAGACTGTCCTTGCAGCTTACGTTTTTCTGTTTTTTCCAAACCTGCCGTTTCTTCACTTAATGTCACTTCGGCATCAAGCAGAGTGTAATTTCCAGAAACAAACCCCATCCAATTATCAGTGTCGAGAACATCTTTTCGGAAGTCGATTTCTAAACCTTGCAAGTTTGCTGAATCTTCATTGCGAAAAGTAGAACCATCAGATGCACTACCAGAAGCACTCGGAATACTTCTTTCAATAGGATCTGTTATTGATTTGTTAAATAAAGCAAGTGTTACGCTTTCATTATCTGAAAAATAATACTCAGCACGCACATCCAAGTTTGTTATTTTTGATATCTGTAAATTTGGATTACCAAAAATTTGCTCATCCGTTTCAGGATCGTATTGAACAGATTTAGAGCGTTCTGTTAGCCCTGGTCGTGATAAGGTTTGGCTCATACCTGCACGGAATTGCAACTCGTCATTAAACATCCAATTTAAAGAAACTACCGGTAAGATATCATCTGAATCGAGTGTATTATTTGCCGCTGGCTGTCTGGAATACTCTAACTCTTGACTTGAACTTTCAGAGCGAGCCCCCAAAAGAAAACTTAACTTTTCAAAACTCAGCTCCGCCGATCCATAAAAAGCATTGATTGTATCAGTAGCATCATAAGAATCTGTTAGTGAAGTGGTTACTTGATAACGAACAGAGGCGTTATCAAAATTTTCTGGTGCTAGAATATTTTCAATATCTTGACTGAGGTTTAGTGCATTATCAGTGGCGTTAACGCCAAAACGTGATAGTTCTACTTCGCGGTCTTTTATCGACGCTAAATATCCAGTCTTTAGTTTGACCCCAATTACATCGGTGAGCATAGAATCAAACGTATAGTCCACACCAAAATCAATCGCATTTTCAGTTAAGTCTGAAAAACGACGCTCTACCGACGTAGCACTCAAGGTATTGTCAGTATAAGTATAAGTACGACGATCGGGTTCATGACGTGTCGTTTGACCCAAACCTACTCGCCAATCTAACTTATGATCTTCACCAATAAAGTGCTCACCAATAAACTGCTGAGATGCAAACTGACGCTCAACCCACTCTAACGTTGCCTTGTCTACAGTTTTTCCCTCTTCATCATCGTAAACTGAAGAAGTACGGATTGAATTATCTGTTTTACGCAACAAAATTGTTTTACTGGTTAAAGTATTGCTTTCACCCTCTTGGCTAAATACAAGATACCCAGTTAAGTCTGTTTTAATTTTAGTACGTTCATAATCACCCGATCCCTCTAGGTCATCGATTTTCCCGTCATGTCGCGCTTCCCACTTATTTTTGTATTGAAAAGCACTATAGTAGCCACGTGTTTTACCATCGACTTCATAGACATCGCCGTGTGCAATAGAGAACCCTGTTTCAGGTCGAGCCGTTACTTGATTTACTGAAAAATTATTATCAAATGGTTTCCCTAGCTCTGCGGCTTCACTGGGTGAGGTACAAACATTGGGATCAAACGAGCAATAATCAATTGCATTTTGTCCGCCGTTGGTGAACGAATCTATTTTACTAGGAACATCTCGTGTTCCATCATCAAAACCTAAATAATCTGTTTCACCACCTTGATAAGAATTTACATCACTAAAAGTCGTACGATTATTCATACCTAAGGTTAACGACATCTTCGTTGTTAATTCATCAGGAAGCCCCTTCGTCTTCATTCTAATCGCGCCACCAGTGGTATCACCTGGCAGATCTGGGGTATAACTTTTTTGGATATCAATACTACCCAGCACACTCGATGGGAATAAATCTAATGGCACATCACGACGCATAGGATCGGTACTGGGCATAAGAGAACCGTTCAAGGTTGAGGAAATATATCGCCCCTGCAAGCCCCGAATAACAGCAAACTGCCCATTAACTAACGAAACACCCGATACCCGCTTTAAGGCAGAAGCAGCATTTGAATCGCCAAAGCGTGTGAACTGTTCTGAACCAATAGAATCAAGTACTGCACTAGAATCACGCTCTTGCGCAGTGATTGAATCAGCGACATAGGTGCCTATGGCAACTACTTCTTCAATGATGCCGTCCCCCGACATACTTAGATCAACATTTACAGCGGTCGCCACATTCGCCAAGACTCTTAAGTTACGAATTTTCTTTTGACCATATTCGCTATGCTCAATCATCACTTCATAAGCGCCGCGAGGTACTTCAAATTCAAAATAGCCCTGTTGATTGGTAACCGTCTCTAGCCCTTGAGACAAACTGACTTTGGCACCCACGATTCCTGCATCAGTTTCTTTGGAAATTAAATAACCCGATAGCGTTCCTGTCGCAACGTCACCATCAGCAAAAACATTCACATCTGCCAGAGCTTCTCCAGCGACTAACTCTACTTGTACCTCAGCATTTTGATCTGCGGTAAGTGTAAACTCAGCTTCTCCTGCCCACTCACCCATTTGACTGAATTCAACTTGATGGTCACCCTCTTCTACATCAAAACTAATAAAGCCATTGCTGCGTACTAATTTTTGTTTGCCATCAACTGTAATCGCTAAATCACTGACGGGTTTTCCATCTTCAGTCACATAAAATACAGTTTCAGCGGCATGCACTTGCATAACAGATAATCCTGCCGTGAGTGCGGAAACGAACGAGATAGCACCGAATAAAGATGGTGCGAATTTGGATTTCATAACTTACCCCAAAAATTCAACTTCAAAATGATTTGAGGGCAAGTTACTACAGATTTATGACAGGACTGTTACAGCTAGATGGACGTTACGATTAAACATGAAAATAAAATAATATTATTACTTGGCTATAAACTGATTAAGAAATATCTAATATTTGATAGATTTTTGCTTGAGTAAATAGCGTTACCAACTCAGGTTCCACATGACCACACTCGACTTCACTTTGTAATATCGTCAACGCTCTTTCTAAAGGCACTGCCGCTTTATAGGGACGATCTTTTGCGGTTAACGCATCAAAAATGTCGCATACCGCCATAATTTTTGCTCCAAAAGGGATCTCATTATTTTTTAGTCCATTGGGATAACCACAGCCATTTAACTTTTCATGATGTGCTCCTGCAATTTTGGGAATATTACTTAATTCGGGTGTCCATGGAATGGTCTTTAAGAATTCAATAGTATGGCTCACGTGGCTTTCAATCTCTAATCTCTCGTCGGTCGTTAAACTACCTCGCTTAATAGAGAGCGCACCAAATTCAAGCTCATCAATCAAACCACGAGAGTTCCCATGTATGTCTTCTACTATATACTCTCGTATCTGCTTTAAGTGCTCAAACGTACCTTCAGATAATAAGCTGGGTTCATTAGCCTCTGCAACGGCCTGCATGTAATCATTTAAGCGCTGGAGCTTAGTCATCTCTTCTATTGTTAATATCTCTTCTACATCTGAACGTAATTGTTGTTTCTTTAATAATAAAAACTTTTGTTTTAAATAATAATTACTAATGCGCTCCTTTTCCCAAGCAATGCGATAAATAAACTGACCATAAGCTTCGGGAGACAATTTTTTAGCTTTTGTTAGTATGTGTTCACGTACCCCGACTTTACCAAAATCATGTAAGAGAGCAGCAAATCTAAGCTCTCTCATTTCATCATTATTAAAGTGCATATTTTGAAATTTACCGACATCACACTTATTGGCTGTTTCAGCTAACGCACAGGTTAGTTCCGCCACCCTAAACGAATGACCACTGGTCGTGGGGTCTCTTTGCTCGATTGCTCTAACGGAGGCTTTTACAAAACCATCAAAAAGTAAGTTAACTCGATCGATCAATACATTATTTTCAATAGCAACAGCAGCTTGACTGGCAAGTGCTTGTAAAATCGGAATAATTTTTTGATCAAACCCAATCGTCTCTCTCAACGCAATATCAGGAGTACTTAAAGAAATACTAATGCTGCGTTTTCGGTTAATAAATTGAATCACACCAATCACCTGCCCCTGATGATTGCGCATGGGAATGACTAACATAGAGCATGTTCTATAGTTCATACTCTGATCAAATGAAGCATTGAACTGATAAATACTAGAAGCGGGTAAATCATAAACGTCATCGAGGTTTATAATTTCTCCCGTTAATGCTGAATAGCCAGCCACCGATCGATTATCTAAACCAAAGCGCTGCTCTTGAAAATGAAAATCGATGGAATCATTTTGGGTTAATTTGAAGACAAGGTCGGGAGCTGGATGACTCTCGTTCGCAGCATGTCGGTCAATAAGGAAAATAGACGCTGCATCGCAGCACGCCAATAATCGCGATTCTTTTAGAATACGTGCTAATAAAACATCGTGGTCCCTCTCTGCAGACAGCGCTTGGCCTACATCTAATAAACGAGATATCTGTTCATGATCATGCTGTAAATCTCTATGGCTTAGCTCTAATTGCTGTTTAATATTAAGGTGGTTCAGTGCTTTTATAAGGGCACTTCTTAAAAAGACTTCGAGAATACCCGTAGGTACAAGAATGCACTCATCATCATCGACAGGATGCTCAATGATAAAAATGGCCGTAGAACACGCTTTCTTCCAGTTCAGTAAACTGAATTGATTGAGCGCAGCTTGATCTAAAATAATGATGGAGGTGTTGAGAAGAATATATTCAGGCGAAGAAGCGAAATTGATAGCCGTCTCGAAATCGTTTTTTCGACTAAGACAGTCATAGGATTTCTGATGACTGCAAGCGATTATAAAACTCGCAGCACCAATAGTGGAATCAATCATCTAAACTCCCATCACTACCAATAAACGCTACTATCAGCCTAGGTTAATTTAGAAGAATATCGAGGGAATAAACTTATTTCTCTTCCGCCAGTTTTTTATACGCGGCAAGCTGCTCTTCCGGGGTAGGCAGTTGTTCAATCGCGGCCTTCAAATATTCAACTTCATCCACTAAGAAATCAATGAACTTTCTCACCTTTAAAGATAGATATTGTCGACTTGGGTAAACGACAGAAATCGGCTCTGGCTTTAACTTCCAAGCTGGAAATAACGGAATCATGCTGCCTGAGAGTATGTATTCTCCTGCCATGAACATGGGTACAACGCCGATGCCAGCACCTTGAACGATACAATTTACACCTGCTGCGATGTGATTAGTCACAATATTAGGCTTAACTTTTACGGATATATTTTCTTCAGTTTCATGAAAAAACTCATAAGTTTCATCCAGCATGCCTTCACCGATCTTAACGACGTCTAGATGTGCTAGATCTGCAGGGCTACTGAGTGCTCCAAGCTTGGCAAGGTATTCAGGCGAAGCACAAATAACAGATTCCGTTTCTGCAATAGTACGTGCCACAAGAGAAGATTCAGGTAACTTGCCCAAGACCAATCCAAGATCAAATTTCTCTTCAATGAGGTTCACCTGATGATCTGTATGGGCAATTTCAATTCGAACTTCAGGATAGATTTTTTGAAAACGAGTAACAAAGCGCCCAAAAATTCCACTTCCGATTAACATTGGCACTGATATTCTAAGCACGCCATGCGGATGATCTTGGCGATCAGCAATAACCGTATGAACATCCATTATCTCGCTCACTAAATGCTTACAGTTATTATAATAATCTCCTCCGACCTGAGTTAAGCTAATCTGGCGCGTAGAGCGTTGCAGTAATCGAGCCCCTAGATTGCTTTCCAGATCAGCAACCATGCGGCTTATTCTTGATTTGGGCACATTCAAAGCTTTGCCAGCAGCCGTAAAGCTACCCTCATCGACAACACGTATAAAAACCGCTAATTGATTTAAATCCAGCATATCCACAACTTTAATAATTATTGTTCTAAAAATAGAACAATATACCTATTTTTCTGCTAAAAAAGCAAGAATGTGAGCTATTTATTCACCCTATTTGTCATTATTTTAACCCTGTCTGAGCAACAAGATTATTTTGATAATTTTATGTAAAGATGGAGGCATTACCTATTGGGAGTATCGTGCCAAGATGATACTATCTAAGGATAAACCTAAATAATAAATACAAAAAAATATAGATAGGTAAATTAATGAGTGCAATTAACACACTGGGTACAGCCTTAGCGATTAGTTCGCTGACCCTTGCTATGTTTGGCTGTAAAGATCAAAATAACAGCGCTCCTGCGCCTCAGACAGTTACTTCTGCATCTAGTAGCAGCTCAAGCCAAAATGCAATCAAACTGACCCCAATTGATACCCTATCAATCACGGATTATGCTTTAGGACTTTGTATTAAAAATACTGGCCGCGAGTATGTTGAAGAAATTAATGCTCTTATTTGCAATAACAAAGGCATTCAGCACCTTGATGGTATTGAGCAACTTACTGAGTTAAAAACACTGCATTTAAACTTTAATCAGATTCAAGATATTAATCCGCTAGTTGAACTTAAAAAGTTAACTTCGCTGTATCTAAGTGGAAACCAGATTCAAAATCTAGAGCCATTAAGCGAATTAACTGAGCTTAAAGAACTTGGAATCCAAAAAAATTACGTTCAAGATCTTAGCCCACTTCAGTCAATGAGTTCTCTAAAATCACTGCATACACACAGCAATAGAATCAATAACTTTTCTATTCTTAGTGATTTGGATCTAGCTGAGTTGTCTGGTCAAAATAGACAAGAAAGCTGATCTCAAACCCAACTGCGATATTATTTTTTAACCCCTCATTCTTTTCTATGACTTTTTGATCTAGGCCACTACCAACTGCTTATAAATCAAAAGACATATCCAGTATCTGCCAACCGTTCCTTTTAAAACACCGGCTATAAATACAAAGCAACAACTCTGATACAGAGGGCTTAGCCTGAAAACTAATGCAGTTTTAGCTTCACTTTATTCTAAACAAAAAAAAGACTCTGCCAAAATGGAAGAGTCTTTCTATATCCTTTATCCTCTCTCTAATAAACCCAATCTGTTTATATACGCCTCTAATCTGAGTTTGTATCATTACAAAGCTTAATAAGCCTCAATAATAATTATTAATCTGTGGGTATTTAGCATTATTAGGATGCGCACTGAAATAATTATCAGGATGCAATGGCTTACTGGTATCACCCTGAATACCAGAGAGACGGTTAAACTCAGCTAAGCTATCAAGAGTATAGTTGGTAGTGCCAGACTCCTGAACTAATACTTGCTGATCATTTTTGGTAATATTCAATGCACCTAAATTAAACCAAAAGCCTGCTTTTGCAGTCTCATAGTCATATTTAATTGTGTCTGTGCCATTGGTATCAAGCTTAGTATCTGATTCATAAATAATATCTTTACTTTGCATAGAGATCCAAACATTAGGAGCATCATCCAATACAAGATTTTGCAATGGGAACAATTGAGCTTGCGGTGAAGCCTCTGCAACTTTCGCGGCGTCTTCAACTTGACCACAAACAAGACCAGACCCATCACAAGGAGAGACCAAGGTTTTAGTCGGGTCAACATGAATATAGCCGGCGGTACGCACGCCACCTAAATAAGGTGCGAACGTAAACTCAGCCTTACCGATTGCAGCATCAACATACACATCTACGACAGGTCGAATGAAACCACTTACAGCATCTATCGCTTGACCCTGAACACCCGTTGAAGAGCCGAAACCAATGCGTAAACCTGCAATTTTTCTTACACCACCATTAATAATATCAGAATCATCGTGAGCAAATTCAATAAAAGGCTTTTCGATAATAAAATCTTCTAGACTTTCAGTGCCATCAGCATTTTCAATAACACGGCCAAAAGTCATATCACGTAATTTAATATCAGTCTCAGTCCATGAACCCGCGTTGCGGTTTTCAAAGCCTGCGGGAAAAATGTCTTCTCGTGTAAATAAAGCACTGCTAGCATAATGATTTCCAAAGATTGCCGCTAAAGCTGCCCCAAATTTTTGAGCACCACTTAGTCCTATAAGATCACCATAAACCAAAGCCGATGCACTGAATGGATTCCCTTCGCCATCATTATAGATACCACCACAAGTAATCTCATTACATCTCCAAGTATTGAAGTTTGCTGCAGCACGGTTATTAGCACAATGCCGACCTGGGCCATCACAAGTACTTGAATCGCCGCCTTCACGATGGAAAGTACCCAAGGACAGCTCATCTATAATGACATTCATCTCAATCTTCAAACCCAGTGTCATTTTAGTAAAACTAATATCCTCTTGACCAGCAAAGCTAGACGGTTTCTCTTCTATTTTAAACAAGGCCTGACCAGTGACTTGCCCTAAAGATTCATCACTTAAAGCAGTATCACTTAATGAAGTTAGGTCAGCTGAACTCTGCCACGATACAAGCAATAGGCACAAAAGACGTAGAGCAAGTTGCGATGCAGATTTAATAAAAGAATAGTTTTTAATTATCATATTAATTCACCACAAATATAGAAACTTGAGTATTGGCCGGTAAACTGAGTTCACCATTTAACTTCAACCCCATTAAAAATGTACTTGTCGTTCCGGGGTTTACTTCTTCTGTGCTCGAAATGTAAATACCGGTTGTTTTAAAGTTGGTCGCTTTAATTTTTTTAGGCAGTGTCCATTGCAAAGCTGACTTACCAGAATTTTTTAAATCTGAAACCAAATCAAATCCTAAGCCTTCAAACTCTAATGCCCCTTGAAGTTCATCAACAATCAAATATCCAGTTTCACCAGCAGTTGCATCCGCTTTTTTCTTACCTGATGTATTGGTAAATACAAAGCTACTTTCATCACCCAGGATGATTTTAGCATTAAGGGTAATACCACTCTGTCCTGAAACTTCATTCAATACATCATCACCAACAGGCACTAGCTCTGCAAAGCTGCTCATTATTAATGAAAATGATAAAGCGGCTGTAATAACTATTTTATTTATCATTATTAATTACCTATTAAATATCCATTGTGGTTATGCGAAGGTGTTGAACTTGCATGCCACGAATTTCAATGGTATTGCCAACATCAGGTTGAAATGCATAGTGATAGTTTTCAGGAGTGCCATCGTCAGCCATTCCACTTCTTAATCCCGTTCGTAATTCTGGATTGTACTTTTCACCAAAATAAATACTTTTTACATAAATGTTACTTTTTGGAGCAATACCAACAGACGCAGGTAAAGGCGATATTTCTATTTGAAGCTGATTATTCCCTTCTGCATCAGTGACATTATCAAGGGTCATAGGCTGATTACTAGTGCCTAATGTTGTGTAAATATCAATACCATTAAAAGTAAGACGACTGTCTATAGGAGTAGTAACATAGTCATTATTATCGATTGCTGCTTGCTTACTGGTAGATGTAGGTAACGAGGTAGAAACGGTTAGTTGATCTACATACAACCCCGTTGCACCTGCTATTGATACTCCGTGATTTGCAGTAGCGAATATATCTGAGTAGGTTCCATAAAAACGAAAGCCTTCTACATCAATAACCGCGCGAAAATTATTAGAGCCTCCTCCTATCAAATCATCAAAGCGTATATGAGCAGTAAACTTATCGGATATTGCATCTAAGTCAGATTCAAATTGTGCAGCTGCAGCCTGGTAGCCTGCGAGATTGTCTTCCTGTCTTTTATTGGATCGATCGACCTGACTTAGACTAGCACCAGGAAACTCTGATCGCATAACCGTTGTGGTGGTCATCGTAGAATTACCAGGATCAGCTGCATCACCCGTAAAGATATCTACCGTTC
Organism: Oleispira antarctica RB-8; assembly: GCA_000967895.1. Taxonomy (GTDB): domain Bacteria; phylum Pseudomonadota; class Gammaproteobacteria; order Pseudomonadales; family Oceanobacteraceae; genus Oleispira; species Oleispira antarctica. The sequence continues at coordinate 2,617,846 of FO203512.1, forward strand.
TTAGATCACCTAAAAATACCGGATTATTAACTGTGCCAAAGTTTCCACCTGAATCGGCAGTACCTGAAACCGTTCCCGTTTTGTGTATTCTTAATTCACTAAAAATAAGTTGATCCTGATCAGGGGTTTCAACCAAATCTAGAGTAATCTCAAACTCACCAGGCCCAAGTGGAGCATTTGGGTCCACTCTTTTATCAGCACTGTGAATGGATAGATTATCAACAATGACACCAATCCCCTCACCCGTAGTCAATGACAGCTCGCTATCATTCATAGCTTCAAGTGCATAGCTGGGCAAACTTAATGCACTGATCATCAAGGGGAGGTTAATGTAACGTAAAACGAGTTTCTTCATAGAATCACTCTTACTCTGAATAGTTTATTATTTTTATGTTTCTAAGCTTTTAGCTTTTAAATTCTATATCTGAATATCAGTTCAAAGATGGTATAAAAATGTTGTACTAATGTACAACATCTTTACCCTGTCTTTGCGAAACGACTATGGCAAGTACGTTCCTGAAAGATTTAACCACGTCCATCTTCTTGCACCTGCAGTGCGTCCTGAGTCACTGGCATAAGGCTCATAACCAGATGTAATGGCCGATTCTATAAAGAAAATACCAGGCCGATCAAGAGAATTAACCTTATCTCCCGTTACAGACCAACGTTGCCCAAGAGCTATATCCGAACCACAGTATTTTGCAAATAACCAAGCATCACCACCTGTATGGGATATACAGGATAATCCATTAGATTCTTCACCAAATACTAATTGCTCAGTAGTTGGATTGTAAGCAATACCATTTTGTCGATCGATTGTATTACAGGTTTTATTCTTAACCCTAGCATCAACACCTTCCCAATCAACACAGTTATTACCACCTTCATTATTATTTTCAATAGTCCGGAAATTTTGACTTACTGTAAATGGATGCTCTAGTTGAGAGAAAAGACCACCACTATTTTTATCATATATCACGCCTGTCTCAGGATCAGTAATAGTCAAACTTGCTATTAAATTTGTGTCTTTAATAACAAAAGGAAGCTGAAATTTTTCTAATAACGTTTTATCAGTAGAAGTAGCTGCAACTGTCGGTAACACACTAAAGGTAGAGGACAAACCATTTCCTGAAGGAAGTTGAGGACCTGAAGCTGATACTGATAAAGACCAATCAAACACTAGATCATTAAAACAGTTATGAGTAACACCTGCTTTCATTCTCATTTCCGTTAGTTCAGGATTCAAGTCAGCAGCATTAACCTGCCCCGTCACATAAAATCTTCCATCATTTTTCCACGTAGGATTAATTCTTGATGGTATGCCCGTGTAATCTTTGGTTAAGCCAGTAAAACCAATGGGACTAGAACCATTAGTAATCGTCAAAGCACTTGTAGCGCTGGATGCATCAATCAGGCCCACTGGAAGCGTATTTGAGAGTGATGCATCGTTATTAACTAAGCCTATACCAAACGATAAACTCGCAGATCCGTCGCAGTTGTCTACAATGGGAACGGTAATGGTTTTTTCCGTCTCGCCCGGCCCAAAAGATATGACTTGCTGAGGAGTTAAGTCACCGTAATGAACACCTTCAGCAGCACTCACAAAAGAACGCTTTAAAAACACTTCGAAAGTATTATTGTTAATACTATTATCAAAATCAGCTTCGGCATCGTCTGAAAGCAGACGGCTTTGAGTCGCCTGAATCGTTATGGTTTTTGTCGGTATTAATTCAGAAACAGTATAATTAGCTTCAGTAAACTTCAGTTTAATAGGCGTTGTATGGTCAGTAATTGTGATTGTAGTACTGCCATGATCCCCTGCTTCCGCAACATCGGGCGTCGTTGTGCTTATACCATTGCAGTTTGCTTTGTTAACCCAAGTCAGCACAATTGTTTCATTTGGATCATAACGCTGATCATCTGCTATTGTAATTTGTACAGATTTCTCAGCAGCATCCTGATCTTCCCAATAAATATCGCTCTGACCTGAAGCCGAAGAATTAAGGTATGAAATAGAGTAATCATCACTTAAGCCAGCGTCTCCCGTAAGACCTAAAGTGACACACATTTCACCATCATTACCATCCAATCGCTCTAAGGTCACAAGCACTACGTTACCCTGATCAACTTCATCAGCTGAATAAGATACTTGCTTAAAGCTAATGCGCCCTGGGGTAATATCATTAATTGTCTGAAAATATGATTTGTTCGTTCCTAGTATGGCACTGGTTGAAGGAACCGATAAAGTAGCGCTACCAGGGTCGGTTACCTTTATAAGGTTAACCGCGAAGATTTCATCGGTTTCAAAAACGTTGTCGAGAATCGTAGTAAAATCGATCGTCTTTGTTTGTCTTGCTTCAGGCGTTCCACTGGAGTTATCAGTAAAACTCAAACGACCCTGACCTAAAACATTACCATTCGGAGTACCTGAAATAGGGAACCCTGACTGAGTTATTGAAAAATCATCGGGGTTTATTGCTGTAACTGCCTGTATTTCATAAACAACGTCAAATGCTCCAAGACTATCAGTGCCAACGCGCTCTACCGTTATTACACCAGAGCCGCCTTCGTTTACTGCAATATTGTCAGATGCTGTCGACGGTGCTATTGCAATGGCACCATAAGGGTTAGGCGTTTTATCAACAATATTGACATCAATTAGACTGTTATTTCCCAGTCCCGGCTCAGTACTTCCTAAGCCTTCCAGTTCAATAGTAAAAGTCTCGGTACCCTCACGAAGCGAATCGCCAATTAATTCAACAATAATATTCTTGTCTTCGCGATCATGAACTGACCAAGTTAATATTCCTTGTCCTCTATCTGGATCACCCAATGGTTTAGGATCATCTTTCAATCTGAAATCTACATCGAGCGTCGCAGAATCAGACTGAATCTTAAATGCAACTGAAACAATACCATCATCACCTAGGAGGCGACTGACTGGAATTAATAGCTCATTAACATCATTTTCAATTTCATTTTCATCACCTATCTCTTGCTCGTTGGCAAATTGAAATTCACCTCTAGGCTGATCAGGAAATACTTTGCTTAGCTCTACTGCCGTTAAAGCTCGATCATAAATTCTAATATCATCAAAACCGCCTATTATTCCTTCTGATGCGTCAGGCACATTACCAAACACCCAATCGCCAGAAGCATAACCAGTACTCGCTCCCAACAATACTTTGGCGCTATCTGGAATAACATTCAATGGACTAGGATCAGGATAAGAGGTATCGATCTCTGCTTTATCAATATATAACTTAGTATTAGATCCATTCTTAACATAAGCGATTGTCATCCATTGCCCAACTCGAACAGTTTCAAGACTTAACTCTTGCTCATGAGGCCCAGTACTGACATCGCTGGTTGTATTATTAAACTGTATTTTTTTTGTGCTTTTATTAAAAAATAATCCTGGCTGCCTATTGCCCGCATTACCTTTTTGAATAAACCCAGCCCAATCAGATACTGGAAGACTATCTAATCTAAAACGATAAATAAGGGTATATTGATCTTGAGTTGTACCTACTTGCAGTCCTGTATTTGATCCATCAATAGAAAATGAATCAGCATCACCGAGCTTGGCAAAATAGTCATTTGAATCATTTTTACGCGGAGTAATCTCGACCTGAGAGGTATTCAGAATAAGACTATGGCCATTACCACTCGCATCTAAACTAGGGTTGGTGTATTGATTAAAATCATAAGCTGCACGTAAAGGTGAGATGATTTTAATCGTCAGTATCGTCGTCGTCGTTGCGGGTGAATCTACATCGGCATCGGTAACTTGCAGCTGGATATCAAGATAATAATCATCATTTACCAAATCAACTTCAGGAATAGTGACGGTAGGTGTGTTTGCATCGATTAATATCGGTGTGATAACGGTATCCGTGCCAGTATTATTAGCCCCGACTCTCTGGTCAATAATCGTCCATTGATAGATTAGCCCAATATTATTACCTGTTTCTGGATCGATCGCCGTGACGGATAAATCAAAGCTTTGTTTTTCTGGAAACTCGCGACCTAATGATAATTCAATAACGGGCGACAAATTTACAATCGGTCCATTAGAAACCCACTCACCTTCTGTTTTAGCGTCATTCAAATTCATCCAAGCTTGGGTATTACCTGATAGCCTTAACGCTAGAGACAAGCGAGAGTTTTGATCGGCATCATGAGGTGCCGCAAACTGATAGTCCTTACCGAAGGCATCTTCACATGCAGCAAAGCCATCTTTCCATAAATCCGATGTTAAAGAAGCGGCTCCCACTAAAGCATTGGTGGCAACTTTCCATTCATAACCGTTTGTGCAGGCAAACCCTTGTTGCAACGATGCACCACCTGCATAGCACTGACCTGCTACCCAGTTCTTTTTACTATCGGTATTTAAGTTGAAATAACCGCAGTCTTCTGCGTCACCCTCGACCACATTATTCGACGTAACAAAGTCTTGAAATTGGCTTGAGGCTGTCCAAAACCCTTCACTCACTTGGTCGCTGTAGTTAATCCAAACAAACTTATTATCAGGTAATGCATCGACCATAGCCGACAATGCGCTATTTGAGACTGCTGAATTAGGCGGACGATATTCCGCGCTATCTGCTAGTTTTTTACAATAACCAAAGCCTAAAGCAGACTCTGCTTTTTTATCAGTCAGCTCCCACTGAGCATCCCCCGAAGAATTGTTACCAAGATAACACGCGTGGTATGCGACATAGCCATTACACGATTCAGCAATCCACTGACCCGAAGAGTTAATTAATGCACAGTCTGCGTTATTACGATTCGTTGGCTGCCCTTCACCCCACCAAGCTTGGCGGGTTTGATTAGAAATAAAGAATTCTTCAAAGGCTAAATCCGTTCGATTTAGCCAAACTTTATTATAATCAGCTGAAATACCTGTACCACCGACTGGCAGTGTCGCCGCTTTAATCCCATCATTTTCGATGCTATCACGAGGAACAGCATACAGCGCTTGAAGCCCTTGCTGCTCATCACACACAGCAAAGCCTGATCGCCATTCATCTTGCTCTTCGGTGATAAACCAAGCACCGGTATCATAACAAGCAAAAGAGTGCTTTTCTGAACAAGAAACGTCTTGCCATAACCCAGTATCACGGTGAATTAAAGTACAATCTGCAACCCCGCCTGAATCACTTGTATTGCCTAAATTACCACCAAACCAGTTGGTATATTCCGTTCTATTTCCCAGCCAATAATTTTCAGAAAGAGAAAAATTATTGATATTGGAATAGTAATACACCCATGTTCTTTTCTTAGCGGCGGTGATACCCGCAATCGCTCGGCCTAAATTTGTATCTTCGCCATCATTAACAGGAACGCTGAAAAAATAGGCAGGGCCAAAATTATTCTTACACAACGAGTCTGCTTTGATCGGATCCCAAGAATTGACAGATTTAGTCTTAGAGGCTGCATTGCCATCGAGTGGTTCACCTGGCTTAGTCGTTGTTCCTAATGCTTGTGCAACCTGCCACTCACTGCCGTTGTAACACGCATAATGAGCACCGACATAATCACAATCATCAACAGTCCAAGCCCCTGTGCTCGCGTCACTTTCGCGATAAACACAACCCTGCTCTGATTCATTCACGCCAGTAGTACCCAAGTCATCACGACTTAGCTTATAGGTTAAACCTGGATCATAAGAAAAAGCCAGGCTTGTAAAAAATATTGTTATTGCGCCCAAAGTAAAAGACAGCAGCATGTGTTTCTTAGCCAATAATATTTGCATTACTTAATGACCCTTAATATGTAAATAACTAACGGAATCAACGTGGATATTTTCAAACCCAGCGCTACCTATAATGGCACCATTAATATTGATATCTCTAAATGAAATAGCTCCCTGCGTGCCACCCAAAGAAATATTTAGATGTGAGTCACTACCAATACCTTCACCTTTCAACTTAATATCATTCAATCTAAAATCATCGAACTCTACTCGAGTAGAAATGTAATTTTTTCCAGCAGTATCATTCTTTACTGCATCGCCATCATTGCCAGTATCATAATCAAACTCGCCATCATCGATATAAGTAAAATAGAAGAAAGAGCCTGTTGGCATACCCGCTGTAAAAGCGAATTCGCCTTCATTAGTAAATTTGAACGTAATATCGGCGTTAGAAGCCAAAGTGAAGTCATTAATGGCTAATGAACCTACTCGACTATACTGGTTTTGCAACTGAGCCTCTGAAGATGCAGTACTGGATAATGGATCAACGGCGGCTAAACTACTGTCGTAATTAAACTGAAGCGCACCGAGTGATACATCCATAACATCAAAACTATTGAGTTTCATGACTAACTCACCAGTACCCGTCACATCAATATCAAATGAGAATGCGCTATCTTTAATCACTAGATCGCGTAACGAAAACGCCCCACCGCCGCCTTTTTCCAATGTTCCGTTAGCATTATCTTCATACCGAACTTCGCCAACAGTTACATCAGAGCTTGTGTTGATATCAATAGTAATTCCACTTTGACCCGACACAACCGAGAGATCAGAATCTTGCATCGGCAGTAGCGCAAAGCAATTAGTACTAAGGAGAAATGACATACAGATTGTTTTTTTCATAATTATTTTCCCTGTATCGTCAGATAACTATCAGGAGTCATCGTGTAGCCATTAACAACTAAACGCCCCATTGTCCCCAACTGATCACCAGCACGTACATTGCTTAATGTCATATCGCCAGTTTGAGTAATAACCCCAATATGCAGACCACCAATTTCTTCGCCGGCAGCGTTCTGCCCCGTTGTTAAATCAATTGAATTAGCAATACTAAAATTATTTAATGTCAGATCTCCACCAAACGTAAAATCATCAATACTTGCTAGATCATCATCACCATAGTCTATGTAGTCAAACCTCATAGAAAGTGTCTCTGGAAGATTCACCTCAAGCTGCAAGCCTTCCTCACCGCTTGCTCCACGAGCAAAGACATTTATATCGGTAATCCCACCATTATCATTAATATTGGTTAGTGCTAAACCACCAAATGAGTGCATTTGACCAACAATAGAATCTGCAGTCTGATCACCATTGACGTTAATTTGGTCGAACCTCAGATCTAGATCATTAATTTCAGTGATAGAGAGGGATAATCCTGACTTAGTACCACGAGTAACCAGGTCTAAAACCATCTTAATTGGCCTGTCAGTACCAGGGTTGATTGCATCATCGTTAGAGCCATCAGTATCAATACTGAAGTTCCTTATATTTAATGTATTACCCTCAGTCTCAAAATATGTTCTGCCGATGGTGCCTTTGAAGTTCAAATCTAAATCCATTCCACTCTGGCCAGAGACATGTCTTAGACTTTCCTCCTCAATACTCTGCATCGCATTAACCTGACTTACTGGCAGCACTAATAACAACCAAAAACAATTTATTAATCTTGTAGATAATTTCATAATCAATGCCCCATCACTTCTAAGTAGCTACCCGGTAGAACCTGCAAGTTCATTTTGATACTCCCTAAAACTTGTGCTGATGTATCGCCTACTGGTTTCAGTGTAATATCATTAATGCTCATACTTCCTCTGATACCACCACGGCCAGTATTTGGATCGCCCAGTGCTATAAATATCCCTTCATCATCACCAGAACGAACATTGATTGAACTGTCGCTAACATAAAAATAATTAGTCGTTGGATTACCTGCATCAGAAGCCAATGCATCAAAAGAGACAGTGGCATTAAACTCCTGCACATCGGTATCAGAGGTATCATAATAAACAAAATCAAATCCCGAGCCTGCGGCAAAATACGCATCAAAATTAATGGCCGACTCACCGGCAACATCTGGCGCTCCCAAAACAATGTAACCGCCCTCAGGAATAGTAAAGTTTTTAAGACTGATATCATTAATTACAGATTCGTTTAATCTGAAGTTTCTTATATTGACCTGACCGCCCGTAATCTCAGGTATACCAGCACGCAACCCTTTATCCGTTACGTCAAATGTCATTCCGGTGAATTCAATACCACCCGCATCGCATATGCCTCCGGAATAGCTTGAGCAATAATCAATCGTCATTGACAGCTCTGAACCGTCATCAGTGTAGTAAAGGTCGTAAGAAGTTTCTTTAGGAACGGAGATATCTAATGTAAAGCCTGATTCATCTGCAATATTATTGTTGTTCGAGTCGTATCCGCCAGCCCACACATCAACAACGAGAGGATCTACTCCACCTGTTGTAAGATGCCTCATACCGAAGCCGCCTACAGATTTTCCGTTAATTTTTAGAGTATCTACTGATAAATCAATGGGGAGCTCTTTATTGCTAAAACGAATACCGTTTCGCCCAGCTCGATCACCAGCACCAGCAATAATATCGACATCAATAACCTGCTGAGATCGAGTAGCAATATTGATGTCCGACATCGTGACACTGCCGTAATCATCTTCATCAAAATACTGAACACTATCAATTTGTATTTCATATTCGGAGCGTAAAATAACACCTTCCTGAGCAACCACATCAGACATACTAGAATCATCCAGTCGCTCTAACGCACTTACCATGAGTGGCATCATCAACAATGTAGTCAGGGCTCGGGCCGCCATGAGAACTCCTTTTTATATTTATTATTTTTATCTTATTGGTGTAACCACTCAAAGAGGAAGTGGCACACTGGTACGGAAAGATACCAGATGCAATACCAATGCGCCATTGGCTGCTCTTACATTTTGTTACGAAACAACACATTAGAGGCAAAGAGGATAATATTTCTCTTATAATTCAAAGACTTAGATGGATTTAAAGTTATTGTAAATAAAGGAACATTAAGTGAACACTTGTTGATTACGTGTAATAGATTATAAAGACCAATCAATCTCAGTCTTACTTTTATCGCTAAGATACTGATTTATAAGGGAAAAAGGTTTAGATCCAAAAAAACCACGGTAAGCAGATAGAGGAGAGGGATGAATACCTTTAAGTACTCGGTGCTTACTGTCATCAATAAGCGACGCTTTCTTCTGAGCGTAAGCGCCCCACAATACAAACACGACATTCTCACAATGTTCGGAAAGTAATTGGATAACCCGATCAGTAAAACTTTCCCAACCTTGCTTCTGATGCGACCCGGCGTTTTTTCGCTCAACCGTCAACATAGCATTCAATAGCAATACGCCCTGCTCAGCCCAACGGGTAAGATCACCACTTGTAGCAATAGGAATACCCAAATCAGTATTCAATTCTTTATAGATGTTCTTAAGTGAAGGTGGCAATTTGGTAACGTAGCCTGGTACTGAAAAACTTAAACCGTGAGATTGATTAGGGCCATGGTAAGGGTCTTGCCCTAGAATAACGACTTTCACATTCGAGAGTGGCGTTAGGTTAAACGCGGTAAAGATTTGATTTGCAGGTGGGTAGATTATCTTGCCCTGAGCTTGCTCCGCGGTAAGAAAGGTTTGCAGCGATTGCATGTAAGGTTGATCAAATTCAGCCTTTAGCAACCCCTGCCAGTCTTTAGGTAAGTGCGAAGCAGACAATTCAATACGCGCCTGAGGAGGAACTAACTCTTCAGTCGCCTGCTCATTACCAAACATATTGAATTGCTCTTTCATCACGCTACCTATTTGGTTTTATTAAAACTTAGTCTGTTTAACATTAACCCTGTTTAACAATAGGACGCATGTGTGGGAATAAGATAACATCCTTAATCGTTGGACTGTCAGTAAACAACATAACCAAACGGTCGATACCAATACCTTCACCCGCAGTAGGAGGCATGCCGTATTCTAGTGCTTGTATATAGTCAGCATCGTAATGCATGGCTTCATCATCACCGGCGTCTTTCTCGTCAACTTGCTTCAAGAAACGAGCTTTCTGGTCTTCTGCATCATTAAGCTCAGAGAAACCGTTCGCCAACTCGCGTCCGCCCACGAAGAACTCAAAACGGTCAGTAACAAACGAATTTTCATCGTTACGACGTGCCAATGGAGAAACTTCCCAAGGGTAAGCTGTGATAAACGTTGGCTGATCCAATTTCTCTTCAGCAGTTTCTTCGAATATTTCACACAACCACTTACCCGCGCCCCATGCAGACTGCTTATCATCTTCACGAATGCCAACCTGACGACCATAAGCAATCATTTGCTCTAGATTATTTTCAGGGTCGTTAATCACAGCCGCATCAAAATCAGGATTGTACATAAGCACTGCGTCGGCCATAGTTAAACGCGTAAACGGCTGATTGAAGTCATAAATAGTTTCACTAACCACATTGCCTTCAGCATCTTTCGTCGTGCTCTTAATATCGGTAGTTCCCAATACTTCAAGCGCCGCAGTACGTAGCATATCTTCAGTGATGTTCATTAGATCGTTATAGTCAGCATACGCCTGATAGAATTCGATCATGGTGAATTCTGGGTTATGGCGCGTCGAAAGACCTTCGTTACGGAAGTTACGGTTAATTTCGAACACACGCTCGAAACCACCCACAACCAAACGCTTCAAATAAAGCTCTGGGGCGATACGTAAATACATATCGATGTCTAACGCATTGTGATGCGTTTCGAAAGGCTTAGCCGTTGCGCCACCAGGAATTACCTGCAGCATTGGCGTTTCAACTTCCATGAAGTCACGATCCGCTAAATAACGGCGGATACTATTAACAATACCCGAGCGTACTTTAAACGTATTTCGCGTTTCTTCACTCATAATAAGATCAATATAACGCTGACGATACTTAACTTCTTGATCAGCCAAACCGTGGAATTTATCCGGTAATGGACGCAAAGACTTAGTAAGAATCTGGAAGTTTTCAACGGCCATTACTTCGCAGTACAACTCGCCTTTACCTGATTTACGTAACTGACCTTCAGCCGCTACGATATCGCCTATATCTAGGTTTTCCCAAGCTTTCGATTCTTTCTGTAGCTTCTTACCCACGTATATCTGGATAAAATCAGAACCGTCTTTAATACCGACGAATGGACCACCACGACGCATAACACGACCAGCAACCGAGATAGGCTTATCCAGCTCAACCAAGGCTTCTTTATCTAATTCGCCAAATTCTTTTTGCAAATCGCCCGCAAGGTGCTCACGATTAAAATCATTTGGGTGACCATTTGAAGAAGAACCTTCACGTAGTTTGTCTAATTTACTACGGCGCTCTGCAATCAGTTTGTTTTCTTCCAATGCCGATTCAGCATTGTTATTTTCAATTTCATTACTCATATTCTTGTCCGTCATGACTAGAGACCTTTCTTCAAACTGGCTTCAATAAATGGATCTAGGGCGCCGTCTAAAACGGCCCCTGTATTTCGGTTTTCTACACCTGTACGCAAATCTTTAATGCGTGAATCGTCCAATACATACGAACGAATCTGACTGCCCCAACCGATATCGGCTTTCGAGTCTTCTAGTACTTGCGATTCTGCATTACGAATTTTCATTTCATGCTCATACAGTTTTGCTTTCAACTGCTTCATCGCTTGATCTTTGTTCTTATGCTGCGAACGCTGATTCTGACACTGAGTCACGACGTTGGTCGGGATGTGCGTAATACGTACCGCAGATTCGGTGGTATTTACGTGCTGACCACCGGCGCCTGATGAGCGATACACATCTATGCGTAAGTCCGACGGATCAATATCGATCACAACGTTATCGTCAATTTCTGGCGAGACAAAAACAGAGGCGAAAGACGTATGGCGACGGCCACTCGAATCAAATGGCGACTTACGCACTAAGCGATGCACACCCGTTTCAGTACGCAACCAACCAAAGGCGTATTCGCCTTGAAAGTGAATCGTCGCGCCTTTAATACCCGCAACATCACCCGCAGTAACTTCAAGCAATTCAACTTTAAAGCCTTTCGCTTCACCCCAGCGTAAATACATACGCAAAATCATTTCCGCCCAATCTTGGGCCTCAGTACCGCCTGAACCCGACTGAATATCTAAATAAGCGTTATTCGGGTCCATCTCGTTAGAGAACATACGACGGAATTCAAGGACTGCTAGCTTAGTTTCTAAAGCATCAAGCTCAGCAACAATATCTTCGACCGCGCCTGCGTCGTCTTCTTCAACTGCCATCTCCAATAGATCTTGAGCATCATTACAGCCCATATCCAGGCTTTCAATGGTCTGAACCACCAGCTCTAAAGCAGAACGTTCACGCCCTAGATCTTGGGCTTTTTCAGGATCATCCCAAATAGCGGACTCCCCCAATATCAGTTCAACTTCTTCTAAACGCTCTTTTTTATGAGCATAGTCAAAGATACCCCCTAAGCATATCGGTGCGTGCGCTTAGGTCTTTGATGGTTTCGACGATCGGATTGATTTCCAAGGTGCGGCCTGTTTTCAGTTATCAATCATATACTCATAGCAGCATATGATTGATAGACAATTTAAAAATGGAGTGGCATTTTAAATTAAAGCTGCCTGTCATTCTATAGCTGCAGATAAAAAGCAGGCATAAAAAAAGCGGCCATCGTTAAATGGCCGCTTCTATATTTCTAATACAGACAAATACTTATTTAACCCCCAAGCACCTGAAAAGAACCATCAATGTAACGAATCACATAAACTCCGTCACGCTCTTCCCTTAAGCTACCCGTCACTAGACCTCTAAAGGTTAAATAAGCAATCGCATCACAATCTTCACCGTCTGTAGGCGTTGTTCCTCGGGCAAAGAAACCACATTTCTCTTCGCTTATTCCTGCACCATCAACGCTATTTAGCTTTTCAAGCTCGCGCTTACTATAGGGTGAATACGATACATTCGAACCTATTCCCGCAAAAACACCTTGCTTCAAGTTTTCATCATCGGTTCTCTGCATGACTTTAGTTTTATCCCCAGGTATAGGTCCATCAACAAAATTAACCCCAGCCCAAGCCATAACATATTCACCAGATTCGTTACCATCTGCATCGGTTCGATAGGCAACCGAATAACTTTCTGAATCACTCCCCACTGCAAGGTAAGGCAACCCGCTTCCATTTGGATTATTAATGACTTGGGTAGAATCAAAAGCCAATAAGGCATTCACATCGATCAGGTCGTGCGTTCTCCATACCAAGCTAATATCAAGTACAGACTCAGGTAAGTAGGAAGCTCCCGCTTGATTGACTAGGTTAGGCTTAAACTGCAAGCGCATACTATCAACGCCGAGAACTATCGGCTCCTCCATGATACCGGAGAATGAAGCCTCTTGAGTAAACGGTTCCAATACCCCCTCAGCATTATGAGGGTAATCAATTCGGTACGCACCGTGTCCGTTATATTCTCTTAGATTAAATAGATTTTTATTTTTTGCATAAACCTGATTAACAAAAGCATCTGGATTATCTTCGCCGTCATATTTATCTCTAAAAGGACATACAACTAAAACTCTTTGAAGATGATTACCGTCACTGTCCAGCACGGGTTCACCGTCATCATCCGTCATAGGTTTTGTATATCCATCCGTAGCCTCTAAATCGGCTTCATCTGCTGGTAGAGTGGTACAAATCAGGCCCCAATATTGGTCATCATCACTTGCTTTAGGATAAACAACATAACGCTCCAACCCACCGACTTCGTAATCTAATTCAATATATTTAACCTCAACAACGTCATTCAGGTCTTCACTGAATCCGCCATCACTATCCAACTTTGGCAGCTTCATTGTTCCTAAACGCGTAACCACCAACGGGAAGGGGCTTGCTTTACCCACTTCAAACCCTTCTCTAGGTTTAAAAAATGCTTCAAATGTTGGATACACAGTATCGGGGAAATAAGCGGTAGAACCTTGTCCTGAAACGAAGGATTCACTGGCGGAAGCTTCTAAATAAAAGAACGCATTATCTCTTAGCTCATCTGAGCCCTCTAGCGGACCTCTGCTTTGGCCACTGAGAATTAATGTCGCCTTAACATTAGCTAAATTATAACGCTTGCCTAACTTTTCGGTATCCGCCTTATTTTCAATAGCATCAGCTGGATCAATATTAGCGATCATTAACGCGGTAAGAAAGCCTGATACTGTCAGTTCGTTGCTTGTATTGCCTTGGGAGGGGTCATATAGCTTAAAACCAGGCATGACAAGTTCTATATAATCAGGAACTAGAGACTCATCTACCGAAGCACCGATACCTCCTGCTACTTTTTCAGGAGGCAGAGGTAATTTTTCTAAAGAACTTGGAAAAGAAAATCGTACACTGCTCCTAACACTCACCTCATCTTCGGGCGTGAAATCAGATAGTTCAAGTAATAATCCATCAAACTCTAAAACACCCTTCAAGAATAAGTCATGTGTATTTGTACTAGTGGACCCTTCAGGATTTAACTCATCAAAAACAAGCCCCTGAGTCAACTCGATATTTGTACCACCAGCCTGCACTATCGTTAATTTATTTTCGCTTGCTATAAATGTATTACCCTCAACACCGTGCCATTCACTTTGAGTATCACAAGCACCATAAGTACAAGACAGGTAGTATGCATTAATAGATAATATTTTTTGGAATATCGAATCAAGCTTAGGTGATAAACGACGAGCCTCGGCCGTTACTAAATCGGACGATGCCTTAATGCTATCTCTATACTCTTCTGTCGCAAAATTACTTTGCAGGTTACTCAGGTAATTCACCATGGCCTTGGTTTTAATGACAGCATCAGAGTAATCATCCACAAACTGTGGATGAATGACTGGTTTTGCATTGGTCAACCTCCGCTCAACCAAATCATCCATTTCATCTTTAAATCGGTTGATAACCAACGCAACTTCTGCTGGTACAGATCGATTAAGAGCTTGGTGGTAGTCGCGTACTTTCTCTAAGTTTATGTATGCAACCTCGTACCAGTTATACAAAGTCAATTCTTGAGTATTAGTCAGCTCCTCCTTCTCAAATAACTGCCCAGGATAATCATCTCCCTGATTATTCAAAAACTGACTAATGGTCTTTTGCTGAAAAGTAGAGCTGCCTTCTGATCTTTCATTATCATATTTTAATTCTAGCTGCTGCCAAGCAGCCAATAGTGCGCCGTAACGAATACTTTCTTCGATGGATGTCGAGGCGTTGACATTTAAGTTATGGAGAAGCGCTAAATTAGCAGGCTCGTTTGATAAAATATTACCTAAACCCACTACACTTGCAGTCTGAGAGTTACCCTTAACTATTCCATAATTACTATAATAATT
This sequence comes from Oleispira antarctica RB-8, assembly GCA_000967895.1. GTDB lineage: Bacteria > Pseudomonadota > Gammaproteobacteria > Pseudomonadales > Oceanobacteraceae > Oleispira > Oleispira antarctica. The sequence continues at coordinate 2,633,015 of FO203512.1, forward strand.
AGAAGCGGGAACATCTCCTTCTGACTCGGTGGTAGCCAAGCTGTCATTAATATAGATAGTAGAACCTAAAATACTTGCCATTTCGGTAATGGGATTGATAACAACAAACTGACCTTCCGATACAGACTCTACCGCTGCAGACCATTGTTTACTGGTTTTTAAACTATAAAACTCACCAAAACCAACATGTAATTCGCCATCCACATTGCAACCTAGAGCTAATTGACAACTGGCTTTTGCAACCTTTTCGCTATCTGTTTCTGCATCAAACTCTGGAATCAATACGGTTATTACGTAAGGGCCTACATCACTCACATCAAGATTAAAATGATAACGTCCATATTCATCAACTGCCTTTACAAGAACATCTTCACTACCATCTTCAGTTAATGAAAATTTTCCATGCTTTCCTATAGGTCTGGCAGCTACATCCGCACCAATAACCGACGAGTTATTGACCACCCCAGAAAATCGTTTTATATCGCTACTCAGGGTTAAACTCTCAGTTCCAGAATTTCCACTGCAACCGGATAAAAAGATAACAACAAAAACACTTACAATTTTAAACTTTATACTCATAATCAATGACATTGCCCATATTATAATTATTGCTTACTACCTTAAACCATATTAACAACAGGTAGTACAAATCAATTTACTATTGTTTTACTCAGTTAATCCAATCCCATTCGTTCCAAACACAGACACAAAAAAAGCGGCCATCGGTAAATGGCCGCTTTTTGTTTCCACACTTAACTCACGCATAAACCCGTGAGTAAATTACAGTGTCATAACAAACTGCACTAGGTCAGCAGTTTCAGCGCTAGAACCTGCACACCATGGATGTGGCGTCGCTGGCATGCCAATAGGACCCGCAGTTCCCATTTCATCAGGGCCGTACTGCTGACGCATCTTCTGATAATCCCAGTAGTAGTTATTATCATCCCATTCTACTTCCGAGAAGTACTTATGGCGCTCAATAAACAAGTTACGTTTATAACCTTTATCCAGCTTTGTAAGATACTTAGATTTCGGTACGCGAAACACATCACCTTTACGATTCAAGTCAGGGGCCGTAATCGGCTGATCTGCGCTGCCTGGCTCAGGGCGCACCGGCGTATGCAGGGTATAATACTGATTATAAAGCGGCGAACCTTCCTCGCAACGAGCAGGATCGACTAAGTCGGTCATATTACGCACATGACCATCGGACAATAAACCGCGACTCTGAGTCCAGTACATATCACGCAAAAAAGTAGCTCGTACTGACTCCACTTCCTTTTGATAAATCGTCGGCGTAAAGAAACGACCGACTTCATCTAAGCGCACCATTTTTTCATTACTATTCGCCCCTAAGCCATCGCTATGGCAAGCACCGCAATCACGTTCAAAGACTTCTTTACCACGTTCAACCGCAGCCGCAACTTTAGGATATTCCTGCCAACCTTGCGCTAAGAACTGACCCTCTTGCAACGCAGGCACTTGACGAGTCTTGGTCACCGCTAAATCAGGCTGTTTCTTATAACCTCCCCACCATTGGCGCTTAGCAGGCTGAGGAATCATCTCCACATAGCTTTCAGTCACCAGTGGCGTTTCCGTTTGAACCGTTAAGCGATCGTTATCACGCAACCAACGGTACAATCCCACCTGGCGCAAATCATCATCACTTTCATCCAGCGTCGTCATATACGCGGTTAACGCTTCCAGTGGTGCTTTACGCATCGCACCCTGGGCGCCATCAGGTTCTTCCGAGTGAATATAAGAACCTTCAAAACCGACATAGGATTCAGTATGAGACAGTGAACGACGAATCGCCATGTAGTTAGTGACGTTAGGAATTGCAATTGGCGAGAACTGGTAGTCGTTATCGGTATGACTGCCTTCGCCATTAATACGCACCATATTATGCTCACCGGCACCGGCTGGCATATGGTAAATCAACATATCTTTGGCAACATTACTCTTACCCGGCGCCCAAGCAGGACCTTCCTCTTTCTCGTAAATCCCTTTGAATTTTTTAGTGATAGTTTGCAACACTGTCCACTTCATCGACCAGCCCGGATTGGGTAAACCTGGGAATACCTTAGTAATATCCTGACCATCAGCGCCCTGATAACTAATTTGATAGCCGTGACAAGAAGCACAATTAAAACCAATAAACTCACCCGCCCCTGAATAGGGTGCATTACCTTCTGCAGAGCGATAGCCAACCCAGCCTGAATCTTTAGTATTACCTGCAAACTTAGCCGGCGCTAACGTCAAAAATCCTGGAATTGGCGTTGGCATTGGGTATTGATCAAAATACACATCATCCATTGCTTCGTCAGGCACTTGCCCACGTACGCTTTTCACTGCACCAAATAATTTGGCAGGATCAACATAACCACCCGCAATAGGATCCTTGGAGCGATAATCAAAAATCGCCTTCCAATCAAGATTACGCACCCAGTGAGCAACACCAATATTGTAATCATAGGCCCAATAAATTTCGCGGCCTTTACGTACCAGTTCAGAAAAACCAGGATTATCAATGTCCACCGCAATGGGTGTACTGGCGGTAGCGTCACTTAATTTAGACACCACATCACAGGTATGAATAAAGGTATCATCCATAATGCGTGAAGTTTGTGCGTCAATGACGTTATGCGCTTCCCCTGGGTTTATCAGGGATTCATTAGCGCCAATGCGTTTTTGCACTTGAACAATTAATGGCCCCGTACTGACATGATCAGGCACACGGAATTGGATTTCATTATCCGACCAGGAAATTATATTTTTTGGCCATTCATCAACCTGCTCATCCGTTTCATAATTCACCTGATCTTCTGTCGCCAATTTCTGGTCGAACATACGTAAGTCAGTTTCAAGAATACGAGTATTGCCGATCATAATTTTACTGAAATCGATATCAACCCCAGCGCCAAAGTGCGTGCCCTTTAAGGTCACGGTATCCCCTGACTGAAAAAGCGGAGTTTCCGTGCCTAAGCGAGTCCAGCTAACTAAACCGTTAACCTCGATGCTATCAATACTAGGCTGCACAAGCGCCTGATTAGCAGACTCTGCACGCAAAGCCTCACGCACTAAATCGGTAGCACATAGTGTTTCTTGATGGGGAAATTCCCCGGGGAGTTTTGATAATGCTAATGCATTCGCGCTGTAGGCCGAAGCCAGACTGATTGCGACGGCCAGCAAAGTACGCCCTTTAACGGATCGACGCTTATCCAGATGAATCTGATTTTCCATGGTGAGATCTCCTACTGAGTGTTTTTGAAAACACTGCTGTCTTATTTTTTATAATTGTTATCAGACATACATCGCCCAAGCTGAAATTAATGACACCCCAACTAAACGGTACAATTGTACGAATACCACCAGACTAGAAGCGAACTCCTGTACTCTCAACATCTCAAATCGTTTTTAACCATCCTTTACTATGCAATTCGTTAAATGAGGCTAACTCATGATTTTGCTTGGAAAATAAACGCCATGCAATGCTTGCAATTAGCGCATTCTGGCAACCGCCTATAAACCACTGATTCTATGCGCAAGAAAAATATCTACCATGCTCAATCAAGGAGTTGGATTCTGCAGTTAATTAGATTACTTTCAATTTAAACATCTCATATAAAAATGATTACCTTTAATTTAAGAGTGATAGAATTAATATTTATCAAGCAACCATACCTGTGGACGCTGCACAATCTAGGCAGCAATTCAAATGACTTGTAAAAACTCACTTAAAGCTGACTAATAAATGCTGTTTAGAAGGAATTATTGTTTATGTTTATAAATCAGGGACAGAAATTAGAAATAAAAGGGAAGTTTTTCTCTCTATCTTTAACTGCTAATAAAAACCAGCAATTCAGTCAAGAGTCCTTATCGCAATACCAGTCATTTGTAGACAAAGTAGATGCATTCTTCGAACATATGAAGAAAGAACATATCATTGATCTTCTTCATAAGAACAAACCACATAAAAAAATAATTCGTTTATTTGATAAAGTCAGCTCAGCGCCCTTAGAGCATATTTCTTTTGAAGCAAATGGAATTCTGGCACAAATGGAGGGCATCAAGCTTGGATTCAAAACGTTAAAGGACTTTAATGCAGGTGCATATAGAGATATTAGAAGAAATTTAATTAAAAACTCTAATTCAAACTCATATTATGGCTTTATTTTTGAACTAACAGTCGCTTCTCTTCTTGCAAGTAACGGTATTCAGTTTGACGTTTGCTCGACAAGGGATGGCAGCCCTGATTTTGTATTGCCAATTAATGGAAATACATATCACATAGAATGCCGCTCTGTATTTTCTAATGCACCTGAAGGGTCAGAAGAAAAATACAGACTTAAAGTGAATCAAGGGATTAATAGTAAAGAGAAGAAGAAATATGCAGCTCTTAATTGTGCCCTGCTTATCGACACCACTCCAATAGAGCGCCTGAGAAATACTGGAGTAATACTAACTAACAAAGAAGTCATCCCCAAAGAAAGCAAATTTGGATGCATTGGACTATTCACAAACTATACCCGAACCGCACATGGCACTGTCATTTTAACCCACGGTTGGAGCAGAAATTATTTCAATGGGATTAACCCAGACTTTAAGAATATCCTAGACTCATTCATCCCATTCAATCCTGATGACGAAGAAGTTCATATGGTTGACGCATTCACTGACATATAAAAGCCCGCATTTCATTACTGAAAAGCGGGCTTCGTTGTAGATATTAAATAACTAGATCAATTTAATATTATAGAGCCTTACTTACACCAAGCACGCGCATTGCGGAACATACGCATCCAAGCGCCATCTTCTTCAGTCCACTCACTCGGAACCCAAGAGTTCTGAACGGCGCGGAATACACGCTCTGGGTGAGGCATCATAATAGTCACTCGACCACCCGCCGCCGTTAAGCCGGTAATGCCGTCAACTGAACCGTTTGGATTAGCAGGATACGCTTCGGTCACTTGACCGTAGTTATCGACATAACGCAATGCAACTTGTGCGTTGGCATTAACCGCTGCTTTATCCGCTGCATCAGCAAATTCAGCATGACCTTCACCGTGAGCAATGGCGATTGGCATACGCGAACCTTCCATACCTTGTAACAAGATAGAGTCAGACTTTTGCACTTCAACCAAAGCAACACGGGCTTCGAACTGCTCAGACTTGTTACGCACAAAATGTGGCCAGTGCTCAGCACCAGGAATCAACTCGTGTAAGTTAGAAAGCATCTGACAACCGTTACACACACCGAGTGCGAAAGTATCTTCACGCTTAAAGAAGCCTTCAAATTCTGCTCGAGCAGTGGCATTAAATAAGATCGACTTAGCCCAACCTTCTCCAGCGCCTAAAACGTCACCGTAAGAGAAACCACCACAAGCGATTAAGCCGCGGAAGTCTTGCAGCGATACTGCGCCGGAAAGCATGTCACTCATGTGCACATCGACGGTAGCAAAACCGGCACGTTCAAAGGCTGCTGCCATTTCGATCTGGCCGTTTACGCCTTGCTCACGCAAGATAGCCACACGAGGCTTTTGAGCTTCTCCGCGTTCATAAGCAGCGCTGAAGTTCGCCGTAATATCTTCGTTAATATCGAACGTTAGCTCGGCATTTAAACCAGGATCTTCAGCATCTAATAAACGATCAAATTCTTGCTTAGCACACTCTGAATTATCACGAATAGCCTGAATCTCATAAGACGTCTGCGCCCAAAAACGCTGGTACGTCATACGGCTATTAGCCAATACTTCTTCTTCGTTGAAGTTAAATTCAACCTGATCGTCTTCGTTCAATACACCGATAATGTGAGACATCTCACCCAAACCAGCACCTTGTAGCTGAGCCAATACAAACTCAACATCGCTGCGACGAACTTGCAGTATCGCACCCAATTCTTCGTTGAATAATGCGCTAGCCAATTCGTCTTCGCTATCCGCCAAAGTATCCAGTTTAATCGTTACACCCGTACGGCCAGCAAACGCCATCTCAGTAACGGTTGCGAATAAACCACCGTCAGAGCGATCGTGATACGCCAAGATTATGTCGTCTTGGTTCAAGCCTTGAATCACAGCGAAGAACGCCGCTAAATCTTCAGCGTCATCCAGGTCGGCAGAGGTCTTGCCAAGCTTGCCGTAGACCTGAGCAATACACGAAGCACCTAAGCGGTTTTGGCCATTACCAAGATCGATTAAGATCAAGTCAGTGGCTTCTTCGATAGTCTTAAGCTCTGGCGTCAACGTTTTAGACGCATCAGTGATCGGCGCAAACGCGGTTAGTACCACGGATAAAGGCGCAGTTACGGCCTTATCAACACCGTTGTCATTCCAAGCCGTCTTCATCGACATAGAATCTTTGCCTACTGGAATCGTAATATCCAATTCAGGGCAAAGCTCCATACCAATCGCTTTTACGGTTTGGTAGAGCTTTTCATCTTCACCTGGGTGGCCAGCAGCACACATCCAGTTAGCCGACATTTTAATATCGGATAATTTTTCAATCTTAGCCGCGGCGATATTAGTAATCGCTTCGCCTACTGACATACGGCCAGAAGCCGGGGCGTTGATTAAGGCCATTGGGGTACGTTCACCCATCGCCATCGCTTCACCGACAAGAGAATCGTAAGATGACGTCGTTACTGCGCAATCGGCAACAGGCACTTGATACGGGCCAACAAACTGATCACGCGCAACGGTACCGGTAATCGAGCGATCGCCAATGGTGATCAAAAAACTCTTACTGGCAACGGTTGGCAACTTAAGAATACGCTCTGCGGCGTCGGCTAAATCTAAATCAGCGCCGGTGAATTCTTCTTGCTCACCCTGCTTAGTCACAACATCTTTATGAATACGCGGAGTCTTGCCCAATAAAACATCCAAAGGAAGATCGATTGGGGTATTGTCAAAATGGCTATCGGTCACAGTTAAGTGATCTTCTTCGGTTGCGATACCTACTACCGCATACGGGCAGCGCTCACGAGCACAGATCGCATCAAAGATATCCATGTCACTTTCAGCAACCGCCATCACATAACGCTCTTGCGACTCGTTACACCACAACGCCAATGGGCTCATGCCCGGCTCGTCGTTATGAATGTTACGCAGTTCAAACTTACCACCACGGCCGCCATCACTAACAAGCTCAGGGAAGGCGTTGGATAAACCACCCGCGCCCACATCGTGGATAAAGGCGATTGGATTGGTATCACCCATCTGCCAGCAGCGATCGATCACTTCCTGACAACGGCGTTCCATTTCAGGGTTTTCACGCTGAACAGAGGCAAAATCTAAATCTTCATTCGACTGACCAGAAGCCATTGAAGAGGCCGCGCCACCACCCAAACCAATTTGCATGGCTGGGCCACCCAAAGCAATCAAGCGAGCGCCTACAGGGATGTCACCTTTTAATACGTGCTCGTCACGGATGTTGCCATAACCGCCAGCAATCATAATAGGCTTATGGTATCCACGGACTTCGCCATTATATTCTTCTTCGAAGGTACGGAAATAACCACATAAGTTAGGACGGCCAAATTCGTTGTTAAACGCAGCTCCGCCTAAAGGACCTTCTAGCATGATATCCAAAGCAGAAACAATACGCCCTGGCTTACCATAGTTCGATTCCCAGTCTTGCTCGAAACCCGGAATTTTCAAATCTGAAACCGTAAAACCGGTTAAGCCCGCTTTCGGCTTAGAACCACGACCCGTTGCGCCTTCATCACGAATTTCACCACCACTGCCCGTCGCCGCACCCGCATGAGGAGCAATCGCCGTTGGGTGATTGTGCGTTTCTACCTTCATTAATATGTGCATTGGCTCTTCATTATACGAATAAGCGCGTGTTTCACTATTAGGGAAGAAACGACCTGCGGTAGCACCGGCGATAACAGAGGCGTTATCCGAATAAGCCGACAAAACACCCACACTGTGATTTTTGTAGGTATTTTTAATCATTTGGAATAATGATTCTTCTTGCACTTCACCATCTATCACCCAACTTGCGTTGAAGATCTTATGACGGCAGTGCTCTGAATTTGCCTGAGCAAACATCATCAATTCGATATCAGTTGGGTTGCGATCCAGCTTTTTATAAGCTTCAAGTAAATAATCGATCTCGTCGCTTGCCAGCGCCATACCCAATTCTTTGTCAGCTTGTTCAAGTGCAGCTCGGCCACCAGCCAAGATATCAATCGAACTCATTGGCTGCGGCTCAGCGTGCAAGAATAATTGCTCGGCAGCGGCGCTATCGTTTAATACAACTTCAACCATACGGTCGTGAATCAAACCGCGTACGGTTTCAAGTTCAGCAGCCGTTAATGCGCCTTCTTTAGTACTGATGTAAAAAGCCGTACCCCGCTCAATACGATCAACTTCTTTAATACCGCAGTTATTAACGATATCGGTCGCCTTAGACGACCAAGGAGAGATAGTGCCTATACGAGGAACCACAAGGAAGAAATGGCTCGAGGATAATGCGGAACCTTCTGTTGTATCTTGAACATCCGCTTTAGGGCCATATTTTAGGATTTTGCCTAAAACCTCTAGCTGCGGATCTGTCAGTTCAGACGTCGTATCTGCAAAATGCACAAACTCAGCGTAAACAGAAGCCACGCGAGGAACTGCCGCTTGTAATTTGGCGAGCATTTTAATTAAACGAAAATCGGAAAACGCAGGGGCGCCACGTAGTTCAAGCATGGGTCGAGCTCCAAGAAGTTGGAAATAAAACACGGTGAAAATTGGCCGCAATAATACGCGTCTATAAGGGAATAATCCACCGAGAGGACGGCTTAAACTGTAATGATTTAGATACAAGCAATGCAACAACCTCGTATTTCAGGCTTCCCTATAAAAAATAACCTTTTAGTCAGGTTTATAAATTAACAAGATATCTTTATAAATCCTTCTACGTCCTATATTTTTATCGCTATACATACTGATAAATACAGCCAACTCTAATCCGAATACAATAGCCAACCATTAAGACAGCTTTTATAAGCAATGCCTATTATTACAAACACTGATATTACAAACACTGAACACACGCCTTTCGATTATAACTTTTTCACCTACCTAAACTAAGCATTAAGAATGAAGTATTCCTTCCCTTGTCAAAATCAAGTGTATCGATAAAACTTAACCGTATACCAATTACTTTAACGAAAGACTTAACCTTACTTTGTTACCTGTATTAGTAAGCGATGCAGACTGAAACAATGTGTTGCACTATTTTACGATTTAAATTAATTCAGTATTTTCAATCACTTAGAGAGGTTTTTAAGACCTAAGCAAGCAGAGAATGTGACTTAGTTCTCATGGTGGGTATTTTTTAATCATACAAACCGTTAAAATGGCCTGATATGCAAATAAAACGCACCAAGATGGTGCAAAACGTAAGTTAAAGGGGGTATATGAACACTAGAATCGCTCGCATCACCACTCGATTACTCATATCCTTATTATGCCTACTCACGATTACTGGCAGTGTACGCCCGAACACCGTTGAAAAAATTCGTAGCCAAGGCGAGATTGTGGTCATTACTCGCAATAGCCCGACGACCTACTTTGAAGACAATATTGGTGCCACGGGTTATGAATTTGAATTAGCAAAAGCTTTTGCAGACTACCTCGGCGTTAACCTTGTTATTAAGCAAGCCGACAGCTTATCTGAGATTTACAATGCCATTGATCGTAATGACGCAGCGTTTGCAGCCGCAGGCTTAACCGCAACTCAGCAGCAAGATAAATGGGTACGTTTCTCTACACCTTATATGCAGGTGAGCCAACAAGTTATCTATCGCCGTGGCGGTATGAAACCTAAAGAAATTTTTGATCTTGCGAAAGGACAGCTCGTTGTTACTTCCGATAGTAGTCACGCACACCAGTTAAGAAAGATACAAGGGCAACAGATTCCAGAATTAACGTGGAGTGAAAGCCCTGACTTTGAAACCGTTGAGTTATTACAAATGGTTGCGACGGGTGAAGTCGACTTTACCGTTATTGATTCAAATGAATTTGAAATGCTACAAGCTTATTACCCCAACCTAGCCATCGCTTTCGACCTCACAGGTGCACAACCTTTAGCTTGGGCTTTTCCTCAATCAAGAGATGACAGCTTATTTAAAGTAGCGCAAAGTTTTTTCCGTAACGCGCAAACCAATGGTTTATTGTTAGAAGTACGTGAACGTTTTTATGGTCATTTAGACCAACTTAATTACGTAGGTGCTAAACGTTTCCAGAGACAGTCTGATAAGAAACTGAGCAAATACGACGGTTTATTTCAGCAAGCAGCTAAACGCCATAATTTAGACTGGCGCTTATTAGCAGCAATGAGCTATCAAGAATCACATTGGAACCCAAGGGCTAAAAGCTTCACAGGTGTTCGCGGCATGATGATGCTAACACGCCGTACAGCCAAAGAGCTTGGTGTTCGTAATCGTCTAGACCCTAAGCAAAGTATTGATGGCGGCGCTGACTACCTGGTTAAATTACGCAAACGCCTGCCTAAATCAATTAATGAACCTGACCGCACTTGGATGGCTCTAGCCGCCTACAATGTAGGGTATGGTCACCTTACCGATGCCCGCAAATTGGCAAAGAAAGATGGTGGGGATAATACTCGATGGATGGATGTTAAAAATTATTTACCTTTATTAAGTCAAAAACGTTATTACAAACAAACCCGGCATGGCTATGCTCGTGGTAGCGAACCGGTTTCTTACGTGCAGAATATCCGTCGTTACTTTGATGTTTTAGTTTGGAATGATAATCCTGATCTGGACATAGCTCTTGAAAGTGAAAACTTACAACTATCAGCCAGTATTCGAGTTATTCCGCCACTGCTGTAGCAATAGAATCATTATTCAGCGCACAAAAAACGGGCATCAAGGCCCGTTTTTTGTTCCTAATTTACAATGATTCTTCCAATGCAACCTTACGCTCTAAACTCTTAAGAAAACCCAAAACCAAAGCCGCACTCTCTTCAGGGCGTTCAATCATAGGTCCATGGCCCACACCCTCCATGATAAAGCTACTCGCGTTAGGCAAATATTCCTCAAAAACCTGAACACTAGATACGTCCAAAGCACGATCTTCTTTACCCCACAAAATAAAAGTGGGCTGCTGAATCTCACTCAATACTTTCAAATTTTCTTTGCTTACTTTTACCCGTTCAGCATAATCATTGATATCCGCGAAAATCTTATCGTTAATGCCTTGGCGCGCCATCGATTTTCTAGCTAATACACCCGAAGCAGGCCAAGGCAAAAACGGTTGATCTTCCATCGCGAATTCTTGCAAACGATCAAAGTCTGACTCGGTTCTAATAATTAAAGGGTTAGGTTCATTATTTTCAATAATCTGCTGCAACTTCGATTGCTGAGGAGGATGAACACCTGCGGCATCTATCAAGACAATAGAACTCACTTTGTCGCTATAATCATGAGCATAATACGCTGCAATACCACCGCCCATGGAATTGCCAATAAGATGGAATTTGGTCAATTGCAACTGCTCAATAAAATCATTGAGCCAACGCGCTTGATTATGAAAATCGTACACAAGTTCCGGATTATAAGAAGTTTCACCATGGCCAGGAAGGTCAGGAATAATGACACGATGATTTGGGAAGTTTCGAGCAAAACGAATCCAGTTATCTTTATCAACTGCAAATCCATGTAGCATAATGACGACTTCCGCAGAAGGATCAACATCGCCACGAGTCGATAAATAAACCCATTCATGATCAGCAGTAGAAACGCTATGCTCCGATAAGTTAGACATTGAACGCTCTACATCAACCCCTAATTCAAATAAAGTATCTTGCCAATCAGCACAAGCAGTTAACGATAATGTTAATAAAAGAATGATTAATTTCACAGAAATTTCCTAGGTGTGATGTCTTAATAGTTATTTTTATAGTTATTTTTATTATGTCTTTCTTTATAGCTATTATGGATCATTGCATGTCACTCCTGTTGAAGTCACCACAATAATCCCACCATGAAAGCATAAAAGAACAAGGGAAACCAACAATCAAAATAGCTTTCTTATATCGGCCATCCTTATTATTACTATTACTTATTGCTGCTCTTTGTTATTGGCCTGTTTAAGCTTCTTCTTACCTTCACGACGCATAGTAAAAAAATCTGACATCAAGGTTGAAGCCTCTTTTGCTAGCACCCCCCCCAGAAGATCAATTTTGTGATTGTAAAAAGGACGATCCAACAAACACATCGCCGACTCAATAACCCCAGACTTAGGCTCTGTTGTACCATAAACCAAACGTTCGATACGCGAATGTACCAACAACCCCGTACACATAGTGCAAGGTTCTACCGTCACATACAGAGTTGCTCCTGAAAGACGATAGTTGCCAATATTCTTAGCGGCATCCCTTAATGCAACGACTTCAGCATGAGCGCTCGGATCTAAGCTGGTAATCGGCTTATTATAACCGCGACCAATTACTTGCCCAGCGAATACCACCACGGCCCCAACCGGAACTTCTCCGCAATCAAAAGCCAGCTGTCCTTGCTCAAGGGCAAGGCGCATGTAATTTTGGTCAATCTGTTCTTGTTCAGTCATCAATGCAGTATCATGTTTTCAAATAGACATGATAATAGAGAATCGCTATGTGGACCAATACCCTAGACCCAAGATTTGCCGAAACAGATGCTTTAGGCCATATAAACAATACCGTATTACCTATTTGGTTCGAAGATAGCCGCACACCCATCTTTGAACTGTTTTGTCCAGGCATGGATATCAACGACTGGCATCTCATTATTGCAAAGATCGAAGTCGAGTTTTTAGCCGAAATCTATTACGGAAAGTCGGTAGAGATTCGCACATTCATGATAAAAATCGGAAATTCATCCATGGTCGTCGGCCATGAAGCCTGGCAAGAAGACAAAATTGTGGCAAAAGGCAGCGCGGTTATGGTTCACTTTGATCACCAAACTAAGTCCTCTAAACCTATATCTGACGATACTCGGGCTATTTTGCAACAACATCTGAAAACCGACACATGATTTTCATTACAGCGCATTTAGATTGTTTATTTAAATGTGCTTTCAAAAATTGCCTTAAACTATCGCTTTAAAAGACTAGAGAGCCCTATGAAAGAAATATTACGCAAAGCCTTCTCCCCTATTTTAGAAAACTTTGAATCGGGTACAGAAGAATATTCCTATAAGAAATCTAATCGAGTTATCTTAATCGTAATGGGGGTCATCTTTGCCATCTTATCAACCGCCGTTGCCGTAATGGCAGCAGAAGCAGACTCAGCAGGCTACTATATTCCAGTTGTTATATTCGGTCTTGTTAGCTTCGTAATTCTAATCGTAGGCTTTTTAGGTAATGAACGTGCAGTATCGAGCATCTGGGGAAATAAGTAGTCATTTGGCAAACTCAAACGAAGCTACTAATATTGGTATGTATCTTTTCTAAGGATCTACCATGATTCAAGCCAATACACCGACCAGTGCCTTACTGGCGGTGCTAGTTTGCATGAGCCACCTGACGTACGCCGACAACTTAATTATTGGTGTTGAAAGCATTGACTACTTTCCAATTTTCCAGGAATCTAACGGCCAGTACTCAGGTGCGGCAAATGACATTTTAAATAAATTCGCCAAATTAAATGGCCATACCCTAACCTATAAAAGTTACCCGGTAGCACGTCTTAATAAATACTATCTTAATGGAACTGTAGAGTTTCGCTTTCCCGATGACCAATACTGGGTCCAAGAGAAAAAAAAGGGATATGATATAAAATATAGCGCTCCTGTCATTAACTACATTGACGGCGTGATGGTTTCGCCAACCAATAAAGGCAAAGGCATTGATCAGCTTAAAACATTAGGCATTGTAAGAGGATTTACCGCTTGGGATTATTTCGACGCTATCAAAATTGGCAATGTAAAAATAATAGAAGCTAATAGCTTAGATAGCTTGGTTAAGCTAACAAGTAATAATCGCAATGATGGTGCGTATTCTAATATTGATGTCGCCACCTACTACTTAAAGAATACATTAAAGGCTCCCGGTTCCTTAGTATTTGACCCTGACCTGCCCCATACCGAAAGTAGTTATTCATTATCGAGCTTTAAACACCCGCAAGTAATAGAACAATTTAATCAATTTTTAATCGAACAAGCAGGATGGATTAAAACAATTAAAGAGAAGTATCACGTTAAATAATTTGCTCTGAATAAAACTGAGCTAAACAATCTCAATTTAAAAGATATAAGACGTACAATCTTGCACGACTTATAAAACCCTAGACCTTCTCTAAACAGGCAACATCAATAATACTCCATCTCTTGCGCCTTGTTACTAACATGAGTACCCGCAGTACCGGCAACGATGCTTTCTAAATCCCCCAAAGCCCCAATAGCAGCAATTTTGCCTGTCGCCTCAGCAAACTGACAAGCTGCATTCACTTTTGGCCCCATAGAACCTGCAGGAAAGACATGCTTTGCTAAGGCCAGTGGGTTCACACGCTTAATTCTCTGCTGCTCGGGCGTATTCCAGTCAAGAAATACGGCTTGCACATCCGTCGCCATAATATATAAATCAGCCCCTAACTCTCGCGCCAATAATTCACTTGACAAATCTTTATCAATCACCGCCTCAATACCTTGAAGGTTATGATTTTCATCATACATTGTTGGAATACCACCACCGCCACTGGCAATCACGATGGTATTTTTTTCTAACAACCAGCGAATGGGATTAATTTCAATAATGCGTTTAGGTAAAGGAGAAGGAACTACCCGACGCCACTTATTTCCGTCAGGCTTAATCGACCAATAATTATCTTGAGCCAATTTTTTAGCGTCGGCTTCTTCATAAACCGGACCAATAAATTTAGTAGGATTATTAAAAGCCGGGTCTTCCGGATCGACTTCCACCATGGTTAGCAAGGTTGCCACGGGGCGTTCAGCAGGTACTAAATTGCCCACCTCTTGCTCGATCATATAACCAATCATACCCTCGGTTTCTGCTCCAAGCACATCCAGTGGATACAATTCATCTGGTTTATAAGCATTACCTTGCAAGGCAAGTAAACCGACTTGAGGACCATTACCGTGAGTAATAATAAGCTCATTACCTATCGCAATTTTTGCTAACGCCTGCGCAGCGATTTTAATATTTTCACGCTGCGCTTGTGCCGTTAATGGCTCGCCCCGTTTAAGTAACGCGTTGCCACCTAAAGCGACTACTATTCGCATACCTTGCTCCTTAGTTACCTAGTGTTGCCACTAACATGGCCTTAATAGTATGTAAGCGATTCTCTGCTTGCTCGAACTGAATACCCGCAACCGACTCAAAAACTTCATCGGATACTTCCATTTCAGCAAGACCAAACTTTTGAAAAATATCTTCACCCACAATCGTATCTCGATTATGAAAAGCCGGTAAACAATGCATAAATTTTGTCGTACTAATGCCTGTTGCTTGCATCAACTCACTATCAACACGATAAGGCGTTAACAACTTAATTCGTTCTTCCCAAACCGCATCTGGCTCACCCATCGATACCCAAACATCGGTATGAATAAAGTCGCATCCCTTCACCGCTTCTTTTGGATCTTCGGTAATCGTCAGCTTACCGCCATACAGTTTTTCTAATTCACGAGCAGGTTTCAAAAACTCCTCACTAGGCCATAGTGATTTAGGCGCGGCAATACGTACATCCATTCCCATTAAGCAGCCCGCAATCATTAGCGAATGCCCCATGTTGGAATGCGCATCACCGACATAGGCGTAACTGATATCTGATAAAGGTTTTTTACTGTGCTCGCGCATTGTTAACAAATCTGCAAGCATTTGAGTTGGGTGAAATTCATCAGTCAAACCGTTATAAACAGGCACGCCTGCATATTGCGCAAGCTCTTCAACTACTTTCTGGCCAAAGCCTCGGTACTCAATCGCATCAAACATACGGCCTAATACTCGCGCCGTATCTTTCATTGATTCTTTCTTACCTATTTGAGAACCGGATGGGCCTAAATAAGTAATTTGCGCGCCTTGATCAAAAGAAGCAACTTCGAAAGCACAAAGAGTACGAGTAGAAGACTTCTCAAAAATAAGACAGATATTTTTACCTTTTAAACTCTGTTGCTCCATTCCACTGTATTTGGCACGTTTAAGGTCACGAGATAAATCGAGTAAAAAATTAACATCACGCTGATTAAAATCTAATAATTTAAGAAAATTTCTATTACGTAAATTAAATGACATCCTAAAATTCCTTCTATCGCTAAATACAAAACGGCCATTAAAATATGGCCGTTATTTTAATAACAGAGCTGAATACTATGTATTAATACTCAACAGGATCACGCCAAACAGGGCACGTCATACAATGGCCGCCACCGCGTCCGCGCCCTAATTCCGCACCGCTAATAGTAATCACTTCCACTCCAGCCTTACGCAACAACGTATTGGTGTATGTATTACGATCGTAAGCGACAACAACACCGGGTTCCAAAGTGATGACGTTATTACCATCATCCCACTGTTCACGTTCTCTTTGATAACTGTCGCCACCGGTTTGCACAACGTGCAATTTTTTAATGCCTAAACACTCAGCGACAAGCTTGAACAAATGCTTATCTTCTTTACAGAATTCAACATGCTCAATATTGTCACTAGGGCGTAAGCTATAACATTGAATTTGATCGCATACTTCAACAAAAGCCGTGGCGACATCGCGGTCAACATGACTAAACACCGTATCCAAATGCATCGCTGAGCGAGAGCGTGGCATCTGACACGCAATCACACGCGTCGCAGCACCTTCGGCAAATAATCTTTTAGCAATTTGTCCGACGGCTTGCGGCGAAGTACGCTCACCCATACCGATCAAAACGCAACCGTTACCCAGCGGCATCACGTCGCCGCCTTCAGCGGTTGCATGGCCATGATCTTCATCAGGATTGCCCCACCAAATTTTAAAATCGCCGTTATTAAAAGCGGGAGCAAACGCTGGGTGAAATTGATAAATAGCCGTAATTAATAAAGTTTCAGGGCGACGAGCAGGCCAGAACATAGGATTAACCGTCACACCGTTATAAATCCAGCTGCTGTTATCACGGGTAAATTGCGTATTTGGCAAAGGGGGAATGACAAAGCCATCAGCGCCCAAATAATTTCCAAACATGCCATTGGCTTTAAAAGGCAAATCGTGCACGGATATGCCTCCGATCAAATAAATTGCCAACTGTTCTGCCGACATACCATCAAGCCAACTGCGCAGTTCATGTAACATGCCCACGCCGACTTCATTTTCGCTAATACGACGATCAAGCACCCAAGCCCTTGCCTTCTCATCTTGTATTGTTTCTTCTAACAATTCACAAAACTCAAGCACCTCAATACCACGATTTTCCATTTTCATACGGAAGTCCATATGATCGGTACGTGCCTGCTGTACCCATAAAACATCGTCGTATAATAATTCTTCTGCATTTCCGGGTGTAAGACGAGAGTGTGCGAGTCCCGGCTGACAGACAATGACTTTACGCAGTTTTCCAATTTCGGAATGAACGCCAAACTCAATCATTTTTTTGTCCTTTAAAAATCGTGTAAAAAATAACCACCTTCTTCTTCAAAAAATCAGTCTCGAACAAGGTGATAACAAGAGCGTAGAAAACAAGAGTATTTAGGCGACCAAAGCCATAATACTAAGAGACCCCATAATGATGAGGGTAAGAATTAATAGGAGTGGCCAAATAAAACGCAACCATCTTTCATAAGGCACTTTACCAATAGCCAAGGCCCCCATAACCACGGCAAACGTTGGATTAAATAAATTTACTAAACCGTTAGCCGATTGAAAAGCCGTCACCACAAGCTCTCGACCCACGCCTGCAAAATCTGCTAATGGCGCCATAATCGGCATAGTTAATACGGCCAAGCCAGAAGAGGAAGGAACAAAAAACGACATAAGTACTTCAAGGCCAAACATCACATTAATAAAAACAACGTCAGACAAACCACTCAATGTTTCTTCACCAAAGTGCAAAATAGTATCGGTCATATTACCCGCATCCATAACCACAACGATGCCTCGAGCAATACCAATAATAATCGCAACGCCTAATAAATCACGGGCACCATTTATAAAAACGTCGGTAAAAACTTTCTCACCCATACGGGTAATAACACCAATTAAAATAGCAGAGAAAATAAACAGCCCGCCCATCTTCGCCATCCACCAGCCTTGGCTTGAAACACCCCAAATCATCACTGCAAACGTTAAAGCAAAAATAACCAATACCAATTTCTGAGACAGTGACAGAAGATGCTCATCATCCGCATTGGGTTCTTGACGAAACTGCGTTTCAATTTCAACTCGATGATCAGCCACAATCGATAACGTCGGATCTTTTTTAACTTTAGCCGCGTAGCGCATCACATAAACAACACAAGCCAACCAACCTGCAATCAAGATGAAAAATCTTAACCCGATGCCTTGTGTGAAAGGAATATCCGCCGCATTGGCCGCAATAACCGTCGCAAAAGGATTAATCGTCGACCCCAAACAACCAATCCCTGCTCCCAAAAGAATAATGGCAACCGCCACCACAGAGTCATACCCCGCAGCGATCATCACGGGAATCAGTAGCGCATAAAAAGCCAACGACTCTTCGGCCATACCATAGGTACTGCCCCCCGCGGCAAACAACGCCATAAGAATAGGAATCATCCATTGCTCATGACCTTTCAGATCAACCATAGCCCGTGAAATACCGGTATCAATCGCCCCTGTTTTAGTCACGACACCTAAAAAACCACCAATAATTAATACAAATAAAGCCACATCAATCGCAGCGGCTTGATAAGTATCAGGATCATAAAACCCTGCAATAGGCGCCAGAAAAATATCCACAATACCTTGCGGGTTTGCATCCACTTGCTGATAAGTACCCGGTACAGGCACTTCCTTGCCTAACGCCACATTTTCAATACGCTCGTATTTTCCTGCCGGAACAACCCAAGTGCCAGCGGCAACCAAAGCGATCAACAAAAAGAGAATCGTATAAGCGGAGGGGAATTTCACTTTCATGGCTAACGCCTTTTTAAATTTGAGAAAACTAAAGTATGCAGCACTGTATTTATCGCACCAGTTGAAGTGATCCAATGGCAACAAAAACATCAGGCAATAATCGATCTGTTTCTTTTTTGACGACGCGATAACATTCACAACTCAAGGTTTCGAGCTGTGCCCTGTCTAGAACAGTAATATGGCCGCGATAATAATCAATCACCTCTAGTTTTTGTAATTTTCTAGCAGCTTCTGTCACACCTTCACGGCGTACACCCAACATGTTTGCAATCAACTCTTGGGTCATTACCAGATGATTATCAGGTAAACGATCCAACGAAAATAATAACCAACGGCATAATTGCTGATCAATCGAATGATGACGATTACACACAACGCCTTGCGCCATTTGAGTCATTAATGATTGCGTATAACGCAACATCAACTCCAACAATTCTCCATGTTGATTAAACTCTGCCGTTAATACGGTTCCTTTTAAACGGTACGCATAACCCGCACTTTGCACGACCGCGCGACTGGAAGTACTTTCACCGCCCATGAACAAAGCGAAGCCAACAAGACCTTCATTGCCCACCATCGAAACTTCCGTCGAAGCACCGTTTTCAGTAACATGCAGCAAAGCGACAATCGCATCGACAGGGAAGTACACATAAGCCAATTTATCACCCGCGTCATAAAGCACCTGTGCAGAGGGTAATGTCACCAGCTCGATAAAAGGAAACAATCGGGCTTGCACATCTTTTGGTAAAACCGCTAACAAATAATTCTGTAACGGTGAAGGGCTCGTGTTAATTATCTCAAGCATAATGTTAAAGACTCTTAAAGATAAATGTCATCATAGATGAACATATGAGTAACCCGATAGCATAAGCCAACTATTCGATGAGTTTATTGATATAGGACATATTATTTTGCTAATTCAACGTATTAAAGCCAGAAAGAACATCAAACAGCTCTTCGTCAATACTGCTTTGGCGCAATCTATGAAAGGTCCGGTTTAAATCTTCTTGTAACTCATCTATATTTTTTTCGGCTCGTTGCATCGCCGCTAAACGGCTGGCATTTTCACTGGCCAATGATTCTGCACAGGCTCTGAAAAGGCTAACAAAAAGATATTCACGCACGAACGCTCGTAATGTTTGATCGGGCCCAAGCACCGACCCTGACATGACTTCAGGCAGGTTATTGGTGGGCCAGTCGATGCCTGCAAGATCACTCTGCCAAGTGGCATCTAAGGGTAACAACTGCTGAATAATCGGTCGGTAAATAGAACCTGACTCGGGTCGATGATAAAAAATATACACCTTATCAATCGCTCCTCGCTCCCGCTGCGCCTCCATCTCAGTCAAAATATTAGCCACTAGCGCACTAATGGTATTAATAGACCCCGGTAACGCAAAATTTTCTCCTGTCTTCAACTTTGTATCTAACAAGCGAGACTGTATTCGTTCACCCACCGACCATACAATTTTATCACCTGGCAGCTTCGCTAATGACCCAACAACAAACTCGACCATGGCTTCATTAAACTGCCCCACTAATCCTTGGTCAGAACCAAATACAATAACGCCGATCGCCGGAGTATTTTTTTTTGATCTATTAATAACGATTTGAGGCTTTTCAACTTGTTGTTCAAATTTTTGATCACGGCTCGATAAGCAGGCCACCAGCCCAAGTTGCACCGTCTGATAATAATCATCCAGCGAATGTACGGCTTTTTCATATTGTCCAATACTCGACGACGCAATAGTTTTCATGCTGCGCACGACAGACTCTAAGTCTTGCGCACTGGCAATTTTGTGACGCAAGCTGGCAATACTGTCTCTCATGAGAAGTTACCCGGATTCTTTTTTTCTAAGTTGTTTTTTTCCAAGTCACTATTTTCTCCCTCAGCACCCGCCAAAAATTCTGTTAGAGCTTGCTGCGCAAGTTTCAAGATGGTGGCTTTATCTTCTTCATTTAATTTTTTCGCACTTTCCAGCCTCTCAATCAATTCGTCTGAAATATCAACAGCCGCATCACGTACAGCTTTTTCCGCCGCAGGCATCTGTACTAAAGCAATATCATCAAACAAATCAGCGGTTAACGCGACCAAAACAGTAATCTGCGCCGCCATCGATACTGGGGCAAACTCAGGCTGCATTAAGCACGCTCGAATTCGTTTACCATGCTCAATAATTTTTAAGGTATCGTCATCTAAGCGCGCACCAAAACGAGCAAAGGTTTCTAATTCTTCAAACTGGGCATAGGACAATTTTAAATCCACCGTCACACCACGATAAGCGGCTCGTTGCGCCTTACCACCCACTCGCGACACCGATTTACCCACATCAACTGCAGGCAAAATGCCCAACTCAAACAATGCTGGCGACAGGTAAATTTGGCCATCGGTAATGGAAATAAGATTGGTCGGAATGTAAGCCGAGATATCTTGCGCTTCAGTTTCAATAATCGGTAACGACGTTAAAGACCCGCCTCCTAACTCAGCGCTTAAATGCGTCGAGCGCTCTAAAAGTCGCGAGTGAATATAAAAAATATCACCGGGAAACGCCTCACGACCAGGAGGGCGTCGCAATAATAATGAGAGTTCACGATAAGCACGGGCATGATGGGTCAAATCGTCATAAACAATTAATACATCACGCCCTTTTTCCATAAAATACTCTGCAATACTGGTCGCCGCATAAGGTGCAAGGTAGGCAAGACCTGGAGGATCATTACCCTCGGTCACCACCACTATGGTGTATTCCAACGCACCTTGTTCTCGTAAGGTCGCAATCACTTTAGCAACACCTGAAGCACGCTGACCAATGGCGCAATACACACACAAAACATTTTTGCCGCGCTGATTTAATATAGTATCAAGCGCAATCGCGGTCTTGCCCGTTTGACGATCGCCAAGAATTAACTCTCGTTGCCCACGACCAACGGGGATCAAGGCATCAATCACCTTAATGCCCGTTTGCAAGGGCACACTGACCGCAGATCGATCCATAATCGCAGGAGATGGTCGCTCGACTGGCAAGCGCTCAGTCGTCACTAGCTTACCTTCACCATCGAGCGGCTCACCAAGCGGATTGATAATACGTCCGATCAAGCTGTCACCCACAGGAACATCCACCACATGGCCAAGACGTTCAACTTCGTCGCCTGCCTGCAAGTGCCAATAATCGCCTAGCAGCACCGCGCCGATTTCATGTTCATCTACGTTGAAAGCAATGCCATAAATATTACCCGGAAACTTAAGCAGCTCTTCGAAACCGACGCCTGGCAAGCCTGATACTTTCGCAATGCCCGTGGCGATGCTGACAATAACGCCGACCTCGCGCGGTTTTAATTCCGCCACAAACGAGTGCCGAGCCTGTTCAAAATCTGAAAATAACGTCTCGAACATGGCCTTCATAACTCATGCTCTTTGTTGTTAGCTTGCAGCGCTTCTTTAGATGGCGGCATTTGTTTCGATTGAATAAGGTGATCAACCCGCTTATTCAGCGAAGTAAGATAATCCGCAATACTCCAAGCAATTTTTTGGCCGTTAGCATTAATTTCAATGCCACTGATCACATCCGCGTCGGTCGCAAACTGAACCTCAACAGAGCGACCTAATAAATCATGCAGGGCTGTTTTAATCAGCGTATTCTGCTCTGCAGGAAGATCAAACGCAGTATGAACGATTAAAGGCTTATCTGAATCGTTAAAAGCCAAGTGCAAACTCGATTTTTCTTCATCACTTAATTCGCCTAAGCGCTTCAAAAAAACATTAGCCATACTTGTTTCTAAACGACTTCCCGCAAGATCGGTGAGCGCCTTACGAGCAATCGCAAACACTTCGCCGGTTACTTGTTGGTTAAGCGTTTCTTGCAAGCTGGTTTGTTCATTTTTCAATGCCTGCTCTAACGTGCTGCGCAATGCATCTGCTTCTTGTCGCACGGCATTAAGTAAACGTTCTTTTTCAGTTTTCGCTTCGTCTATTACTTTATCCATAGTCGCAGCACGGTGCTTTTCAAACTCGGCATTCTTTTGCTGAAATTCTTCACGCTGCTGCTCGGCTTCTGCTCTCTTACTATCGGCATCCGCAAGCTCATCGGCAATGCGTTTTTCACGCTCGTCAATGGCATTCAAAATAGGACGGTACAAAAAACGCTTAAGCAACCACACCAACACAAGAAAGTTGATGACTTGCGCAATGACGGTAAACCAATCAATTAACATAACTTACTGACCTGCCGCTTGAGCAATACCGTAGTTCCAAAAAGGATTAGCAAACAGCAAAATCATCGACACAACAAAACAATAAATAGCCGTGGATTCAATCATTGCTAAACCCACAAATAAAGTCCGCGTAATCGTCGCCGATGCATCAGGCTGTTGAGCTAATGACGACAACGCCGTAGCCACTGCTTTCCCCTCGCCCAATGAAGGGCCAATAACACCGATCGCAATTGTCAGCCCTGCTGTAATAATCGATACCACTGCAATAATTGTCATACTGTCCATAGAAACTCCATAAATATTCATAAGGTTAAGTCGCCGTTTGTTGAGTACGTGTGGCCGCCGCGATGTACACAGTTGCCAAAACGAAAAATATGTAAGCCTGTACAATGCCGGTCAGTAAACCGAGCAAGGTCATCACAATAGGAAACAAGAAAGGCGCAATGGTAAGCAAGATCGCGATGATCATTGCACCACTCATCATGTTGCCAAACAGACGTACCGCCAGCGCTAAGGTACGAGATACCTCACTGATAATATTAAACGGCAGCATGATAATGGTCGGTTTGGTATAAGAAGAAAGATAACCGCCAATACCTTTCTCCTGAATACCAAATAACGGCACCGCGACTAATACACACAAGGCTAATGCCGCAGTGGTAGAAAGCGAGCCCGTGGGTGGTTCAAAGCCTGGAATCGTCGTGCCCAAAGCAGACAGAACAATAAATAAAAACAACGAACCTAAAAAACCAAGATAACGCTGAGGCTGGCTCAACCCCACTTCTTCGATTTGTTTATTAATGGTAATCACCACCACTTCCAACAAGTTTTGCCAGCGAGATCGTTTTAAATTGATAGACAGTTTGCGGGTAATCAAAATAGACCCCAGCACCAGCACCGACATCACCAGCCAAGTAAACACAATGGTAGCATTGAGTTTTAGAAAACCCATTTGCCAATAAATAATTTGATCAGGGCTAAGATGCATCAGAATTTTTCTCTAATAAATGCGATGTATCAAACGTCATATTTGAAACATACCGCGTGGCAAAAAATCGCACGAGCATAAATCCGATTAAGCCCAACAATAATTGCTGCCAATCATTTCCCAACAGAATATAAAATCCCAGCACCACTACGGCTGTTCGAAACAACAAACTCAGCAAGAATACAGGCGCCACATTTTTACTTGAATTAAGCTGTCGCACCGTCCACCAAAGCCCCATAAAATAAAAAGCTCCTAGTAAAACCCCTATAAACAAAGCCAGCACACTGCCACTCCAACTGCTAACCAATAAGCCATCGTTCAAATTATTCAACATCATCACCATCCTCATTTTGATGAATATCTTTGTCTTCTTTTTCGACCCAATGCCAAGCACTAAAACATCCAAGACAAAGACCCGCGACCAATAATGCCAGTGTCCACGAGCGTCCACCGGGATAAAGATCATCCAACCAAACACCCAGCGCAGCCCCCATCAAAGTAGGCACCACAACAGACCAGCCAATCAGCCCCATCATTCCTAAACCAAACCAAACTGTTTTATTAACATGACGTTGCGCTTTGAGTTTACGTTGCGCCATGTCACCAACGTGCTGACTGTATTTACTGGTAGGCTTTTTATTCATAAAAAGTTTGCACCTTGTTTAAAGGCCGCTAAACGTTGTACAAAACCACTTTCCATTTTGGTCAAAACAGATCGCAGTTTTTCCTCTTGTTCATTGAGTTGCATATACTCGTCTTCTACCGCCGCACGCAATTCATCCAGCCCCATACCACTCATGGCATTACGCACTGAAACTCGAACATCCAAACCGGTTTTCACCAAGACCCCTTCATCAACGGCAAGATAAACTTCATCTGCACCTTCCGTTTCGAAAACCAAAATACCCGCGGATAAAGACGCCACACAATCCAATCGATTCGGTAATATGCCAAACGCCCCTTGATGCGTCATCGCGACAATGCGCACCACGTTATGTTCTTCAGCAAACACTTTATAAGGCAACAAAACTTTAAGAGTCATATGCGCTGCTGGCATCTTAGCCCTCCTCGACAGCGGACTGCTTGTACTTCTCATGCGATTCGTCGATGACGCCAATCATATACAGTGCACTTTCGGGATAGTCTTCAAACTCATCCGCCAAAATTCGCTCACAGCCATCCAAAGCATCATCCAGACTGACCAACTTACCCGACATCCCCGTGAACTGTTCCGTAGTAAAAAATGGTTGTGTTAAAAAACGCTCTAGCCTTCGAGCACGCCCAACCACTTTATGATCTTCAGATGACAATTGCTCCATACCCAGCATGGCGATAATGTCTTTAAGCTCACTGTATTGTGCCAAGGTGCGACGAATGTCTTGCGCAAGATCGTAATGACGCTGACCAATAATATTCGGCGTCGCCATTTTAGAACTGGACTGTAACGGATCGATGGCAGGATAAAGTCCTTCACTGGCACGTTTGCGTGACAACACTATAGAGGCAGAAAGATGTGAAAACGTATGCACAGCAGCCGGGTCGGTAAAATCATCGGCAGGTACATAAACCGCCTGAATAGACGTGATCGCGCCACTGCCCGTATTGGCAATGCGCTCTTCCAATTGTGATAACTCGGTGCCCATAGTCGGCTGATAACCCAAGCGCGCAGGCATTTGCCCCATTAAGCCAGACACTTCCATGCCCGCCTGAATAAAACGGAAAATATTATCAACCAGCAATAAAACATCGCGCTGCTCATCATCGCGAAAATATTCTGCCATGGTTAACGCGGCATGCCCCACTCGAAAACGTGCACCTGGCGGCTCGTTCATCTGGCCAAACATCATCACCATGTTGTCGAGCACACCTGCATCTTTCATCTCGCGGTAAAGCTCTTCACCTTCGCGGCAACGTTCACCAATGCCACAAAAGATACTCACACCGGCATGCTGACCAACCATGTTATGAATCATTTCGGTCAATAAAACAGTTTTGCCAACACCGGCCCCGCCAAACAAACCTGCCTTGCCGCCACGCTCAAGTGGCATTAAGACATCAATCACCTTAATCCCCGTTTCAAATACTTGGGTTTTGGTAGAACGTTTTTCTAAGGCCGGCGGCTCGTTATGAACTGAGCGCCATTCAGCATTTTTTAGTGCAGGTTTTTGATCAATGGTATTGCCAAATACATCAAACATGCGCGATAAAATTTCTTTACCCACGGGCGCCTGCAACGGCTTGCCGGTATCTTCTACAGACATACCACGGGCAAGACCTTGGGTCGGCGTTAAAGCAATACCGCGAATTCTGTGAGCGTCTAATTGAGAAAAAACTTCAATCGCTATTTGGTTATCGGTTCCGGTATGCAACAAAGAACGAATCGGAGGCAATAGAGTATCAAAGCGAACATCCACAACACTGCCACGTATTGAGATCACTTTACCAATATTAAGAGAAGCTATATTAGAAGTAGCGGTTTTCTGCAAGTCTGCCATGCCTTAAATCCCTTCCTTAATATTCCAAAACTCATCGCACTCTTTCAGCGATTTACTGGCTATTTTTTTGTACAGACATATTTTTTGCTCAAATTAAGAGCGTCGAAAATCTATTCGTTTTAAAAAAAACTGATGGTCACTGTATAGCATCAAAGGAAGGGGGGCTCTGTGCGGTAGCGAACACTGAAGTGAAACATTTAGGCGCGAATGGCTTAAACTGAATTTAGTGCCATTTTCTGTCTGCTACATTTATCTAGATAACTTATTAATTAAAATAGCGAGAAAAATAGCGAGTGAGCACTCTGCTACAAAAAGTTGAATTTTTTAGATGAGTTATGAATAGAATGTTATTTCAATCTGTTGATTATCGAGTACACTCATTTATTTATTCCAAACAAAAACGCCTCACAAACACAGCAAGCAACACCGCATTGGTAAGGCGTTCTTTCAAGCAATAATAAGTTAAGCCACTTCCTCTTGCCCACTCGGGCGACCGATAATAATAGACCCTATCATCACCAAACCTAAACACCAGCAATACACCACTGCCGTAACCAACTCTAAAGGAGATAAGCCAGACAACGACGCCGCCAATAGCATCTGCGCACCATAGGGTAAAATTCCCTGAATCACACACGCGGTAACATCCATAATGCTAGCGCTGCGTTTTGCATCCACGCCATAGCGCGTGGCAATGTCTTTAGCCAAGCCACCCGAGATCAAAATGGCTACCGTATTATTTGCCGTACAAATATTCACCAAGACAACACCTGCGGCAATACTTAACTCCCCCATACGGCGATGGGCTTTAGGTTCGGCCTTCTCACGAGTTAAACGATCAAGCTGTGCTGCTAACCAATCTAAGCCACCGCCTATTTTCATCATCGCGCCTAAACCACCAATGAACAGCGAGAGAATCAAAATCTCCTGCATGTTGCTATAGCCTTTATAGATATCACTGGATAATACCGCTACCGTATAATCAGGTATCTGCCATAAACCAATAAACCCTGCGACAACAATACCGGTTAACAGTACAGCTAAAACATTCATACCAGACACCGCCAACCCAAGCACTAATAAATAAGGCAATATTTTAGTGGCTGATGCATGAGGGTCGACCATCACTTGTGCAGAATCCCCTTGAAAGAACAGCCAGATAACTGTGAGCACGGCCGCCGGAATAGCGATCTTAACGTTTAAACGGAATTTATCCCGCATATTACAGCCTTGCGTGCGCGTAGCCGCAATGGTGGTATCGGAAATAATAGAAAGGTTGTCACCAAACATTGCCCCGCCCATAACCGCACCAACGGTAAGCACCATCGATAAATCAGACGCTTCAGCCACGCCCACCGCAATAGGAACGACCGCGGCAATAGAACCCATGGACGTGCCCATGGACGTCGCCATAAAGGCCGTCATAATAAACAAACCGGGCAAAACAAAAGAAGGGGGAATCGCACTTAGGCTTAAGTTAACCACAGCATCGACGCCACCAATGGCTTTTGCCACGCTGGCAAAGCCACCCGCCAATAAGAAGATAAGCAGCATAGTGACGATGGTTGGATTGGCACAACCTTGAATAAACTGATCGACGCGCTGATTAATATTCCCTCTGGCTAATAGCAAAGCCAGAATAATCGCAGGTAATATGGCCACAGGAGCCGATATTTTATAAAACGCGAACTCCGCGCCTGCCGCTTGATAGTACAAGCCACTGCCTATAAACAAGGCCATGAATAAGAGCATGGGCAATAAGGCCCAAGGGGATTTGGTCGTCATAATAATTACTCGTGATAATAGACGTGAAACACACCATTATTGCGGTTTTGCCGCGCATTTGGGTTGGTTGTCCTGATTAAAGATTAGCCCACCCTTTTGAGGTAGCAATCTTGTCGTCCTTGAGTCGCAGGAAATAAGGGCGCGAATTGTACACTTTGCCTAATCTGGATGCGAGAAAATGGTTTTGAACATTTATCTAAATTTGCAGTCTATGTTAACTCTTATAATTTTTGTTCAACGACAGGCATTACTTTATCCCTCAACTCACAGCTTACTTTACAACTCATCTTTATGTTGTGATATGCGGATTCCTTGCAACCGTAGGCATGAGTGTGTCGGCTGAACAGCCTGACTGGCAGGACGTAGAAACAGAAGGCAAGCACCAAGAAGTATATTTCAATGCTTGGGGCGGAGACGGACAAATAAATGCCTACATTCAATGGGCCGCTGACCAAGTGAAGGCAAAATACGGCATCCATTTAGTGCATGTAAAACTCAGCGATACCAGCGATGCCGTGAGCCGTGTGCTCGCCGAAAAGTCTGCACATAACCATACCCAAGGCAGTATCGATTTAATCTGGATCAACGGAGCCAACTTTGCCACCATGAGCGAGCACTCGTTATTATTAAAAGACTGGGCAAATACACTGCCTAACTTTCAACTGACCGACCCCGCTAACAATCCTGCAGTTACGTTTGATTTTGGTATTCCCACCCAAGGAATGGAAGCCCCTTGGGGGCAAGCGTCTCTTACATTTTATTACGACAATTTGGCGATTAATGGCACGGCTAACAACCAGCCCCCCCAGACACTGGCACAATTGTTAGAATGGAGCACACACAATCCCGGACGGTTTAGTTATCCCAAACCAACTGATTTTTTGGGTATGAGCTTTTTAAAATATGCACTGGTCTCTTTAAATCAAGAGCCTTTAAACCAGAAGCAATTAAATCAGCCTGCATCCACGTTCAATACCGACGCCGTATTATTACCGCTCTGGGATTTTTTAGATAAACTGCATCCAAGCCTTTGGCGCAATGGCGAGCACTTTATGCAAAGCGGCGCTCAAATGCGCCGCCTTATTGATGATACCGAATTAAGTTTGGCGTTTACGTTTTCAGGACCAGAAATACCCGCCGCGGTAAAACGCTTTGATTTACCCACCAGCATTCGCAGTTATGCCATGACAGATGGCAGCTTAAGCAATACACACTTTGTCGCGATTCCTTACAACGCAAGCCAACCTCAAGCCGCACAATTGGTTGCCAACTTTTTACTCAGCCCAGAAGCCCAAGCCCACAAACAAAAAGCGCACATCTGGGGCGATAAAACCGTATTGATTCAATCAAAATTACATTCAAAGCAACAAACATTATTTAAAACCGCCAAACCGCACCCAAGTGCCCTACCTTTTAACAGCATTAAACGCACATTAAGTGAGCCGCACCCAAGCTGGGTAAATGCCATCATTCAAGGTTGGGAAAAACGCTATGGGGTAAATCAATGAGTCCTGAAAACACTCAATCACCCCTTCGTGATCACAGAGACCTGTTTACGCGCCTTGTGACATTCAGCCCTAAATTTTTACTCGCGATACTCATACTCCCTGTGCTTGGGGGATTATTAGGTGTGCTATTGCCCGCCTTTGGCTGGACACCTGCATTAAAGCAAACCGCCTTTAGTCTGCAAGGCTTCGACGCATTATGGCAAACCCCAGGCATTGTAAAAATGATAACGCTGAGCATAACCACGGGATTAATCAGTACATTGCTTGCCTTTGTCATGACCTTAATGATTTTAGCGGCATTTTTTAATAGCCCTTGGCTAAATCGTATTCAACGTTTACTCAGCCCCATCTTAGTTATTCCTCATGCGGCGGCAGCCATTGCCGTTGGATTTTTAATTGCCCCTTCTGGAATGATTTCGCGTTTACTGTCACCTTGGTTAACGGGTTGGGACTTAGCCCCTAATGGATTATTTCCTCATGATGCATTCGGCCTGAGTATTATTTTGGGACTAACTCTTAAAGAACTGCCGTTTTTATTATTAGTGGCACTGGGCGCATTGGCGCAACCCGAACTTGGAAAAACATTACGCCAACAGCATAAAGTCGCTATTAATTTGGGCTATTGTCCGATGACTGCGTTTTTCAAAGTCACACTGCCCAGCCTCTATCCATTATTACGCCTACCGACATTGGCGGTACTGGCCTACGCCAGTGCAAGTGTCGAAATGCCTTTAATATTAGGCCCAAATACACCACCCACACTGGCTGTAGCCATTATGAATTGGTTCAGCGATGTGGATCTAAACTTACGCATAAAAGCCTCTGCCGGTGCGCTATTGCAACTTTCAATCACGGGCGGTTTATTAGTACTTTGGCTAGGCGGCGAGAAATTAATAAAAGCGTTGTTTCGTCATTCGCTTACCAATGGCGAACGAGAATACGGCGGTTTTTACTGGCAAAAAATAACGATTGTTTTAACCGCGTTTATCATCGGCTTTATTGTATTGTCGTTGGTTGGATTAATCATGTGGTCACTTGCTGGGTTTTGGCGCTTTCCCGCTGCCATTCCTGACCAATTTGTATTATCGCATTTTAAATCTGCATTAATGCACATGAGCAACCCGCTTTTAAACACTCTATCGATTGGTTTAGTCACCACCCTTTTTGCCATCACAATCACTTTACTATGCTTAGAGTCAGAACAATTAAACGACAAAAAGATTTCTCGCTTTACTCGTTTTATTATTTATTTACCGTTATTGGTCCCAAGCATTGCTTTTTTGTTTGGGCTTGTTTGGCTGCAACAACTCACCAATAACCAAGCTGCCTTTTTTAATGTCGCGACAACCCATTTACTCTTTGTTTTACCGTATGTATTTTTATCATTGGCCAGCAGTTATCGTCAGTTAGATCCTCGTTTTGCTTATGTCGCCGCCAGTCTTGGGGCTACGCCTCAAAAAGTATTTTTTCAGGTAAAGCTTCCACAACTGTTTGCACCTATTTTAATTGCAACCGCCTTGGGTTTAGCCATTAGTTTTGGTCAATACTTACCAACACTGTTAGCAGGCGGCGGACGAATAGATACCATTACCACAGAAGCCGTCGCATTTGCCAATGGTGCAAGTCGACGCACCAGTGCGGTTTATGCATTGATACAAATGGCTCTGCCTCTTATAGGATTTATAGTGGCATGGATATTACCTAAGTACTTTTTTAAACGTGCCCGCACTTAATTCACATAGGTTAACGATTTTTAATGCAATCATCATTACAGATAAAAAACTTACAATTATTTCGCCAAAGTGAATTATTGCTGAGTTTAAACGAACAGGTTAAAGGCGGTGAAATACTCACCATAATGGGGCCTTCTGGCAGCGGTAAATCAAGCTTATTAAATTGGCTAACCGGCACGCTAAATAATAGTTTTCAAGCCAATGGCGAAGTATGGCTTAACGGCGAGAACGTAACCGATTACCAACCTCACTTGCGTCACATGGGTGTGCTCTATCAAGACGCCTTGTTGTTTTCTCACCTAACCGTTGCCGGCAATATTGCATTCGCTATGCCCAAAGGTAATAAAAAACAACGCCAAGAAAAAATAAACCATGCACTGGAACAAGTGGGTTTAAAAGATATGGGAGAGCGCCACCCGGATAGCCTTTCTGGTGGCCAACAAGCGCGCATTGCTTTGCTGCGTGTGCTGTTGAGTGAACCCAAAGCAATTTTATTAGACGAGCCCTTTAGTAAACTTGATACTCAACTGCGCATTGATACACGCCAGTTGGTCTTTGATCAAATACGCGATCATAAACTGCCTGCCATTATGGTCACCCATGACCACAGCGATGCCGAAGCCACTAATGGCAAAGTGCTCACCTTAGCCAAAGAACAAGGCCATCAACATGTTAGATAAATTCATCACCCCTGTCATAAAACCGCTACTTACGCCCATCGTTGTGCTTGTGCACAAACGGGGAATTACCGCAGACCAACTCACTGTGGCTGGCTTTTTAATTGGATTGCTTGCCGTACCATTACTTGCATTTGAATGCTGGTACAGTGCATTACTTGCGATTGTGTTAAATCGTATTTTAGATGGGCTTGATGGCGCACTTGCACGGCATGCCAATCAAAGTTCAAGCGCAGGTGGTTTCTTAGATATTACACTGGATTTTTTATTTTATGCGGCTATTCCACTGGGATTTATCATTGCCAATCCAGAACAAAATGCCCTTGCAGGCGCTCTACTGCTTGCCGCCTTTATTGGTACAGGTTCAAGCTTTTTAGCCTTTGCGATTGCGGCTGAAAAATTCAAATTAGAAAAACCACAATTCAAATATAAAAGTTTTTATTACCTCAATGGCTTAACCGAAGGCACCGAAACCATTGCTCTGTTTATTGCCTTTTGTATTTGGCCTCAACACTTCGCATCACTTGCAACCCTATTCGCCATTGCTTGCGCTGTAACCATTTTCACTCGCATTCACGGTGGTTACCATACGCTTAAACAGCAAGAAACCGATCATATTAATACATCTCGGAGAGAGCAATGAAACAGATATAATTTATTAATGTCGATTTAAATTAACGACAAACCATTCAATTACTATTTTAAAATACAACGTACTTTTAACGTTTCAAGGAAAACCTTATGACAACCCCATTAAATTCCAATGTACAAAACCGCTTGCAGTGGTCTCTCCTAAGCTTACGTTTAGGCGTTTTCATTGTCATGATTATGTGGACTTTAGATAAGTTCGTGAACCCTGGGCACAGCATTAAAATCTTCGATAAGTTTTATGGCATTAGCAGCTTAAACGATATCGTTCCTTATGTAATAGGTTCAGTACAACTTGTTTTAATGCTCGCCTTTCTTGCCGGTATTAAAAAACGCCTAACCTACGGCATTGTTTTTCTAATGCACGGCCTTTCGACTCTTTCATCGTTCAGCCAATATTTAGATGGATTTAATAACTTATTATTCTTTGCAGCATGGCCAATGTGGGCAGCCTGCTTCACGCTTTATTTATTGCGCGATCAAGATGTGAAATTTACAGTAGGATCTGCTTTTAAATAAGAAATCAGCTACTTCACAGGGAAGTGAGGTAGCTGACTTAAGTACATCACTTTAGATGTACTATTTTTTCAATTGCGCAATTTTATCGACAATGCCTGCCAGTTCAGGGCGATGCTGACGAATCTCTTCTTCGCTCAAACCATCTACTTCATGTGGGAATACCAACCAATCATGATTTTCATGGATGAAATAATCGGGCACTCGATCGGTTTTATTATTGTTCGGCTTAAAATAAGGTGTCGCAATTCGGATTTCTGGGGTGTTCTTTTTACACGCCTTTTTCAAATCTTTAATAGTTCGCTCAATACTTAAACCACTGTC
This sequence comes from Oleispira antarctica RB-8, assembly GCA_000967895.1. Lineage (GTDB taxonomy): Bacteria > Pseudomonadota > Gammaproteobacteria > Pseudomonadales > Oceanobacteraceae > Oleispira > Oleispira antarctica. The sequence continues at coordinate 2,666,978 of FO203512.1, forward strand.
GTACACATCATCCACAATTAATAAGCTATCTTCACTTTCTAAGCGGTTAATTAAATAGGTTAAGCCGTGTACTCGAACATGCTTGTCACGTTCGCCAATGCCAGAATAGCTAGAAGTACGAATCGCAATATGGTCCGCTTCAATGCCCAATACATGCAACAGCTCTTGCACAGCGATACCAACAGGGGCACCACCACGCCAAACACCCACAATGTAGTCAGGACGAAAGCCACTTTCATAGACTTGCAAAGCCAACTTAAAAGAATCCTCTAAAAGCTCTTGTGCGCTGATAAAAACCTTATTCATAGAGAGTCTGATTACCTTTGTTAGAATCCTATCGGGCTTTTGCTTTCCTGACGGATTGGACAGTTAATTTAAGGCGCTGCAGTCTACAGTATAGGCAGCTTAGAGCAAGGGAATGTGGCTTTGTGTGAGACATAGGACTGTCGAGTATTTAGCGGGATGAAGAAATTGATATTCAAAGATAGCATCTGAAAAACAGACAAAAAATCCGCTTCACTTGTTTAAGAGTGATGCGGATTTTTTAGAATTTTGGTAGAACTACCCAGATTCGAACTGGGGACCTCTACCATGTCAAGATGGAATCGATACACTCTAAGCCATTGATTAAAAAGGGATTTCCACTGTATTTAACGAATAAATACCGGCTATTTTGGTAATCTTGGGAATAGAAAAGAAATCAAGACTTCACTTACCTATCTGCCCACCCCATTGGACGCAATACTCTTTAACACAATCAGCTTCCATTACTTAACCGTCTCTTAATGAAATAACTTCCTTTTTAAGTATGCCTTGAGCTAAGCCCAATTGATAAAATGCCGCATGTTTAATTAACTCATGCTCTTCAGATATCCCAATCAATGGAATTTTAACAATATGAGTTCCATTCATTCTTACAAGTACGTCAACCTCAGCAATACCTAAAATTTCCATTTTCATAGCTCTATCCATTTTCTATAAACAATCAATATTGGCGTGATGCTTGATAAAAATACGCCATTATAAAGTAACATTATTGAATATGAGGACAAAACAGTTCCTAGATGGAGAACCTAGTGAATATTGCGGTGAAGGGCAAAGCTATGTAAACGGTGTTCATTATTTCTCTTGGGGCAGCACAGGCATATTCACCCACTTTCTTGATGTAAGCGATCCAATATTGGCACTGACAGCTTGACTGCACATTCGCTTAAGTAGATACTTTAGTCAGTCGGCCAACCGACCGACTAGCTAAGTAAATAATCTACACCTGAGCACGCGGAGTCATTATGTCTTTATACACACTTTATTGCCGTTCATTTCAATTCGTATTACGCGCTTCTTCGTATATTCTTCCGTGGCGACAGCCGACTATTTTCACCACTAATCCCAGCATGGTCGAACAGATGAAATCCATGTCGATTTCACGTGTCTTGATTGTTAGCGACCAGATGATTGTAAAACTCGGTCTGATGCAGCCTTTACTGAAAAATCTCGACGAGCAAGGTATCAATTACCACATATTTTCCGATACCGTGGCGAACCCAACCATCAGTAATATCGAAGCCGCAGCTAAGGTTTATCAAGACACACAATGTGATTCGATCCTTGCTTTTGGCGGTGGCTCGCCCATGGATTGCGCGAAAGGGGTTGGCGCTAGACTCGTTCGCCCTAATAAATCCTTCGCTCAACTAAAAGGGTTATTAAAAGTAAGGCGCTCATTACCGCCATTTTTTGCCGTACCAACAACCTCCGGTACAGGCAGCGAAGCCACAATCGCCGCCGTGGTGACCGATGATAAAACCCACGAAAAGTACGCCGTTAATGATCCATCGCTAGTGCCACACTATGCCCTACTCGATCCATTACTCACCTTGGGGCTGCCGCCATTTATCACCGCAACCACTGGCATGGATGCATTAACTCACGCCATTGAAGCCTACATAGGCCAAAGCAATACAGTAAACACCAAAGCCGCCGCGACTGAAGCAAGTCAGTTAATTGCCAGTAATCTTTTTATCGCCTATGAACAAGGTGAAAACATTGAGGCTAGAGCCAATATGCAACACGCCTCGTACCTAGCAGGTGTCGCATTTACCCGAGCGTATGTGGGTTATGTACATGCTATTTCACACGCATTAGGGGGCTTATACTCAGTCGCACATGGTCTCGCTAACTCGGTTGTTTTACCCCACGTACTGCGCCAATACGGCGAAGTTGTTTACCCTAAACTGGCTGAATTATCCTTAGCCTGTGGCATTGCCTTGACACAAGACAATATGTCAGAACAAGCATTAAAATTCATACAATGGATAGAGCAATCCAATACCAAGATGGGGATTCCAACACACATTGTAGAATTACAAGAATCCGATATTGCTGTTATCGTTGAGCGCGCACTAAAAGAAGCAAACCCTCTTTATCCTGTACCACGTATTTTTAATCGTGATGAAATGACGCTTGTCGTCACAAAACTGTTAGCGGAATAATAAATGAATATAAAACCAAGACAAAAAATTCTAGAAGCCGCCGATCAATTATTTAATCAGCAAGGCATACAAACCACCAGCCTTGCAGATATCTCTAAAGCAGCAGAAGTGAGTAAAGGAACGCTGTTTTATCACTTTAAAAGCAAAGACGATTTAATACTGGAAATTGCAATCCAATATATTAAAACCGTTGAAGCCGAAATGCTGGCATTGATCGAAAGCAAAACAGAAGACCAAACACTATCATCACTAGCGCTGCAGTTAATCAACCGCGTGATAGAAGCCAAACAACGCAACCGCCTACATTTATACTTAATAGAAGAAAGCATTAATCGCAGCCCAGCCATACGCACGGTTCTAAACGGACTTTATTCACAGTGGCTAACCATGATAACCACAGCCATTGAACCCTGGGTAGGCGAACGTGCTGCAGCATCAGCTCAGGTACTGTTAGCCATGACCGATGGATTGATTATTCAAAAAACCCTTGAAATCAACATTGATGATGTGGAGGCACTGCTTGAGGTCGTATTTCGCGAACAAGACCAAACATGAGAAAACTTCATTAAAATGTGAAATAAAGTCAATTTTCTTCATGTAAAGAACGGCGTATAAATAGACTCATAATTTATTAAACACATAAATATGAGTTAACCATGAACAACGAATTGACTTTTAAGCTCAAAAGCACGGCTTTTGATGAGAGCTACCAACCTTCTGATGGTACCCGCCTAACAACCAACTTTGCTAACTTGGCCAGAGGCCGCTATCGCCAAGCAAACTTGCGCAACGCCTTAACCATGATTAACAACCGTTTTAACGCATTGGCGAATTGGGATAATACCCAAGGCAATCGGTACTCTGTCGAACTTGAAATCATTTCGGTTGAAATGAACATCCAAGGCAGTCGTGATTCTTTTCCTACCATTGAGATATTAAAAACCCTCATTGTTGATCATAAAACTGACAAACGCATTGAAGGCATTGTAGGCAATAACTTTTCTTCGTATGTGCGCGATTATGATTTTAGTATTCGACTGCAAGAACATAACAAAAATCAGCCTAAATTCAGCATTCCAAATGACTTTGGTGAGCTGCATGGAAAGCTTTTTCAGCATTTTGTTAATTCAAATACCTATCAACAAAACTTTCATAAGCTGCCTGTTATATGCATCAGTGTTTCAGACAGCAAAACCTATCAACAAACTGAAAACCATCATCCGATATTAGGTATTGAGTACCAACCAAATGGATCATCATTAACCGAACAATACTTCAAGAAGATGGGCTTGCAGGTTCGTTACTTTATGCCGCCAAACAGTGTTGCGCCTTTGGCTTTTTACTTCTTTGGCGACTTACTGAACGATTACAGCAATCTGGAGTTGATAAGTACAATTTGTACGATGGAGACCTTTCAAAAAATCTATCGCCCTGAAATTTATAATGCCAATGCGACTGCCGGAAAATCTTATCGTCCGGATTTAAAAAATCTAGATCACTCATTAACTCAGATAGTTTATGACCGTGAAGAGCGCAGCCAGTTGGCAAGTGAACAAGGAAAATTTACGGAAGAGACTTTAATTAAGCCTTACCAGACCGTGCTTGATCAATTTACTGCAAGCTATGTTTAGATAGTAATTTAACTTAGTTCTCTTAAAACATATTAAGAAAGACGGCATTATTTATTATGAATACTTTTATTAAAAACACACTGACTAAAAATACTCTTACACAAAATAGATTATTACCCACATCAACAGCAGGCAGTTTGCCGAAGCCCTCTTGGCTTGCACAACCAGAAACCCTTTGGTCACCGTGGAAGTTAGAGGGCGACGAATTGATTACGGGCAAGCAGGATGCGTTGCGTTTGTCTTTGTTAGATCAGCAACAAGCTGGCATCGATATAGTGAGCGATGGTGAACAAACCCGACAGCACTTTGTGACGACCTTTATTGAACACCTTAACGGCGTGGATTTTGAAAATCGAAAAACCGTTAAAATTCGTGATCGTTATGACGCCAGCGTACCCACCGTTGTTGGCCCTGTTAGCCGCCAAAAGCCGGTATTTGTCGAAGACGCTAAGTTTTTACGTCAGCAAACAGATCAACCCATAAAATGGGCTTTGCCTGGTCCAATGACCATGATTGATACGCTGTATGATGAGCATTATAAAAGCCGCGAAAAACTGGCGTGGGAATTTGCCAAAATTCTGAACCAAGAAGCCAAAGAGCTAGAAGCTGCAGGAGTTGATATTATTCAATTCGATGAGCCTGCTTTTAATGTATTTTTTGACGATGTGAATGAATGGGGCATTGCCTGTTTAGAACGAGCAATTGAAGGGCTTGAGTGCGAAACCGCAGTACACATTTGTTATGGCTACGGCATTAAAGCGAATACCGATTGGAAAAAAACGCTAGGGTCGCAGTGGCGCCAGTATGAAAAAGCCTTCCCGAAATTGCAGCAATCGAATATTGATATTATCTCGTTAGAATGCCACAACTCTCATGTCCCAATGGAACTACTTGAGCTTATTCGTGGTAAGAAAGTAATGGTTGGTGCAATTGATGTGGCAACCGATGCAATTGAGACCCCCGAAGAAGTCGCCAACACACTGCGTGAAGCGTTGAAGTATGTTGATGCTGATAAGCTATACCCTTGCACGAACTGTGGCATGGCACCCTTATCGCGCAAGGTAGCAAACGGAAAGTTAGTCGCATTGAGTGCTGGCGCTGAGATAATCCGTAAAGAACTTTATACCGTTCAAACAGCCTCTTCTTTCTAACACTCTTCCCCTAAAATTGCCGCTCTAATATTGCAGCCCTAAGATTGCAGCCTAAGATTGTCGCCCTGAAGGACGACCCACATTTCATCGCTAACCGATACAATGTGGGTCGGGGTTCAGCCCGACTAATGAACACTAAAAATATCTTATGTGGGTCGGGGTTCAGCCCGACTAATGCTTATAAAAATACTTGCCCTAACATACGTAAGCCGGTAATTAATAAAACCACCGCAAAGATCTTCTTCAACCTCCCCGCATCCAACTTCGCAGCTAGCGACGCGCCAACCGGTGCGAACAAAACCGTTAGCGGCACAATACAAATAAAGCCGAATACGTTAACAAAACCAAAAGTCCCTACAGGCGCATCAATGGGTGTCGTGCCCAATAACAACATAGTCAGCGCACCTGGCAAAGAAATAATCAAACCAATCGCCGCAGCAGTACCCACAGCCTTATGCGCCGGATAGTTATACAACGTAAGCAATGGCACAGAAATCGTACCACCACCAATCCCTACCATAGAGCTAAAAAAGCCAACCGACGTTCCCATCACCCCCTGCCCGACACTACCCGGTAGCTTTTGATACAAAGCCGATTTGCCCGTTCTAAACAGCATATTAAGCGCTGATAAAACCGCTATCACTCCAAACAATATCGTTAGCATACTGCCGTCAATACGCGTCACTAACCAGCTGCCTAGCAAGACACCCATAAGAATAAAAACTGCCCAACGTTTAAGTAGATCAAAATCCACATTACCTTTTTGGCTATGAGAACGAATAGAGCTAATAGAAGTGGGTACTATGGTGGCCAAAGACGTTGCGGTTGCAATCACCATGGCAGATTCTGGCGATACACCAAAACCCTGAAACAAAAAGAACAGCACGGGCACGATAACAATGCCACCTCCTACACCCAGCAAGCCTGCTAAAATACCGGCAAATATACCCGTGGCAATTAATGCCAGCACAGTTGAAATGTTATTAGTTATAAATTCAAGAATATCCATTAACGATTACTTCTATCTTTGATCAAAAAATGATCTTTTAATTAATTTGCGAGGCGACTAGCACCCCCATATATTTCCCACCTAATGGTAGATAAAATGGGTTAATTGATAAATTGATATATTTTCATCTTTTGATGAATATTGATCATAAGCATTAATATAAAAAGAAAAGTAAATGAACACAGAGTTAACGTATACTCGAAAGGATCTGAAAGTTTTAAAACGAAAATTGATGGATGAATATGTCGGTTAAAAGAGCTCTATTATATGGATTCACAATCGCGGCTATTCTATTAATTTCTACGCTAATGATCGGTCATTTATGGGTATTTATTATATTAATCGCCACCGTACTCATTGGTATTGCAGTAACCTCTATGAATGAAAGGTAAAAAACCAACACACGTATCGTAATAAAAGATATTTGTTCCTAAATTATGGACAATACCGTTTAACCATCGAGCTCTAAGAGCCCAATGGTCACATCTAAGAATCAACAGATTAAGCGTACAACACTCTATTGGAAGAACTGCCCTTGTTTGCGCTCAAATCATGAATCTCGGTCGAGATCCCCATTTCGGCTAAGCGCTCAAAGAATGGAATCGGGTCCAATTCTTCTACATTAACCATGGCTTTTAGATCCCAATCACCACTGGCAATCAGCTTGGCAGCGGCAACCGGAGGTACACCCGCCGTGAAAGCGATAGCTTGTGAATCAATATCAGCATAAGTCACTTCATGATCGCAAATATTATAGACAAGCAGCTCTTTGTCTTGGCCATCACGCTTACCTTTAATCAATGTACCGATACAGGTTTTCCCTTTGTATTTTGGCGCTAGGCTCGCAGGGTCAGGCAAGCAAGCTTTCAATGTATGCAGAGGTACGACTTTCTCGCCATTATTGGTTGTCACTGTTTCGTGATTTAGTAAGCCCACTTTTTCGAATACTTCTAAACACTTCAGGTAATGATCCCCGAATCCCATCCAAAAACGCACGGTTTTTACCCCGGGTATATTCTTAGATAACGAATGCACTTCGTCGTGCCCCATTAGATACAACTTGTGCTCACCAACTTCTGGGAAGTCGTATTTCATCGAACGACTATGATGTGGATAAGTGCGCCATTGACCATCTTCTAAGCAGCCTGCATCTTCAATGATTTCACGCAGGTTAATTTCAGGGTCAAAATTGGTTGAGAAATAATGCCCGTGATCACCATCGTTCACATCCATAATGTCGATGCTTTCGATGGAATCAAATTCGTATTTTTGTGCATAAGCGCAATAAGCGTTCACGACACCAGGATCAAAACCGCTGCCTAAAATAGCCGTCACGCCTTTCTCTTTGCACAATTCACGCTTTTTCCATTCATAATTGGCATACCATGGATAAGGTGCATTCATTACACTGTAATCTTCATGAACCGCCGTATCGATATAGGCTGCACCGGTTTCTAAACAAGCACCCAAAATATTCATGTTTACAAATACGGTACAAACATTAATAACGATTTGGGTTTCAGTTGATCGAATCAAAGTAACCAAATCTTCGGTATTGTAGGCATTCACTTCACGACTATAGAACTGAAAGCCTGCTACCGTTTGATAGTTCTTTTTATTGACTGAATCGATAATGGCATCACATTTAGCAACATTTTTAGAAGCCAAACAAACAGATGCGAATACATCGCTACTTTGTGCACATTTGTGAGCAACCACTGCGCCTACTGCGCCTGCACCGATAATGAGTACGTTCTTTTTCATAACATATTTCCCAATAAATTAAGACAAGAAGTTAAGACAAAAAGTCTCGGAAATCTTCGTAATCAAACTCGCGAATGACACGAGTTTCTCCATGAATATTTTTATGGCAAATGGCTGGCATTTTGATTCCGTTGAAGAAGTTTTTCTTCACCATGGAATAGCCTGCAACATCCGTAAATTTCAACTCATCCCCTATTTCAATTTTCTGGTTGAAAACATAGGTTCCGAATACATCACCTGCCAAACAGGTACGTCCACTAACACGATAAACAGACTTACCTTCTTGTAACGCTTGTTGTAATGCTACTTCTATATTTCCTTCTGCGATTGGTTTTGCACCTTCTAATTCAGGCACAAACTGATAAACCAACACATCCAGCAAATGAGTTTCAACACCGGCGTCGACGATCAGCGTCGGTAATTGGTTTTCTACCTTGTCCAATACCTTTACAACCAGAGAAGTCGATTGAGTGACGGATGCTTCACCCGGCTCTAGGTATACTTGCAGGTCGTAAGTTTTCGCTAATAACTTCAAACGTTCACATAATGCATCCAGTGCATAACCATCACGGGTAAAGGCAACACCACCGCCTAAACTCAGCCAGCTAAGATTAGGCAAAATCGTAGCGAAACGACGTTCAATATCATCCAGTTGCTGACTAAGACTTATGAAGTCATCGTTTTCACAATTCATGTGAAACATAGCACCATCAATTTCATCGGTGATATTTCCAGGTAATAAATCGTGACGTACTCCGAGGCGTGAATATTTTGCAACCGTATCACTTAAACCGTATTCGGAATGGCCTACTTCTGGATTCATGCGCAGTCCAATCGAGCGGCCTTTTTCTTTTACCTGAGCTTTGTATTGCTCTAATTGATTCAACGAATTAAAAATAATTTTGTCGCAATACTCGATGAGTTCAGGAATTTCATCTTCGCTATAAGCAACACTATAACCGTGGGTTTCGCCACCAAATTTCTCATACCCCAAACGCGCTTCATATAAACTACTGCTGGTCGTACCAGCCATATAGTCCTTCATAAAATCAAACACGCACCAACTGGAAAAACACTTCAATGCGAGAACACTTTTGGCACCACTACACTCACGTACATAAGCGATACGTTCCATCGCCTTTAACATACGTGTTTCATCAATTAGATAATAAGGTGTGCTAATGTTCATACCGTTAGCTCTGGCTGGGACTGTTGGATAAAGTGTGATTCTAGCTTCGCCAGTTCTTTGCGATCGTTATCCAAAGTTGTGAATACATCTGGCCCGAACCACTCCAACGAAGCATCCATGTTTTGCCACGGTACGCCAGACTCTTTCATCAGATAAGCTAAGAACTGTTTGAAATCGTATTCACCATTAAATAACGGAGTCATACCTTCACGGCTGCCCGCTGGTGCATAAACATTAGCTGGACTGAAAACATTCAGCAGATTTCGCTGAGTGATATTTTTAAAATGCATATGCTCGATTAAAGGCGCGAGCTGATTAAGCGCAAAAACAGGATCACTGCCCATCTCCCAAACATGAATCACATCAAAATTAATACGCAATGCCGGATGATTAACTTCTTCAATCAACTGAAGAGTCGATGCCAATGTATCCGCTAACGTATTAGGATGTGTTTCAACAATAAGATAAACCCCATAATCTTCTGCAATCTTGCAATATTCACGTAAACGCTTAGTACAGGCTGCCCGTTCTGCTACACTCATCCCTGCACTGGGTTTGTTGCCAGAAAAAGTACGTAATTTTTTGGCCCCCCAAGAACGTGTAATAGTGCACAGTGATTTAGCGCTTTCTAACGCAACATTTAGATCGCCATCCAAGGGTAAATAGTCACTGACCATTGATACTGACAAACCTTTTTCGACCAAACTCTCTAGAGTGAAATCTGGGGATTGGCGAAGGTTCTTGGCATGCACGCCCCACAGCTCAATCGCGTCAAACTGATGCGCTTTCGCCCAATTGGCAATGCGTTCCAGTGATATCAACTGATGACGGAAAGAAATGGTGCAAACGGAATATTTCACAGACAGGCCCCTTCTAGTTGCTGAGTATCAGACGGCTCGAGCATGGTCTTTGCCCAACTATCTTTCACTTCAATTAAACGTTGTTTAAGTTTGAATTCTCTTTCGTCTTGCTGATCTAATAACTGGAATACTTTTTCAGCAAAGGCTTCTTTTTTTGTCACCGCTAATTTCATGGCATTAAATTGAATCAGCTTGTAGGTTTTTGCTAACTCATCAATCACATCACACCAATCGTCAAACTCTTGCTCTGGCAGCTCCAGCTCACGCCAGAAAAATGCAAAGCCATGTTCATAGGCGTATTTACGCGGTGACATAACCGGTATTTCTTCTACCGCTTTGATTAAATTTTCTAGCGGTAGCGGCTCACCATTCTTATCTTCACCTTTAACATGGGCAGTGATAATCGCGCGGATCATATCCGTAACGGGATTAGCATTTGGCACGACAGAGGCGTCAAAAAAAGCGATAACTTCTTCAACCGGAGTTACACGCGCGCCCTGTTCAGAAAACACATAGCCTCCCGATACGGTTGGCTGAGCCACTGCGTTTAAAATTCGATCTTTGTTAAACACACCTTCCCAACGATAATCTGGGTCATACATAAACCAAAGATCAGGATCGTTAGTCGGTCCCAACATGACATAGTGAGGAAAGGGATCTTTATTGAATTCATTCTCCCGTTCAGGTAAGTGGAACATGTCTAACATCACCAAAATATGCTGGCCAGGCGCTCGCTTCTGCACCAGAGATTCCAATATCGCTAGGTTCTTTTCCTTGCTCGCTTGTTTGTCATACCAAGGACGAATCGGCATCCCATACAGGCGCTCGTACCAGTTGAAGAAAATATCGTGATTGATATTTTCATCGTGATATCTCAATACAAAGCGATCATCAATACAGGCTGTAGCATCAGACACGGCAAAATACAAAATGCGATGATCTAATTGTGGAAAACGCTTTACGACTTCAGCCAAATTACTAGCAACACAATGGATCTTAACGTCTTCATAAACTTCAAGACCCTTTTCATGCTTTGGTAGGTTTTGGCCTGTATATAAAATATTGGCAACCGCTCGTACGGTTTCAAAATCTTCATTCATTAAGGCATTTTCATCCATCGCCATTTCATGCTCCACTTCGAGCAACATCAGCATGTGCAATACCATGGACGAATCTAATGCTAGGTCTTCTAATAAACGGGCATCACTGTGGAATTTATCCATATTCGGCAGAGACATGTTCTCGCTCAATACTTTAAATAGTGATTCAACAATCTGTTCTTTTGTCATCATAATTTTATCAATCTAGTTATACGTTTTTCTTTAACAAAACACCGACGTTTATGTCAGTTTCCATTTATGCGAGCGACAGCTTATGCAAGAGCCAATGCTTTACGGCTAACTTTTCCATTAGGTAAGCGATCAATTTTTTCGACTTGATCAATCTGAAGTGGCACCTGATATTTATTTAAATATTTGCTGCACCAGCTGCGAATATCTTCGTTAGCAATCTCTTGCTCAGCGATAAACTGCAAACACACTTGGTCATTACCAAAGGCGTGGCTCTTTTTAAACACCACTGCATCGGTAATATTCGGCATATCCATAACCACTTTTTCTACTTCTGCTGGATAGACATTAAGTCCTGACACATTAATCATTTCATCGATGCGAGAAATAAAATGCAGACGGTTATTGGCATCCAAGTAGCCCAAGTCACGAGTTGATACTGTGATGCCCATTTCTTTGGTGTTAATGTCTTTGGTGCTAATGTTTTTAGTGCTAGCCTCTGTGGTCACCACGATTTCTTGTGGTTCTTCTGCCGAAGATCCAGACTTAACAGTAAGATGAGGTAATACCATCCCCTGATCATGAATAGACTTAATATCTCCACCCAAAGAGATACAACCCACTTCCGAACAGCCATACTGCTGATACAATTTTTCACATTTATTAGCGGCTTGCTCTAACCAAGTCGCCTGCATCAACGTGCCAGACGTCATAATTGCATGGATAGGCTGATCAGCTTTTACCATCATGGTGATCGTGGTTATCAATGCTGGGGATGAATATAAGATAGGAGACGTTGTTTCACGCACCTTCTTAATAATATATTTAGGGTTAAAGTTAGTAATAATTACGGGCTCTGAACCCCGTTTAATACTGGCTAAAATACCGCAGATCAAACCATAAGAATGATTAACCGGACACGCGACTACTGCGGTCATTTCCGTCAAATCAGTAAAGTGCTCAATGTAGTTTTGCAATTCGATATCAATGCTCACCCAAGTGCGATTAATACACTTTGGCTCGCCTGTTGTGCCTGAGCTCATTTGCACTAATACAGGTTCAGCGTCATCTTCGTGATCACTTATTTTTTCAATATTTGTCAGCAGCTCCTCCATCGAATCGGCCATCACTTGGTAGTGACTACCACTGAGTTTTGCTCTTCTGCGCAATGCTTCTTCTGGAGTACCCACTGGCAAAGGAAATACAGATATTCCATGATCACGAGCATACAGACACAGCGCAATCCATACGGCAGCATCGCTGATACAAGCTGTGATACGCTTACCCTGACAGTTCCCTAGAACGTCATGCTGATTGAACTTTTGGTAACACTGCTCAAAATAATTTTTATCGTAGTGCTCATCATTAAGATAAATCATATTTAGCCTTTAATTAATTCTCTGGGATTCAATTTGATACAACGCTCTATCTTCAGAGCTCTCTTCATCGATAGCTGCTAACGGGTTGCTTACGGTATGTTCGAAATAGTCTAAGGTGCCGCCATTTAATATTTTTTTCTTCAGAAGCGACTCAACAATAATGCTTGGATTTTCAGCTCCGATACGATCAATTCGTGCTGAACTGGTAATACCTGATTGACGATATTCATTAAGATGATTACGTACTCGGTTCCAAAATTGTGCTTCAGAATAATCATGGTAACGTTCTAATAAGAAAGACAAATCCGCTAAATTCAGGACATAAACAGTATCCATAAATAATTCACGTAGCTCATCAATGTCCGACATACTGAAACCTTCATCTAATGCGATGGTTTCAAAATATGAATCTGTTTCAGCCAATCTTGGAAGGTGTTCAGGAAATTTTAAATAGCCCTCTACGTATTCCATATCTTCATGAAAATCGCGCAGCACGATGCGATGAGGCCAGCCGTCTTTGTGCGTTAATATTAGATTTTGGCAATGGGCTTCAAAGGCAATGCCGTTATGAACCAACATGTGCCAAATAGGTACTAACATGACGTCTAATAAACGATTAACCCAAGCATCAACGCCATAGCGATCTAACCAGTCGGCGATAAAAGGACGATTATCCGATTCAACCAACATAAGTGCCGTGAAGGGAATAGCCTCTTCACCTGACTGCAATTTATCGACAACGCTTTCGCGGAAAATAGCACCAATCAAGCCATCCATTTCTTTGGCTTTTACTTTATCTTCTGGTTTATAAAGCAAACCTGCATATTCACTTAACAGCAGCAGCTTACCTTCTCGCTGTAAGTACTCATCTTTAGCCACCACTTCTTGTAACCACGTTGAAATCGCCGGAGCAGTACAGACAAAATGATCTTGCAAATTACGATGCGAAGACGTGCTCACAAGATTCAACGGTATTTTGATATTCGCTTTTTCAGGGTGACTGACATTGACTAAGGTGCGTAACGATTGGGTTGCCTGATAAAAATCACCAGCCTCACCCAATTCAATAATGTCACCACAATCAATCGCATCACTCAGACCACGATTCTGAATGGCATCCACCTGCCATGGATGAATGGGTACCAATGAATAGGTCAACCAGTTCTTACCTAATACTTTCAGGCGCTTGGTCAAAACTCCAAATTGCTCTTCCCCCAATTCTTCAGCCCAGAAATCAATGCTCGCACTTGGGTAGTTATAATCTACATGCTGTGATTGAATGGCCAACCATCGAAACTGAATCGTTTTTGCAGCTTCTGGTCCATATTGAATATGGTCCTGCAGTGTGAATCCTGTTCTGGCTTTAAAGCTGGGATGATATAGGTGGCCTTCTGTAATAGCCGATTCTAATTGAGCAAAGCTTAGCTCGCGCCTTGGTTTTTTATGATGCTCTAAATAACGACTATTCCATCGACATAACGCGATGGTCTGCATCAACTCTCCTAATACTCGCATCTTGGTTTCGGAGTCGGTATCTAAATAACAAATGAATTCTTCAATACGGCACTCACGATATTCTTTATTACCAATATACTGGCCATCCTCACTTTTCTGGCCTTGCTCAAGTATCTGGACAGAGCCATCCGCTATGCGAATACGTTCAAAAATACGATGTGCACCTAAACACTTGAATTCCCTTCCTCCCATACTGAAGAAATAAACACTATCGAATACGGCATCAAATTGTTTAAATTCGGTAGGCGTTTTAGATCTTTTATCAGATTTAAATGCCACAATTTCTTCATATAGAAGCGCATCAATAAACTGACGCACGACTCGCTGTTCTTCTTTATCAGCCAGTTTAGGGCTCGCTATATATTGGGCATGCTCAGGACAAAACTGCTTAGCAATTTTTACCAATATTGTATCTTTATCCAGATTATCCATAGACTGCACCACGCTCACTTTCGCCACCTTTAATAAGTTCTTTCTGCGATTCAAATTCTGATATTGATTTAGATGCTGGTTTAGATTTTGACGCTGAGTACAAGGGATTAACAATTGTCGAATAAACCGCGTGTTCCATGCCTTCCTGTAATTCATCAATATTATTTACGCGAGCCAAAAGATTGGTTTTGTAATCTAATCGCTCACTACTCAAGATGTAGTGAATAAAATCTTTACCGACACCTTGCATATTATTTTGCATTGCCAATAATTTTTTACGAGAGCGTTCCACCAAAACTTCTTCGTCTAGCAGGCCGTCTGCCCCTAAACGGTAGATAACTGCAAATAACTGATTAACAAATACGTAGTAGGAGATGGCCGTGAAAATCTTGTCATCGTCATAAAAGATATTAGTGAGATTTAATTGACTTCCGACTTCCGCCAGCTCTGCTTTGAAGTGTTCTGATAAATAAAAGCCCTGATTATCTCGGTAGTAATAGCAGCTCGGATAACCTGCAGAGACATCCAATAAACTGTTTTGTTGATGCGCCTCTAATGCGATGCCATAGCCATCATAAAGTGACAATATCGACTCAATTGCACAGTGCCAGTAACGATCAAACCAATCGATAGCAACCTGATCGAGTGATCGATTTTCTTTAGCGGCCAAATCTAAAATAATATTATTTAATAGACTGGATCCGGCTGAACCATCAGCCTTAGGAATTGAGTCTTGCACAAGAGTAAGAATTGAACATATCCCCTGGCCTTCTTCTTCAGTAAATAGATTGCGACGTAAAACGACTTCAAAGCCTGAATCTAATTGATGATCTTTTGGATGATTAATAGTGATATAGGCAGGATCATCAACCACTTTAAATTGAGGGCGGTCAGTCAAAAAACCGATGTGATTTAAGTAGCTCTCAATCACCATTCCATCTTCCAGTTCACGTCGTTTATTAGTACGCAATGAATTGGTGATTTTTACGGGAATAGAAAGCTTTACCATCCATTCAGAGGCTTCATTAACGACTGTCCGAACAGAAGACGTGGCCGTGTAATCGGCGCCTAATTCTCCAAGATAATTCAACCGCCCCTCTTCTATCAGAACCTTCACCCATTCTTCTAATAACAGATTAGGAGCCTGTAACGGGTGAACCGGAACTAAAACATGGTCATTAGCCAGTTCTATCGAATCGTAGCGACTGACTTCAGCATACAAAAGTTCACTGGTACTTTTGGCTAATGAAGAGCCTTCTTTGACTAAAGATTTATCAGCAGAAAAATAATGTAATTTAAAGTGGCCGCATAATTCAGGGGAATAAAACGTTTGTTGCCAAGGTGTAATACCCTGCTGACTCTTTGGTGTTGGATGCAACCAATGTCCATACAGAATAGATTGTTCGGAATTAATAAAATCAAGACTAGTTAATGCCGCATCACCCGCTCGTTGGCTCAGGAAATACGCCATGGTTTGATAGCTGCCTAACAGACGACCTAATAACTCGACTTCATTCATTCTTATTGATTCTGACAATTCAGTACCAACAGAAATAGTATTTTGTCGTTGGTAAATCTGCCGAACCAAAGCAATCAGTAAGTACATAATATCGGCTGACTGCCAAGGACTGCTACGCTCTTCATCGTATTCAGTGCGCACATACACACCCTGAAAATGATGACGCCCGACTTTAGATTTATAAGACACGTCCATCACGATGCACTGCTGGCTTTCAGGTAAAAATATTTCTAAAACCTCATTTCCCTTTAACTCATAAGGAAAATCTGACAACGCCAAAAACTGGCTTTTTCCCTTCCAAATTCCGGCGTCAATTTCGCGCAAGTAAGCATTAATAAAAGCGTGAAAAGATGCGTACTCAGCAATGTTGCTTGCTACAAATTTCATATGAATCCTAGCTCACTAATTTCCATTTGAATCGCAGTATACACTCTAAATACGATTGATTCTCATTTTATTTCGTATTTAGACTAAGATTAGCAATAATGATTGAGTGCGGTGAGAAGATTTATCTAAGAAAAGTAAAATGGTATAATACTAAGGGCTTACTGCGCAGAAAGTAGCGCTATCGGTAATGAGCCAATAACGCAGATTAAAAATTATTCAAAGGATTTTTTAATCAATAATGCAGGTCGATAATTAATATAAAATATTAAAGAAAATATAAATGCTAAGGCTTCTGCTACAGGCACAGCATATAAAAAGCCAACATCAGGAAGCATGATACTGAGTAATAATGCGAAGCCTATGGGTAAAATCAATGAGCGTAACATAGCAATGATACTTGAATGCATCGCCTGCTCTGCTGAGGTGAGATACGCACAAATAAGCACGTTAAATCCATTAAACAAAAAGATAGGCCAGATAATATGTAAAAAATTCTGCGCTAATTGCTGAGCATTCTCTGCATCATCATCAAGAAAGAACGCAATAATTGGACCTTCAAAAACATGCAGCATAACCACCAGCATAATGCTCAACGTCGCGATTGATATTGCAGCGATCCGCATAAATGCCTTAACCCTATCAACACGCTGCGCCCCAAAATTTTGCCCTAGCAAGACATGCATCGCGTCAATGATGCCGTAATACACCATCAAACTAATATAAATTAAATAATTCACTACGCTAAATGCTGCAATTCCCTCAATGCCACTCTGCCTACTAATAACCCAATGAAAAACCAAAATAACTAAGCCAATGGAAAATTCGTTTATAAACTCAGAAAAGCCATTAAAAGCAATGAAGCCCAATTCTTTAATTCTAAAAACAGGCAAGGATAATTTCAAACTATTGCGGCCAGAAAAAAAGTAGCTTGAGATATAAATCAATTGAATTACTTGCCCGATTAAGGTTGCCCAAGCGGCTCCCTCAATACCCCAACCAAACTTACCGATAAAGAGCGCATCAAGAGCAACATTAATAAATGCGCCTAGCATCAATGCACGCATACCCAGCTCAGGTCTATTATCTGCACGAATGAAGTAGTACATCACCAGACAAGTCAGTTGCACTACGGTCACAAAACAAAAAACTTCAAAATAGCTCTGCATCAGAGGATATAACGAAGGGGTAGCCCCCAAAGCAGCAAACAGATACTCACTAAATACAAGAGACAAAGGTACGGCCAGCACTGCCATTGCCAGTATGACAAAGAAAACCTGACTAAACAGAGATGAAGCTAAAGTATATTTTTTATCGCCGATATAAATACTGGCCTTAACTGAACCTCCGACAGCAAACATCAGAGCTACGCCAAATAACAATGCAAAGTACGGCATCAACAAATTAACCGCCGCTAATGCATCTGCCCCAATATAATTACCCACAAAAAAACCATCTACGACACTGGCGGTAGAAATAGCCAGCAAGCTCAATGTAGAAGGAATAACAAAACGAAAAAAAGTGGCCACTATAGGACCACTATCAGGGGAGGTATCGATCGATTTTTTACTCATAACATCTCATAAAGATTTTCAATTTAATTTTCGACTAGCAGTTTTTCTTATCAGCTCGCATGGCAAGCCCGCAAGCTGGTCGTTCAATCCAGTCCATTCATTAACTTTAATAACAGAGGCATCAATTTCTTTATCGGTTTCTATTGTTAACGCCAAACTGTATTCCGATTCGAAACAAAATACGTTAAATAAACCAATAAAACGACTGTCTTCTGCTGGCAAAGGTTGAATCAAAGAGGATGGTAAACTGAAGTCCAAACCACACTCCCTTTCAAAACAAAATTCTAATTTAGCGAGAGGCACTCTAATACCTAAACCACTGGCCTTTAGATAAGATTCTTTTAGAGTCCACAACTGAGCAATGCGCCTAATTTTTTGTTTTTCGGTAAGCTTTATTAGATCAGCCAATTCGGTTTTAGAAAAATAGCGTTTAGCCAAAGCCATGTTAAATACAGGGCGATGAATATATTCAACATCAACCCCTAACTTCAATCCCTCACTCAACGCCACGACAACCAACTCTTCACTGTGCGATAGATTGAAATGAAGATTTAAATGTGAAAACCTATCAGCCAGCTTTGGCTTACCATAATCATCAATTACAAATATCCATTCATGAGGCAACACATCCAATACTCGTTTTGATAACTGGCTGCGTAACAAAGCCCTCGCTAACAAATACTGATTAGCCTGCTGCTTACTCACAAAACGTTTATAGCGCTTATGCTCTTCTGAACTCAGCCAGCCCAAAATCTGCGTCGAAAAACTTTTGTCATTCAAAAGATCAAGTGACGCATAGTTCAGCTGAACGAATGGATTGAGGGATGTAGCCATGTGCATTTTATTTCTGATAATCAAATCAAATCAAAGCCTGGCTCTTCAATAACCTGCCACGGTAAACCCTGCTTATTCATCTCGTCCATGAATGGATCAGGATCTAGCTGTTCCATATTCCAAACACCCTCTTTTAGCCACTTACCTTCCACCATCATCTTCGCACCAATCATGGCTGGCACACCGGTAGTATAAGAAATAGCTTGTGATTGTACCTCACCATAACAATCCTGATGATCTTTGATATTGTACACATACACCGTACGCGCTTTACCCTTTTTAATGCCAGTAACAACACAGCCGATACAGGTTTTACCCGTTGTACGAGGGCCTAATGTAGATGGTTCTGGCAACAACTCTTTTAGGAATTGAAGAGGGATAATCTCTTGACCATTAAAATTAACGGGCTCAATACCTGTCATACCCACATTACCCAGCACCTCTAAGTGTTTAAGGTAACTATCACCAAAACTCATCCAGAATTGTGCGCGTTTAAGTGTTGGATAATGTTTAGTTAACGATTCCAACTCTTCGTGGTACATGCGGTAAATATTATAAGTCCCCACACTATCAGGACAGGTAAATTCTTGGTTAGTGGACATAGCAGGCGTTGTAATAAATTCACCGCTTTCCCAATGGCGACATTCAGCGGTCACCTCACGAATATTAATTTCCGGATTGAAATTGGTCGCAAACGGATAACCATGATCACCACCATTAACATCAATGATATCTAAGGTATGAATTTCATCGAAATAATGCTTAGCAGCGTAAGCCGTAAACATATTGGTAGCACCCGGATCAAAGCCTGAACCTAGTAATGCCATCAAGCCCGCTTCTTTGAATTTATCCTGATACTCCCACTGCCATTTGTACTCAAATTTTGCCGTATCTAATGGCTCATAATTGGCTGTATCAAGATAGTGTACTTTCTTTTCTAAACAGGCATCCATAATGGTCAGATCCTGATAAGGCAGCGCCACATTGATCACCATGAACGGATCGTACTTCTCAAATAGACGCACAAGGTCAGGCACACTATCAGCATCAACTTGATCCGTTTCAATATCACGATCATAGCTTGCCTTAATTTGTTTAGCGATATCGTCACACTTACTCTGAGTACGACTGGCCAATATAATTTCACTGAACACTTCTGGTAGCTGGGCACACTTATGAGCAACAACCTGACCTACCCCACCAGCACCAATAATAATTATTTTTTTCATAACAGATTTCCCTAAATTGTTTCTCTAAATGCTTTCCTTAAATTATTTATTTAAGTTCTAAAGCAAGTGGTCTTTTTCGTAATAGGTGTAGCCCTGCATACTGGCATTGAAAGTATTCATCATATCTTGGCGTTCACGGGCACTGATACGGCCTTCATTCACGGCGGCTTCTAATTTATTACGGTAGCGTAATTTCATTTCCCAGGGTTGGTATTCCACATAACCCAAGACATCTTCAATGGTATCGCCGTGAATTTCTTTAACAAATTCGTAACCTCCCCCATCGTGTAAACGAATACTCGCCACGTTGGTATCACCAAACAAATTGTGTAAATCTCCAAGAGTCTCCTGATAGGCACCAACAAGAAATACACCCATATAATATTCTTCAGACTCTTTTAATGAATGCACGGGTAAGGTCGGGGAATATTCTCTATCGGTGGCGATAAAACGATCAATTTTTCCGTCGCAATCACAGGTAATATCCGCTAATACAGCACGACGACCAGGTACTTCGTTTAAACGATGCACCGGCATCACAGGGAACAGCTGATCAATGGCCCAGCTATCAGGCAAAGACTGAAACAGACTGAAATTGCCATAATAAATATCGGCTAAAGATTCATCGAACCCTTCCAGATCTTTAGGGATTTCATCCATCTTCAATAATAAAGATTTGATATCTTGCAACACCTTAAGAAACAAGTTTTCTGCTTCAGCACGAATACGTAACCCTAACTGACCCCGCTTAAATAATTCACGCACTTCATCCCGATAATAGTGAGCATCATTAAAACACTCCTGCACCCGGGCGGGTTTTAAGTAATCAAAGATGCTACGCAAATTATCGAGTAACTCATGGCCTTCACCGCCGGACGTCCTGATCTCGACAGGCTCAAAACGCGCGACATCCAAGATGTTAAACAACAAGATAGATGAATACGCGACGGTGGCACGACCGGATTCCGTAACAATCGTGGGATGGCTGATACCATAACCGTCGAGCGTCGACATAACAGTTTCAACAACATCTTCACAATATTCATCTAAAGAATAATTTCGACTTTGGCTTTCTTGTGAATGTGCCCCCGTATAATCTACAGCCAATCCACCACCCAAATCGATATAATTCATCGACGCACCTTCGCTACACAAGTCTGCGTAATAACGGCAGGCTTCGCTTACGCCACCACGAATGTCGCGAATATTAGGAATCTGAGAACCCAAATGGCAATGCAACAATTGCAAACAATGCAACATATCATTGTCTCTCAGTACATCGACAACCTGAATAATTTGACTGGCTGACAAACCAAATACACTGCGATCACCACTGGTTGAATTCCAATGACCACCAACCTTCGTCATCATTTTTGCCCGCACACCAATCAAAGGCTCGATACCCAAAGCCTTGCTGCGTTCAATAATAATCGGCAACTCTGACAGAGCTTCAATCACCACAAAACAACGAGTACCCAATTTTACGGCTTGCAAGGCAAGATCAATAAACTCCTGATCTTTGTAGCCATTACAAATCAACATCTGATCACTGTTATTATCTAGAGTTGATAATGCGGCGATCATTTCAGGCTTACTGCCCACTTCAAAACCATAACTATAGCGCTCACCAAACTGAGCTATCTCCTCAACGATTTGCGCTTGCTGATTAACTTTAATAGGAAATACACCACGATACGAACCCTGATAACCCAGTCGCTCTATAATTTTTCTGAAAGAGTCATTCAAATTACTGATACTGTGATCGATTATATTTTCAATACGTAATAGCGCGGGCATGTGCAAGTCGCGATCTCGTAAGCCTTCAATAATCTCCACCAAAGACAAGCCAGAAGAAGAGGCGTCCTTGGGATTTTTAATGACTACTTCACCGTCAGGGCTGATATCAAAATACCCATTCCCCCAATTCTTTATGCCGTAGGTATCTTTCGCTCGCTCGATATCCCATTCAGCCTGCTGTTCTATTTTCATATCACGCACGACTTAATCCTTACAATTCAATGACAGCAATGATAATGGTTTGTATTTAGATTATCCAGCAATTAAATGCAATTGATAACCATTATTATTTGTGGAATAATCCTTCGCCTTCATTGAGGTAGAAAAATTCTGTCCTTAATTCATATACAAGTTGACGTAATAATTTTTCTGATGAGAGTGATGACACAATGGATGACACGATGAAAGGCTCCTCTATAATACACAGCCAAACATTATCTACAGACACTCGTACTAATACCCGCAGCGATAGCTCAAGAATCAAAGTGCTCGATTTCTACCGCGGAATTTGCGTCATGTTTATGTTGATCGTGCACTTTCTTTATTTTTATGGCGCTCCAGAATTCACTCAAAGTGTCATTGGATCATCTTTTGAATTACTGACGATTTGGACTGTCGCGACTCTCTATTTATCATCGGTACTTATCCTACTGACTCCAAACGCTACGGGTGCTCAACATATGAAGCGCATCGTATTTCTTTTCATCTTCGGCTATGCATTGATACTAGGTTACGTACACGGGCTCGAAGTTCCGTTAAAAATTACTCATGAAGTATTACTCTTCAGTGTCTGCTGCTTCGTATTTCTAATGGGAATTTTTATTACTCTGGCAGGAAATAAGAACTTATCACTGTCGATTAAACGTGGCGTAATATTGTTTTTAGCGGGCTACGCACTCAATTTCTTTCGCAGTTCACTACCCATGTGGCTTTCATTGGAATTCGGTCTGGTTAGCCAAGAAGATTTAGGCGACGGCAATCCAATCTATGAATTGTTGGTGGTTGATATTTTACAGTTTGCTGGCATCGCTTTTATTATTTGCAGCCTACTGAGCCATTACCTTCCCAACCCAAAACATTGGCTGGTCATCGCGCTCGGGCTTGCTTTCGTCTCACCCTACGCATGGGACACTCATACAGGTAATGCTTTCGTCGATGAAATATTAAAACTGCTTGCTGGCAATATTGCGGAAGGCGCATTTTTCCCACAGTTGCCATGGCTAGCCTATGCCATTTCAGGCATGGCATTTGGCCACTGGATGAAACAAGCCGATGACTTAAATATCTTTTTGAAAAAGTCTGCCTGGTTCAGCCTCACCACAACATTAGTAGGTATCGGTATTATTTTTACCCATGTTGATTACCACATCGGAGATTCAATGCGCGCAGGCCCTGGTGCGGTTATCGCAATCAGTGGCTTCACCGCGTTCAGCATTTTCTTACTTAACGCCATTGTCGAGAAGGTACCTCACAATCCGATATTTGGTTTCTGGTATACCTGGAGCAAACACATCACCACCATATACGTTGTTCATTGGTTACTCCTTGGCTGGGGACTTATGTACTTTGGTTTCCGAGCACTAAGCGGTACAGAATTCCTAGTAACCTTATTAGCGCTCTATGTGCTGACTCATTATCTATCAACAGGTTGGGTTAAATTTAAACCTAATCAGAAAAAACATTAGTGCAAAATCAGGGGGTATTGTTATGACTTACCACTTACCACCAGAATGGTATCCACAAGATGCGGTGATGTTCACTTGGCCCCATGAAAATACCGATTGGGCGCCCTATCTTACCAAGGTAGAACCGGTATATATTGAAATTTCTCGACAAGTATTAAAGCGACAGTCTTTAGTGGTGATCTGCCATGACGAGGCTGTGCAAAAACACGTACGGGCGCTGTTAAATACTAGCGATATCAATATTGGTGATATGGATACACACCAGCTCTATACTTTTGTCATTCCTTGTAATGATACTTGGGCAAGAGATCATGGCCCTATCACATTAATAAATGAGCAAAAAAAAGCTCTTTCATTGGATTTTGTTTTTAATGGCTGGGGCAATAAATACGAATCCTCGTTAGATAATGCGATTAATAAAAGTTTACTGAAGCAGCCAGCAATACACGCTGAATATAAAGCCGTTGATCTGGTATTGGAAGGTGGTGGCATTGAAGTTGATGGTAAAGGCCATCTATTAACCACTGAGCAATGTTTATTAAATCCAAACCGTAATTCTAAACTAAATTCTAAACTGTCACGTGAAAAAATTGAGTTTGAACTAAACCAGCACTTAGGAACCCAAAAAGTTCTGTGGTTAAAGCATGGTTATTTAGCAGGAGATGACACCGATTCCCATATTGATACCTTGGCCCGGTTTGCCCCCAATGACACAATTACCTATGTACAATGTTCAGATGAAAGTGATGAACACTTTGATGAATTAAATAAAATGGAGCAAGAGCTTCAAGCGCTACGCAATTGTGATGGACTAGGGTTTAATTTAGTCCCTCTACCAATGCCAATTGCTTGCTTTAATGAGGAAGGCGAGCGTTTACCAGCCACTTATGCTAATTTTTTAATTATTAATGGTGCAATACTGTTTCCGACCTATTGTCAGGAAAAAACGGATAAAACTGCTTTAGAGCAAATTCATAAAGCATTTCCACAATACGACATCATTGCCGTAAATTGTTTGCCACTGATTCAACAGTTTGGCAGCTTACATTGCATCAGCATGCAATTACCCCAGGGATTCTTAGCTTAGTTTTTTTACTTAGGTTTTTTAAAATATGACAACAACACTTAAAACCGCGTTAATTCAACAAAATAAATCGACTGATTTAGACAAAAATTTTTCCGACAGTCTGAATGCTATTCGACAGGCGGCCGATGCGGGCGCAAGATTAATTGTTTTACAAGAACTGCATCGTTCGTTGTATTTTTGTCAGCAACAAGATGTCGATGCTTTCGATCTGGCGGAATCCATTCCGGGCCCTTCTACCGATGCTTTGGGTGAATTAGCAAAATCACTCAACGTTGTTATTGTTGCTTCGATATTCGAAAAACGCGCCGCCGGTTTATATCACAATACCGCCGTGGTGCTGGATAGTGATGGCAGTATTGCAGGTAAGTATCGCAAGATGCACATTCCCGATGACCCTGGCTTTTACGAAAAGTTTTATTTCACACCAGGAGATATAGGCTTCACCCCCATTAAAACCAGCGTTGGTAAATTAGGTGTTCTTGTCTGCTGGGATCAATGGTTTCCGGAAGCGGCTCGCTTAATGGCGTTAGCTGGAGCAGAGGTATTAATTTATCCAACGGCCATTGGCTGGGACCCTCGCGATGATGAAGCTGAACAACGACGCCAATTAGATGCCTGGGTAATAAGTCAACGTGCTCATGCTGTAGCTAACGGCGTCCCTGTACTCAGCTGCAATCGTGTAGGTCATGAAGCTGATCCAGGGCCCAGTGGCGAAATACACAAAGCCGGGCCGGGTATCGATTTCTGGGGACACAGCTTTATTGCAGGGCCACAGGGTGAATTTTTAGCCGTAGCCAGTGAAGATAAAGAAGAAATTCTTTATGCCGACGTAGATTTGAATCATGGCGAAAATGTCCGCCGTATCTGGCCTTTTATGCGTGATCGCCGAATTGATCACTATCAGGATCTGTTAAAAATTTATCGTGATGACTGATCTTCTTAAAAAGCATTCAAAAGAAGCATTCGATGCACGTATCCAAATTAGCCAAAACGTATTAAAGGTAATTACCCATGTCTAGAGATCTGCCTTACCAATTGGTTGTAAGCCAAAGCCAACGCATTACTCCCAATATGCAGCGCATCATCTTACAAGGACAAGATTTAGCAGAATTTAAAACTGACGATGAAGGCAGCTACGTAAAACTTGTGTTTCCAGTTGAATGGGCTCTGTCAGGTGATGAAAATGCTAAAGTTATTATGCGTACTTATACCATACGCAAGTTCAACCCATATGATTTAACACTTGAAATCGATTTTGTATTGCACGGTGAGTTGGGCAAACATTCTGGACCAGCATCGACGTGGGCAGCACATACAAAACCCGGCGAAACTATGCAGATGTTTGGGCCAGGAAAAGTCAAAGCAGCCTCCTTGGAAGCTGATTGGTTTTTATTCGCCGGAGACATGACGGCTTTACCAGCGATCAGTTGTCAGTTTGAAAAATTGCCGGAAAATGCAACGGGCTATGCTGTCATTGAAATCAATTCTGATCAAGATCAGCAATTATTGCAAAAACCTGAGGGGATTGATATTCTGTGGGTGATTAATCCACACCCTGATATAGACAATACAGTGCTGAGCGATGCGGTAAAAACGCTACCTTGGTTAACAGGTACTCCTTCTATTTGGGGCGCCTGTGAATTCAGTAATATGCGTTTATTACGCGCCTATTTTAAAAAAGATAAACAAGTTCCTCGTAACCAGCTCTACATCAGCAGTTACTGGAAAAGTGGGCAATCAGAAGATAAACATAAAATCATAAAAAAACAGGATAGCATTGCTGAAGACTCTGCTTAATCTGACAAGCGGCGCTATCCTTCTTGTGCCTCTAAAAGAGCCGACGAAACGGCTGGCGCTGCCAATAATATAAACTTCTCCATAGCCACTCGACAGGACCAAATTTTAATTTATCCATCAGTATTTTACCGATGAATAATTGCAGGCCCCATACTCCAAGCACCACCAAAATTTGCTGCAGTAAATCCAGCTCTAATGCTCTAAAGTTTAAAAACAATGGATAGAATAACAACACAGATATCAGAGTTTGCAGTAGATAATGTGTTAAAGCCGCACGGCCGATAGCTTGCAGCCTGATTTGTAACCACAAAAGTTTATTTGACTGACTCCATAAAACAATAATCCCAATGTAAGAAAGCGCCTGAAGGATTGAGGCCAGATTGTTCAGATCAACGACCACGCCATAAGCCTCATTAATAAATAATGCTAACCCCTGCAGAACGAGTCCAGATATGAATCCTCCAATCGCCCAGTTACGGTAAACCTTTGTAGAAGATTTTCCCAAAATATAACCGAGCTTATACAACGCCATACCGATTAACATATTGGCCAAAGAAAGCGTGAAGTATTTAATGAGCTTTAAATTATCAAAGCTTAAGTTCGAATGAGCATCGGCGGTGCTGCTGCCATAATAAGCGCTTAGTGCAGGCCCTATGTATAAAGTGCAAACAATGTATAAAGGAATACTCAGGCAGATAAGCGTCTTAGCGTTAAGCTTTCTTACGGGATACAACAAAAATCCAGACAGCGCATAGACGAACAATATATCGCCATACCAAACTAAAAGATGTAGAGCACCAATAACCATTAACCAGAAGTTGCGTCGGTAGAATACACTTAAAGAACTTGCACTTTTCTGATCCAATTTTTCTGTCATTAAAATAATACTAGCACCAAACAAGAACGAAAATAGCGTCATCATTTTCTGTGAAAATAATGCTTGAATCAGCGAATAAGAAGTAAGCATAAGATGACTGTATAAAAAGGATCCTAGACCATTTTCCATAGAGGGAAAATGCTCTCCTAACTGCTGGTAAAATTCTATCTGCCCCGTTTCAGAATAAGCAAACAATGTAATATTAATTACAAAAATCCCAAGTAGGGCCACACCACGAATCAAATCTAACTGAACGATTCTCATACGATTAATTTCATCCTTATTATTCTTCAGAGGTTTGTATTATTAATGCTACTTATTAGCTTATCTTGGCAATTAACAGCCGCCTGATATCCATCCTTGAATACATAATTGATTCTACGCGACTCAAAAACAAAGATGATATTGATAATCATTATTATTTGGTAAAAGTATAATATTGTCAATGTGAGCTCAACAAACAAAGAGTTTATTCACTTAGAGAACAACTGCTTTAATAACTGAAAACAAGCAACCTTAAGGTTTTCTAGCCCCTCCACTGTTATTAAGCAGAAATCTCTGAATTACTCCTTGATCACACACCATTAAGCTTTATGATACGCGTTCTCATTACTATTATTATTAACGGATACTACCCGTCAGGATATTTGCCATGCCAATCAGTGTATTTTTAATCTGGCCTGCGTTACATGCAATGTATGGCCTGAAAGAGCACAGAAGCAGTAAAATTCCTTACAACAGAAGAATTGTCGGCAGGATTCTATTATTTATATCCGCCTGTTTGATGGGTATGCCATTGGGCTTTGAGCACGGTTTTTTTATTTGGTTATTTGCATTGATGGCAGTAGCCATAACTTTCGTTCAACTGAGAATTTGGCAGCCAAGGGCGGTACACCTGATTACAGTAATCAGTCTGGCAGGGCTTATCTATCAGGGAATCGACTATGTTTACTAAAATCATTCGCAGTACAGGCAGCCGTAACATTGCCGCTATCGTCGGTAGTTTTTTAGCAACGGTGGCACTGACCATCGCCATTACCCTACTTTGGCCATTTGGCGATCTTGTGGAACAAGTGCTTGCAGGCGGGACCTTTTTCTTTATTTTCTGGGCTTCAATATTTTATTGGGCCACCCTAGCACAAGATGGCCTACAGGCCTGGACTAGAGTCCTTATCTTATTAGTGCCCGCCGTTACGATAGATATTATCAATTTAGCCAGTTGAGAATCACCATGAAACAACATACTCATAAACGCCTCTATGATACGCATTCCTGGGTTGGCATTATCTCAGGCATCTTACTTTTTATTGTCACCTTCTCAGGCATTCCAGCCCTATTTGAGCACGAACTAGGATACTGGCAATACCCAGCTTTCGGAGAGATTGCTGAAGAGAGATCCTTTGATCTTGAGCGCACCATCGCAACGGCGAATGACATCGGTTTTCAATACGATAAATTAACCATACAACTGCCAGATGAAATTAATAACCACATCATGCTGAGCCATTTTTCTGATGAAAGTGAATTTTATACTCTCTATTTAAAAACAGGCAGCTATGAGGAAGTAGAATCGTCCCCTTCCGCATTAGGTCAAATTCTTACCCATCTGCATACCGACCTGTATTTGCCTCGCCCTTTCGGACGCTATCTTGTCGGCCTCGCAGGCATGGCCATGCTATTAGCCATCATTGCAGGTATTTTTATACATGTTAAATGGCGTAAAGAGTTTGTCATGCTGCGCCCTAAAAGAAGCTGGCGTTTATTATTAACAGATCAACATAAATTGCTTGGGCTATGGTCACTGCCTTTTACGCTTATTCTTGCTTTTACAGGCACTATATTAGGATTATTAGGCATTATCAGCCCTATCTTAGCGCTGGCCGCATTCGATGGTGACGTGCAGAAAGCGACCGATACTATCCTTGGGCCAAGAGCTGAAATTACTGGCGAGCCAGCACCTATTTATTCATTGAATGAACTCTGGATCAAAGCGCGATCCGATCTCGCTGATAAAGAGATTAAACTGATTGAGATTGAAGGGGCTGGTGACAAGGGAGGATTAATTAAATTTTCGGCTCATCACCAAAAACACCTGAGCAACATAGAAACAGTTACTTATTCTACCGCCACCGGCGAGACAATTCATGAAGGATCTTTTATAGGTAAAGGTCCTTTCCATCGAATCTTTGCAGCCGTCACTCCCCTGCATTACGTCTTGTTTGGCAGCGTTTGGCTAAAAATCTGTTATGCGTTAGCCGCACTGGGCGCTTGCGGTCTGATTGTAACCGGCAATATGCTGTGGTTAGAACGAAGAGGACATGGCATGGAGCACCTCCTAAGTAAATTAACATTGGGGATTTGTGGTGGCCTTGTTGTTGCAACATGCGCCCTTTTCCCAGTAAGCCAATTACTTTATGTCTTTAAACTGGGTGAAGAGCACCACCATTTTGAAGAGTGGATTCTTTGGAGCACTTGGGGAATTACTTTATTCACCCCCTTCCTTTGGAAGAATGGATTTCAACTGAGCCATTGGATGTTGCGTATCAGTGCAGCGTTACTGTTATCAACATTAGTTGTCGATGGCCTAGTTAATGGTCGCTGGTTATGGCTGACTTCTGGATGGAATTTTTATATTCAAGCTGGAATTATTTTCTTTGCGCTATTGTTGGTTTATCTGGACATAAAAATGCCGGATGAAAAGAAAGAAAAAGTTACGAATAGAAAAACGGCTACACAGGCAACTCACATATGACAGTATTAAACTCAGTAAGCGATTAGCGCTTGGAAGCACTCAGTTTCTTCAGGGAAGAAATACACTAATGATTAAAACTAAAACCAAAAGAATCTTATTTATCCAATCAGTTAGGTAGCTTAATAGTAGAGTCTGAATTAACGACGCGACTGTAAATGTAGCCACTAGATACACAAGCCCAAGCGCAAGGCCGTAAAGGTCGAAGAACAACATAAAGCTGAATGTCAGGCATGAAAAACCACATAAGCGAAATAACAGAGTGCTGCATTTATTAGAAATTTTTGATTGAACTATCGTGCTTACATAATGCCTTTTTATTGAAAGGCTTAATAAAATACAGCTCATAAATACCCAAAGCGCCGCTATATACATGCTTATTCCTTCGTTTTTATTTTTTCCATTTTTTCATTAGATGTTGAGCACCATAACCAAACATCAAACCAAACAGAATCATCGTTAAATCAAACCCAGCCATGACCCAGTCACCTTGTAATAATGCAGAGACTAAATTTTTATCTGATGTAAGGGCATTGAGTATGGGCATTAATAAATAAAGAGCAGAAGCCAATAAGAGCTGTTTAATCCAAAGGCCCTGGATCGTGATTTTTTTTGCCAATATGAATGGGCCAATGAACATTAAGAACCAAGTAATAAATAGACTATTTATTTCCCAACCTTCACGGTTTTCAATATCGATGGGCACAATTCGGTTAGCCCAAAAATACGCAGCAATAGCGATAGGCAGACCAACAATAATACCAACATTGGAATATTCAACTAATTTTAGACCTGCGCTTTCTGTTCCTATTCGCTGAGCTTTTTCTCTTCGCTTTGTCGCCCATAGCATCATGCCAGTAGCAATCATGCCTGCTCCCATTAAGCCGGATATAAAATATAGCCATCGTAATGCGACGCTAGCAAAATTTCCTTCGTGTAAATCTGTTAATACGGTATACAGTTTCTTACTAGCAGATTGTGGGTGAGACTCTTTCATGGAATCAAACAATAGTTCTCCTGTGCTGCCATGGTAAATGAGCTCTTCACCTTGACTAATACCAGAGTATTCATGGTGCTTCACTTGTACATGTGCACCAGCGGTTCCTCTCCCTTCCAGCCCAATTTCATATAAGGTGTTTTCCCCCCAGCGAGACTCAATATCTGGCATAAGACTTAACATTGATAGGGTGTTAGCGGATTTATGGTTGTGTTCAGGATGACCCGATTTTTGAAATACCGATTCAACAAATTCGTTGTATTTTTCTTTATCAGTACCGTAAGAACCCACAATAACGCCTGGCATAGATGAGAACATTAAAAAGACTAGGCCACTGTAGGTAATCATTAAATGAAACGGTATGGGTAAGACACTGAATACATTGTGTATATCTAGCCAAGAGCGTTGTTTTTTATTGGGACGAAAAGTGAAAAATTCTTTGAATATTTTTTTATGCACAATAACCCCTGTAATTAAGGCTATAAACATAAACATTGCACATAAGCTGGTAATCCAATACGCAAGGTTTTTGGGTATATAATGCAGTACATAATGCATCGCATACAAGGTTTTGCCACCGCCTGTTTCACGGGTAATTACGGGGGTTCCTGTTTGTAAATCAAGCGTATTACTTTTCCACTTGCCACCTTCTTCGTCAGACTCTTGCCACCAAGTAACGGCTGAATAAGAACGTGCAATAGGAAACACAACCCACCAAGACTGCGCGTTTGGGGCTGTGATGTTTAGATGTTGCTCCGCCATTTTCACGATGCTACGTTGATCGATTTCCTCGTTAATAATAGGCCTTTCTGGCTGCATCCAATGGGTAATCTCTTTATCGAAATATCCAGCAGTGCCAGTAATAAAAATAAAATAAAGAAGTGAACCCAGTAGTAAGCCTGACCATGTATGCAGCCAGTTCATGGATTGACGAAATGTTCCATTCATAGTGAGCCCTCCGGCATTGCCAAATACAAACCGACAGAACTAATGACGCAAGCAATTAATAACCCCAACCATGCTTTGCCTGCTGTTTTTGTACCGAATACCCAGATAATAACCATGCAGTAAAATAAAAAACTTAACTGTAACGACAGTAAAACACTATCGACCTTTGGCATGGGCAGTAAATAGGATATCAAGGTAGCCAGCAAATTACTTAGCACATAACCACCAACAATGGCGGCCATAGAACGGGAAAGTATACGCAAACCCATTTGTGATTTTATATTATTCATTTTTTTAACCAGATATTTGGTTTAGAAAAATTTTATTGAGAAAAGTGGATGAACTGGAATCAGTATGCTTCCACTCTGCCTCATAATTGCTTCCATTATAAAAAATCTCTAGAATTCAATGATTGTTTTAAGATAGAAAGCTCGTCCTGGCCTCTGGACACCGTAGTGATCATAGAGTTTTTCATCGGTGATATTCTGGACTTCTGCGGTTATCGATGCCGTATATGAATAAATATCTTTTGTGTAAACCGTGGCTAAACTATGACTCTCTTGAATCGGAACAAAAATATCTGATTGCTCAGATCTGTGGCTATCCCATAAAAGCTCAAACCTGTCCACAAACCGATAATTCCAGTTCAGTCTAAGTTCGTCATAACCTGCAAATACACTCGTCCATTTAAGGCCCACTTGTGTATTGAAAAAGGTATAAGGACGGTTGGGTATTTGCTCATTTTTAAATTGTGCAAATAATCCTTTGTCAGCGGTATTTATCAAATCGAATTTCGTGTAATTAGCTTTTATGCTTAAAAATTCTTCAGGAGAGGCCCAAGATCCTGAGACTTGAAAGCCTTTCGATTCGACCGATGAAATATTTTGATATTGTGATACGTTATTGACCGTCATTAAAAGAATGGCATCTTCAACATCACGAATAAATAAATTAGTACCTGCTTTCCAAGAGCCATAATCATTATTTAGCTCATTAATTTCTAACGATAGATTATAGTTGTTACTGTATTCTTCGCTCAGTTCAACATTAGCAATTACATTCTCTGCATTACCAAATACCTCTTTGAAACTAGGAAGACGAGTTGCCTGCTCATAGGAAGCTTTCCCGATTAGCCACTCGTAAAATTTATACCGAACTACATTCCCCCACCCCATTCGGTCAATACTTGAATCCAGCTTTTCCTTTATCTGAATCGCATCATTAAATTGAACGCTCTCTCGCTCCTGACTGTAATGTTTAACAAATAATTTATTTTGCAACTTATCGTCAAAAAAGTCGAAGGTGTAATTGATACCCGAGACCAAGCTGAGCATATCTCGGTCCGCGTCAACTAGATCAATATCATCATCTGCTAGATAATCATTTTTTGATGTCTGACTATGCCACGTAGGTGAAACTGAGAAATCTAAAGAATGATCTTCGGCTAACTTCCAACCTAAGTGAAAAATAGCATATTCATTATTACGCCAGTAAGTACAGTCGCAAGCAGTATCTATCTCACCAGGACTCGATCCTGGCGTAGTCACTTCCTCACCATTCCATAAATAAGAATAGGCCCCTACATCAAAGAAGTGTGATTTCATTTCTGAAATGCCAGCCGTAGCAGAAAGGAATAATTCGTCCGTAAATTGCTTTTTATATCGTAGATTCAATCCATACGTTTTACGTTCACTGGTTACCTCTCCATAAACTTTGCTCATGGTCACATTATTTTGAATTTCTTTATAATATTCGCTGGTATATAAACCAATTTGAAACAAGTCTGCCCAACTCTGTTCGGTGTAACCAAAATCTACACTGGCGCCTTTCCCTTCGTAAGCATTATGAAAACGCTTCGCTTTATAAGGTTCTACTTCTCCCAACGCAGTTGGAATCGTTACATCTACCTCATAATTATTATCACTGTAATCATAAAAACCGTTAAAACGACTAAAGAAACCACTGTCGCCAGCATAATTAAGGATCATAGTAGATCGGCTGGTATTAAAATCTCCCATCATATGAGAAATCGATCCGCCCGTGCCTCCGACCCCTTGATCAGTAATGAAATTTACAGCACCACCCAACGCATCCGCACCCAGTTCGATAGGAACAACACCATGATAGATGTCAGCTCGTTGAATTAAATTAACTGGAATAGCGCCGATACCGAACGTATAAGCCGACATTTCAAGCGGAATATCATCGATAAAAAATCGAATTTGTTCATCTCTCAGACCATTAAGAGAGAAGCTCTCTCGCGATCCTAGCCCACCCATTCTCCTGATACTGATTCCAGGCTCTCGGGATAAGACCTCACTTAAATCTACCGTCAATTTGTGATCAGCCCTTAAATCAATAACATCTACCGCTGCCGCTGATTGCTCTAGCACCATTGCCTCGTCCTTCACTCCGACGATGACAAACGTTTCAAGTTCTTTGATTTCATCGCTCGTTTCAAATTCTTCTATCTCTGCCCAAGCAAAAGACTGAATCAATAAAAAGGCCCCTATGCCTATTAACCGGCTTAGAAAATTAAAAAATTGAGTGGGCTTATGTGTTTTTAAACATGCAGATCGGCGGAACATTTCATACTACCTAGAGCTAAAGCCCAATAAATCATTTAATAAAGGGAGCGTAAATATAATCATTATTTCCAGCAAATGCAATTGATAATACAACTGATAATGGTTATCATTCAGAATGCTTTGAAGTTAAAGCGGTGATTTCAAGTTATATTATTATTTAGCAAAGCATTAAAAATCTGATGTCTTCCTAAATATCAATTGGAAAAACCACAAGCAACCAAAGCTTTTCCATGGAATTCATATATTTAGGAAACACGAATGAAACTACGAAATTTAGTACCCTGCCTAGCCGCTAGCGTTCTACTAACAGCCTGTGGTGCAGATAACGATAGCAGCAGCAAAAATAGCGTTGGTCCTTTTGACCCAAGCGATCCAATTTATTTGGTTAAGAGTACTGCCTGGGTAACAGAAGCTGGGGTTTCCCTTCACTTTTTAACAAATACTCTTGATGAAGAAACGGTATTTGATACTAAAAAGGCTTTGGCGATACCAGAATACACGGGGGTCGCTGTACCAGAAGGCGCTAACGCAGATAATGCATTCTATGTCGGCATGTACACATCCTCTGTATACCGCCGCTATGTAGTAAGCGATACGGGTAAAATAAGCCTTGATGATGAACTGGACTTTTCTGGTGTTTCTGGAGCAACTGGCCGCAACCTACTGCGTGCCACACAATTTATGTCACCTACAAAAGCCTATGCTCTAGACTTTGCTGGCCTTCAAATTATTGCATTTAACCCTACTGATATGACCCTCATCGATACTGATGAATCCACTGAAAAAATGGATACCATTTCACTAGCCAGCATTGAAGAAGAAGAGCTGCCAGGCACTTGGTCGGTTTTTCCAACTACAGATGGGGATCGCTTTGTTGCAACAATCGGTTTTTATGCTGCAGATGGGGCTGATACCGGTGTGACCAAATTGGTTATTGTCGATAGTAATGATGACAGTCTAGCCACAGATTCAGTAGACAATTGTAGTGCCGTAACAGGTGCAGCAAAAGACACTAATGGCAACATGTACTTCGCATCATATGATGAATCTGCGCTTGCACACGAACAAGGAACAGGCACTTACGCCCCTTGTATTATCCGTGTTCTTGCAGGTACGAATGAGTTTGACGATTCATATTTAATGAATATGCAAAATCTAACAAATAATGGCCGTATGGCGATGGGTGCTGTAACAGGTAATGGCGATATTGCTTATAACCTAATTATGAGCGACGCTGGCCAAGCGATGGTGACAGATAAAACCTTAGGTAAGCATTTGCGTATACCCGTTTGGGAATTTCATAGCTTTGATCTAACCGACAGTAATGCAACGGCTACCAAAGTTGAAGGTGTTGTAAGTAGTGAAGGTGCGCAAGGGATTCCAGGCGGAACGATCAGCCGTATTCTTAATGGTTCTTTCAAGCATCATGAGCTAGGTGATATCACTTGGATGGCTCAAATTGATGTTGAAACAACCAGCTCAGTTTACAACTCTACCGATCCAGAAACTTGGTCATTGATCACTAACACCGTTCCTGGTCAGATTGAATTTGTAGGTCGTCTAAGATAAGACCTCAGTTCAAATGAAGTGCGGCATTAGCCGCACTTTTTTCATTCTCTTTTCGTATAAATTCATCCTCTACAATCTTAACCAACCTCAAGCAGCTCTGATAATCTCACAATACCCACTACTGCACTGACATTTGACACGTATCGTACTCATCAATTTAAATATATCACTCATATCGAATTTATTGAGCACAGCATAAACCACACCGGTTAAGTTCGACCCTATAATTTGTAGTCATTGAATCATTCCCGCCTAATTAAACTTTCTCTTTAATTTTTTATAAGTAATGCATAAAAAAGCACCCGTTGAAATTTCAAAGAGTGCCTTATTAATAAGCTCTTATTTTAGTGCACATCTCGTGCTTTTATAAATCCATTAACTCGCTCTATTCACTCAAAGTCCTGAGTATTGATAGGCTTTAAATGAGAACCTAAAAACGCTTCAATGGCTTCAAACGTAGCCAGCCGATTCTCGTTAATACTAAGGTAGTGAGATCCATTTTTTAGTTCAATATACGTTGAATTCTTTCCTTGATTTTCCATTTCATCTTGCATATTTCGACTGTGCAATACTTGAACGCGTCGATCCTGATCCCCATGAATAAGCAATACAGGTTTCGTTATTTTATTAACATTGTATAGAGGCGATCTCGCTTTCAGGTCACTTGCATTTGAACCAATTTGTTCTTTTATAATTTCGTTATTACTATACTTTAAATTGTTTCTTATGAGTAAATCCTGATCCATCACCCCAGCAAAACTGATCGCACATTGATAAAGATCCGGCGTTTTAACCAACCCCATTAAAGCTGCATACCCTCCATAACTAGCCCCTAAAATACAGATATTACCGGAGTCAGAATAATCTTTTTTGATGAGCCAATTTGTTCCATCTTCAATATCATCTTGCATGGCTAATCCCCATTTCTTTAGGCCAGCTTTCATGAAATCATGGCCGTACCCTGAAGAGCCCCTAAAGTTCATTTGTAAAATTGCATAACCACGATTCGCTAGAAACTGTGTCCAATAATCAAAGCCCTCACCATCATAACTAATCGGGCCGCCATGTGGAAAAACGACTGTAGGATATTTTTGTCCAGACTTATGTCCAACGGGTAACGTTAGATAGCCTTCAATGGTTAAACCATCCCTTGCCTGATATGAAATGGGCTTTTTTTCTGCCATAAGTGCAGGTTTTAATTCAGGGTACTTACGAGCAATGGCCTTGATCGTTCCCTTTTTTCGATCAATAAAATAATACGTTCCGGCATGGGTATCACTGTAGGATAAATTCAAATAACGAGTTTCGTCTTTACTGACCGAATACAATATATTGAAGGTATCAGGCATTGACTGATTAATACTGGCTTGCAACTTCTTGAATGATGGGTCCCAATAAGTATTTCCTTGGCCGTGATTAGAACTTATGCCAACGACCCTACCTCTCTTTTGAGAGTAGATAAGACTTCCATTTAAGTCATATCCATTTTTGTGGGCGACGAGTTCTTTTTTTAACTTCGAGTCTCTCAAATCTACTTTGAAAATAGCGTTAAAATTATTATGCAATGCTTGTACGTAAAGAATATTTACATCCCTATCAAACCCTAACGGCCATACACCTTCATCACTGAATGCTTCAAACTCCCATAGAGAGTTCCAATCTTGATCATCATTAAAACGATGGAGTATTTGGTAAGTAGAATCTTTTACCTGGGTTAATATTCGTACATTTTTCTGTCTATCAACCATCCAATGGCGAACATATTTTTTACTTCGTTGAACAGCCCTAACTTTCACCTCTTTTAGAGAAACCTTGAATAGCTTAGAACTATTCCTAATGATGCCATCAAGCTCCATTAAAATATGATTCTCATCATCAGGTAACATATCGACAATTTTATTCTGAAACTGAGGAGTATATTCAAATCCACTTATCAAATCTTTTGGCCAAACGTTTCTTACTTCTTTGGTGTCAATATTCAAAACCAGTAAACGTTTCTCAACACTTTTGGTCGCGTCTCTGTAGTCTGGAAAGTCACTGCTAATCAATATTTTATTGTTATTGGCCCAGCGGATCCAATCAAATTTAAACTTGGTATTATCCGTATGAAGAAGAGACTTGGTTTGATTCGTTTTAAGATCTAATACGGTTAAAACTGAAACAGTTTCATTCACTATAGTAGATCGAACAATAGAAGCAATACTTTCACCATTGGGAGACAATATCACATGCTCTACTCCTGGCAGACTAGCAAATGCAGAAACAGGTAACGGCTCTACTAAAGCCAACGTTTTATTGAAATAAAATAAACAAATGAATATTAAAAATATCTGTTTGAATCGTCCTTGCATGACCCCACCCTAAAATTTAATAAATTAACTTAATCGAGTTGAATTCTAACACTTAGGGTTATAAATTTCCTTTTATTTAGACTCAAATTTCCTCAATAATACTAACTATAAATAGTAGAAATATTTAAAAAGAACAGAACACCAATTTAACCAAAACCTACTCATAAAATAGTTAACTGTAGTGGTCAACTAAATTTGGCCACGGTTTAAGTGGCTTTGAAGAATAACTTCTCAGTCTCATTTGGAGTCTTTCCATTATTATGCTGGTGCGGCCTTAATAGGCTGTAATAACCAGCGATATAATTTGATATTGAATGCTCTGCTTCTGAAAAACTTGTATACCCAAATTTCGGCATCCACTCTGTTTTGATGCTCATAAAAAACCTTTCCATTGGAGCATTATCCCAGCAATTTCCTCGACGACTCATACTTTGCTTTATCTGACATTGCCAAAGTGTTTGTCTAAATTTTTTACTGGTATAATGTATTCCCTGATCGGAATGAAACATCACGTCTTTTGGCTTTTCTCGCAATTCATAAGCCTGCAATAAGGCTTTACTTGTCAGCTGGCTATCTGGTGATAAAGACATCGCCCAGCCAACCAGATTACGTGAATATAAATCTAGAACTACTGCTAGATAAGCCCATCTTTTTCCAATCCAAATATAAGTAACATCACCACACCAAACTTCATTAGGTGCGATCACATCAAATTGACGATTAAGCAAATTAGGCACTGCCAGGTGCTCATTGTTAGCTTTTTTATATTTCGGCGCTGAAGGCTGTCTGCTGACTAAACCTAGGTGCTGCATTGCTTTTCTCGCCTTGTACCGGCTTAAATCGATACCAGAATTTGTCATCATGCTGCTTATCGTTCTAGAGCCTGCTGAACCATTACTTAAGCTAAACATCTCACGTATTTTACTGTGTAATTCAACGATTTCAGCCGTAATTCTTTTAGGCTTCTTCAGCCAGTATTTAAAGCTACTACTATATACTTCGAACACATTACATAACTTCGTTACTGTGTAGCTCTCTTTCAATTTTTGGACTAACGAGAACCTCTCATTGAGTCCGACATCAAGAGAGCGGTAGCCTTTTTTAAGATTTCTTTCTCTTCTTCAATATTTTTAATACGTCTTTCTAATTCACGAATTTTGATTTGATCCGGGTCATTGGTGAAGCGACTGGAGAACCACCGTCACGCTCAAGCTTAAGTTGTCTTGCCCATTTATCGACTGTTGATTTTCCAATCATTCATTAATTCAGAAGCTTCTCGAACTGAATAGTTTTTATCAACTACCAGCAGAGCAACTTCTAATCGAAATTCTGGAGTGAAATGTTTTCTACCTTGCTTACTCATTGTGTCACCTAAGATACTTATGAGGTGATGATATCACCTCTATTTAGATGGCCAAAATCAATGTACCACTACACCACTGCTCTTTACTCAACATCATGAAGATAGACTATCACCAAAAGAAAAAACCAATAAACTTAATATCTCTCATATTGATAAAACTATAGCGCGCTATAACTATCTATAATAAGTAATGGGTTAGCATCAACGATAAAGATAAAAATTTTTTAATTAATTACGAATATTGCGCGACCATTTCTTTCATTTGACTAATCACTTCATTCCGGAGTGATTCAGGTTCAATTACTACAATTCGACTACCCAGACTAAGCACCCACCAGAGTAGATGCAGACTATCGGCCACCGTTGCTTTTAATATGAAAGAGTCTTCTTGATCTTCAATTATTTCTTGGTCCTCACTCAATGGTGTTTCAAATAGGTGCCAACCTCGAACCTTCTTAATTCTTGCAACAAATTTTATATTTTCGGAATTTCTTAATATAGAAAAACCGCCTTGCTCGATATAAGATTTCACACTAATTCCTCGGCCAGCATCTGATATTTTAGCATCAAGAATAGTAACAGAGTTAAATCGACCTACTAAAAACTGCAATATACTTTCATGCTCACCACTAGTGCAAACAAGATAGGTTAACGATCCCTTTAGTACAATCCCCAATGGATTTAAATGGTACTCTCTCGCACTCTTTCCTCTAGCACAATAATTAACCACAACCCTCTTCTCTTGCATAACGGCAGAATATAGTTTGTCAATTACATCATCATCAACCTCAGGGTTTTGAAAGGCTAATGAGTCGTGGACAATATGTATTTTATCTCGCCAACTAGCTACAGAGTTTTTTGATAATGATGACAGTTCTTTGTCGGCTTGCTTAAAATAAGGAGAAAGATACTCAGAAATAGACGATGGGAATAGTCCCTGAAAATTATTTTTTACTAAAGAAAGCATCAATGCCATTTCTAACGATAGATTTAGAATCGATTCCATTTTAATTTCAGAAAATGACCAGCGATAAGGTTTAGAATTCTCTACCGTGGTAATAGGAAAAAAACGACAAAGCGCATTAATATCGCGTTCGATGGTTTTTGCAGTCACGTCAAAACCATACTCCTTGATTTTATTATGAACTTCAGAAATAGTCGTTGATGCAGGAAGCTGCGGAATTAAAGCAAGAACCTTTATTTGTCGGATTACTGAATCAACCACAAACACCTCTTAAAATATATAATAGATTAAACTGCGGCCCCATCGCTCTTCCCCCACCATGTACTAATACCTTGGGAAAAATTAAACACAGCAACATTGTCATTTTCTCTGTACCCATCAATGCTTTTTTGAGTCATACTCCAGTTCAAATTTTTATCTATTTTCTTGCTGATATCCTCAATATTTTCAAGAGAAGCAAGAGTTCCAGAAAATTCTCCTTCCGCATCTACAACAACGGCAAGGTAAGGCACTGCATCACCAAAATCTTGGCAAGCCTTTATTATTTTATCTTTATGGTCATCGTAATTATCTATTTTAACCCGCCCTGCTTTTTGGCCATAATTACGAGTACGGCCCTTAACAGAAATCCCCATATACTCGCCGCTTGGGTTTTTGGCAATAATATCAATGCCTGTATGATCAACCAGAGCACATTCAAATCCATTCCTAGATAATAAATACAATACTAGGGACTCAAAGAAATCCCCTGCAATTTTTGAATGACGACCACTTTTATTAACTGTTATTTCTGGATTATTGATCATAACTGCCTGTATCGTTAAAAATATATAAAGTTAAGACTAGCCATAGTAATCATTTTCGCCAGTGGATCTTCAACAAACCTAATCTATGATTAGCCATTTAGGATAAAAAATCTCCTAGCATAAAGATTGTCATGTTAATTTCATCTTTCATTGCTGGCTCAAGGTTAATTCCCATAATCAATTCAATATCTTTATCTGACTTATCTTCTAGGGCTTCACCAATGTCATATAAGGTTCCTAGATTAAAGCTACTCCCCGCCTCAATAAGCAAAATAGACCTGTTAGCTTGTGTAAAATCGAAGATCTCCAAAATTTCATTTTTTAAGGCTTGATCGATACTTATATCTAGACCTGCATTGCTCAGCTCAGAGCTACGACCGATAAACATACATCCTCCTGGCGAAAGAATGGTTTTCATATCAGCAAAATCAATATTAATTAGGCTAGTTGACGTAATTATGCCAATGAAATTGTCAATTAATGACGTGAGCTGTAAACCGACCTCTTCCATAATTTTCAATAATGGCGTGTTCGGTGAAAAATGCTGTAATACCCGCTTATTGGACAGCATCACAATAGCTACCTGCTCTTCCTTCAAGCGACTATAGGTTTCATGAGCAAACAGTGTTCTCTTCCTCCCTTCGAATGGAAAAGGCATAACGGTAAAGCAAACTACAACTCTGCATTCTTGCTTAGCCACCTTAGCTATAATAGGTAGCGCTCCACTACCGACACCCCCACCCAGTCCCGCCACTAAAATGATCATGTCACTATTTTTAAAGCAATCTGCAATGAGCTGACTCGATTGTAAAGCGGCTTGACGCCCTTTCTCTGGATCAGCACCACAGCCAAGACTTTTGGGGTTGTTACCCAGCCTTACTGTATGTGTCCAAATACCAGGTTCCAAACTATTCCCAGCACTGTCCATAGCAATAAAATCCACGGAGGTTGTTTTATGATGTATTTGAGTCAAAATATTTACACCAGCTCCCCCCACTCCTACAAGCTTTATACTAGGTAAGATTTCGCTCTCGACACTGCTATCTTCTAAAATCATGACGGCTTTAAGCCTTAGCGTTAATAGTATCCGCTAACATTAACTCAGTGATCAGACATAACATGTCTAATTAGTAGTAATTTCGTGAATTATTAGGCAAAAGATTAGGTGTGAGGAAATCGGATATTCATCCGCAACCAGATAATTCCTAGCCTTGCGGATAACCACATTGTAGTTGTCAGTGAATTTAGCCACCGCTTCAAAGTCCATTAATCTATTTATAAATGGATGATTATCGTATCGATAACCTTCGAGCAATCTAGCTACCCACCATCTTACATTCATCAATTGAACTATTCAGCCACACCTTAACCAGCTCCCGAGTAGCATCCGATACGATGCCATTATATTTCAAATAGATTTGATCGACTGAGTAGCCTCCCGCTACCGTCTTATTAAGACCCAGAGTCGCTCTTTCAGGCTCTAGTATTTGATAAGCAAAATACTCTCCTCGAGCTATCCTATTGTGATAAACGAAAATACAGTGGTGCTGAATCTTTCCTTCCATATGTAGATCACGGTTATTGGTGATGGGGACGATAATCGGTGTTTCAGGTATCGGAGGCACGCCATATTCAACCATCGGTATATCTTGCAATACCTTGTCATTCAATTCAGATACAAGCCTGTCGTGTAGGTTTGTCAGCTGGCGTAAGTCTTTACAGGACCTAATACGGGTCATTATGTTTACAGCCGCCAAATCATCAGCCATTCTCAACGTATCTTTAAATGTCATCTCAAATTCATGCCACTTCCACTCAGCACTAAATTTTTGGATAAGCGTTGATGTTTCTAACTTTGGATATTTTTTTAAAAACTTTAGAAGACGGCCATCGATGAGAGGTAAATGGCTCAAATGTTTAGCGACATTCTGCCAGTCATATTTAGCTATTAGCTCAAACTCATGCTGGCTAAAGTGTTTTAATGTGAGTTTTTGAATGATTTTTAATACGGCATTACTTTCATCTAATCCGCATGCTGCTAATATTTTTGTTCTTTTGTAGGAAAAAAGATTCAGGATAAACTCAATACCCCAGCACTGTGATTGAGCCGTTTTAAGAAT
This sequence comes from Oleispira antarctica RB-8, assembly GCA_000967895.1. Classification (GTDB taxonomy): domain Bacteria; phylum Pseudomonadota; class Gammaproteobacteria; order Pseudomonadales; family Oceanobacteraceae; genus Oleispira; species Oleispira antarctica. Next base: position 2,710,924 of record FO203512.1, read on the forward strand.
AATCCATACCAATAGTGGGCTGGTCTCAAATAATTCACGAGCATACTGCGATCGACTGATAAACCAGAGCAGTACATACAACGTCCCACGGTATTTTAATTCATACTCTAAGAGCTTTTCTTGCAAGCCTTCAGGAAAAGTAACCAGCCATACGTTAGCCTCTTCAGTATTGCAGATAGCAACAAAAGGTATACCTATTTCACTAATATCAGTAATTTTTTGAATTTCGCTATCTGCAATACCAGTCCAAGCAATGCCTTTATCCCACGAAGATATTTCTATTATGCAATCATACCCAAAATACTGAGATAAGTTGATAACCAGACTATTGCTCTTGTCTGTTTTGACGCATAAAGGCTCTTTTTCATTACTAAGCATCACACCTTTAGCTCCTATTCTTTATCTTTATTCTTACGCTGGTAAAAATACAAAATCATGAAGCTAATACTCAAACCAACAAAAGAAATTAATACATATATCTCTGGTAAATATTCCATTGTCATCTCCTTCACACTAGATTTATTAAGTAGAATCAATAAGTTACTACTTAGATAGCTGATAGATTTAGAGTATAGCTATTAACGAAATATTGCTAATAATTCGATAGAAATCGCTTAGAACAAAGCATCCATTATCCGCTGCCTGACCTTTACCCTAAGAAATAATATTCATGCGACTTTCAATTCGTCTTAAGTTGTAAGATTCATATTGTACGATTTTTACAATATGAATTTTACAACCTCTAGGTCTTCAGTAGCCCACTCATACGTTCCGTTTTATTCAATACCAGGCGTTCAATCTCTGCATCACCTGCAAACAACATAAACGCCTTTTTTGCACGAGTAATAGCGGTGTAGAGAATTTCACGCGTTAAAAGGTTCCTTTGATTTTCAGAAGCCTGTGGCACAACCAGCATGCATTGCTCATATTCAGAGCCCTCGATTATACAAAGTGCCCTGTATATTCTCTCTTAGAACCAAAAAAACTTATAAAGAATAATGTTCCTGAGCATTTCATATTAAACCACTATACTAATACATAAGCCCCCTTGAGGGGCTTCTTTGTACTTAATTATTAATCTCCCTCAGTGTAAGGATAGCTCTCATTTAGAATCTCTTTAATAACTTTAGAAGACGGCCATCAATGAATGGTAAATGGCTCAAGTGCTTAGCTACATTCCGCCAGTCATATTCAGTTATCAGCTCAAACTGATGTTGCTTAAAATGCTTTAATTTAAATTTCTGAATAATTTGCTAATACAGACTACTCTCATCTAATCCGCAGGTAGCTAAGATTCTTACTCTTTTCCAGGAAAATACATTAAGGATAAACTCAATACTTCAGCCTTGTTTTTGAGCTGTTTTAAGAATATTCCAAACAAGCAAGGGATTAGTTTCGAATATTTTACAGGCATATTGGATCGACTAATAAACCAAAGCAGTACATACAACGTTCCTAGGTATTTAAACTCATACTCAATGAGCTTTTTTGCAACCCCTCAGGAAAAGTGGCCAACAATGAGCTAGCCACTTCAACTTTACAGATAGCAACAAAAGGCACACCCAGCTCACTAATATCTGTAATTGTTTTAATATCCGTGTCTGCAGTACCCGTCCAAGTAATGCCGTTATCCCACGAAGATACTTCTATTATGCAGTCATACCCCAAATACTGAGAAAAATTAATGATCAAATCATTGCCTTTACCGCCTTTACTGCCTTCGACGTATAATAGACATTTTTCATTGCTAAGCATCGAGACTTTACCTCACATTTATTGAGAGCTAAATTCTACTAGCTCCTGCCTGACATAAGCTGCACTAGCTTTTCTGTCATGAATTCAGACATCGTCAATTCCACACGACTTATATAATGAGAGGAGCACTTAGGACAAGTCTCCATGGAGGTATCCATAATACAATCACCCTTCGGGGAAATTATTTTTCGCCATCCACACTGGCCACATTCATAAGCCCAAGGTTGAGGTTTTACTGCCATAATTCAACGCCTCCTAAGCGCCTATTTGAAATTTTAAATGCACCCGTCTATTCGGCTCTGATTTATTAGCGCCTTATTTTCTTGTTCGTAATGTTACATTTTTATGAATTTCACTAACGATCGGCAGTTGGTCGTTTGACTCTACTATTGTATTTAGCTCAGTCCATAGACTTTCGCATAACCCCGCTCTATAAACAGACCGTTTAAATACTGAGTGCTCTGATTTATAAACAGCCAAGAGACGTTCATGCTTATCTAATACGCAGGCCCGAACATTTGCCAGACGATCCGATGCCTTAACAATTAAGGCTAATTCTTGTTCACCCGATACTGCTGCCATTTTTTTATAAGTTTTTACTTTACGATCTTTGCGATCCTGCCCTGGTTCATCTGACAGTATTGCGACACAAGAGGCCACTAACTCTCCGAACTCTTCACTTACCTGCGCTACAGTGAAATCAGTGTCTTCAACCACGTCATGTAAATAAGCCACCACTTCGGCCAGCTTACCAAAGGGCTTGGCTATAGCCGCAACCGCATCAAGGTGAACAGAATAAGGATTCTCACCATACTTTTGATCCCCATGATGGGTTATGGCCCAAGTCCGTGCTTTGTTTTTCATACAACTCCTATTTATTACCTGCAATACCATTAACGACCACATCGTTTATTATTTAATGCCGGCTAATGTCCGGTTAGTGCCTGCTCTATTTCTTTACTAGCCATTCGCATTTCCATGTCTCGATCTTCCAGAACATAATCCAACGTATCTCCATCCACTGTTTGATACTGATATCGATTATCAAAGTTACCCGCAGTTATCCGTGCTATGGCGCTGATCATGCCAGCGGCCAGATACAAATAAGGCTCTGGATATAAACTGCTGACATTTTCCTCTTGAGTATCGCCAAAGTCATAACTACCTTGGTGTAACATGAGTTTAATCTTCCACCAGTAAATCCCTTAGGTTCTGTAGCGAACAGGATCATTTAGCAATTGCTTGGCTTGCACGGGGATTACTTTTTGAATCCAAGCGGTTTTATCCTTTACTACGTCATTGTCGGCTAGAGCACTATCGATGCTCTGCTTGCTTAAGAGTTCTTCCATTGTTTATACATCCTTATATAAGACATTAAGTTTGTATTCTAATAACGACATAGGACGGAATTATTGACTATGTTTGGCGGCGACTTATTACTTGTTCATAAATAACTAACATACCTTATACTATGTCGCTATTAGCGACACGTCTATACTGACTGCATAAACATGTCGCCTAATCACTCAGATAAAAAAGATTGAAAATGAAGTGGTTAATACTCTGAATTAGGTTGCTTATCTTGGTATGCTTGAGTATTTTCATCATAATAATCACGTCAGTTATAAAGGAATCTTCATTGTGACTTCTGAGTACCGAGTAAAATCAGCAATGAAATATCCATTATCAGTTTTCTGCTAAGCGCATCAACTTTAAATTATTCGTTATATCGATCACTAGACATACTGGTCTCTTCTTAGATACATTGAACTTTAAAGAGTGCCTTGGGAACTAGGGGCACTTCAGATTGGCTCGCTAAATAGAACAAGGACAATTGGACTCATTAACCAAGCTCATCGGTGGCATCGATTCCTTCGTAAAAAATTGAAAATGAAAAACTATCAGATGCTTATTCAGAGTTCTTAAAGCACATATTGATTAGACAATACAAATTCAGATAAAAGTGAGACGTAATGTTAGAAGTACTAGAAATGAACAGCTTTATGAATGCGGTTCAAATGTCAAAGCAAGAAAATATTGATATCTATGAAACAAGTCATAATCGAATCACTGCTGACTTTAGAATGGAGAAATCTACAACTGAATCATATAATGGCCGTCAAATTTTAGAATTACTCCAAAATTGTGATGATGCTTTATTAAACGCGATTAGTAGTGAGAAACGCATAGTAGATATAAAAATTGATACGAAAAATAACCTTCTTTCAATTTCTAATTTTGGTGAAGCCTTTTCCGCGGAAGGCGTTTCTTCTCTTCTCTTGGCTAATAGTTCTAATAAAGGACGAGAGTTCATTGGTAATAAAGGACTAGGCTTTCGTTCTATTTTGAACTGGGCTAAAAAAGTTACGATTAACAGTCATGATTGTAAAATTCATTTCTCTAAATCTATAATTAAAGAATACTTTGAAAAAATAGTCTCCAGTCAAAATGAAAGAGAAGCACTTATACACAAGGATAAAGATAAACTGTCTAGAGATGAGGTTCCAATGGCGGTGCTATCAATGCCTAAAATTGAGGAAGACCCTGATCATGAATACACAACAACCATTACCATTGAATACAATAAGACAGTGGAAGGTGATATTAAGGAACAGCTAAGTGCACTTAATACAAAGTTGCTGGTTTTCTTAAATCATATTCGTACAATAAATATACATTATGAATCTGAAGGTCGAATCGAGACGATACAGACGCTAAGCGATGAAAGTGATCTCAATCATATCGTAACTAATGATGGGACTTGGAATATTGCTAGCTCCGGGCATGTCTTATTTGACGAGCAAGAAAATGATGATCGGTATTTTGAGGTAAAGCTTGCTTGGCAAGATGAACTGTCAGATGAAGATGCCAGCTTTTATACTTATTTCCCAACGGCAGTAAGAAGCCACTTACCATTATTGATTCACGGTACTTTTGAGCTGGATTCAACACGAAATAGCTTAAATACTTCTATTAATGGTGAAAACCAAAGGGTTCTAAAATACACCGCTAATTTCTTAAAAGAAACGGCGTTAAACCGGATTGCTCACAAAGAATGCAACTGGGATGCCCTTAGAATTCTTTCAGCTAAATCTGTTAACACAACCCCTGTTCTTGAAGAGTTCTATAGCCTTTTAGAACAGAGTAAGAATACAGAAAAGCTATATCCATGTATTGATGGTCAATATGTGGCTAAAGATGATGCTATATACCATGGGAAGGCTTTATCCCACTGGGTCTTAGAAAATGGATTGGGAGTATATTTTCCTAATTTAATTAAAGCCCCTGAAGCTATGGAATTAGGTGAGTTAAAAAAATACAGTTTTGAAAACTGGATGACAATGATCAATGATGTGAACGATAAATTGACTGTCCAGTTAAGAGTCGAGTTAATCAAAATCATTACCACTGGCGGAGAAAATTGCTTTAAAGAGATCTATTCAAGTGAGAGTCACCTGCCTTTACTTTTGGACAATAGCAATCAAGTCGTAAAAGCTGAAGTTCAAGTTTTCACTAAAGCAATGACTGAATTTAATGGGATATTACCGAGTTATATTGATGATATAGCTTTTATATCAAGCGAACTTTATGAGTGTTTAAAGACATCACTTCACGAAGAGATTAATACAAAAAGATTAGATAGTGAAAGCGGAGATTCAAGAGCACTCAAGCGTCTCTTAGCTAATATCGTGAATATAGGTTCTGATGATATTACAGACGTAATTAAACTGATCGTTTCTGAAACTCGGAGTTACTTGAGCTATGAAGGCGCTGATCAGATAGAAGCTGTCAAAGATATGGTGCAGTCTTTGTTCTCTCTCTTTAAAAGCAATCCCGATAGAAGAGGAACGTTAGGCAGTATCGATAAAATTCCTTTAATCTCCAGATCGAATAAAATTGTGATAGCAGAGAACCTTCTGCTTGGTCGTGAGTATGATAAAGGCAATGTTACAGAAACTATCTTTCAAGGAATCAAAGACGATGATGAGTTCTTGGCCTGCAATGACACTTGGGGGCTTACACTAGACGATGTATCCATTATCGACTTCTTTACTTGGTTAAATGTCGGATATTTCCCAAGGGTGACAGAAAAAAAAGGGGAATTTGATAGATGGAATGAAGATAGTTATATCAAGTTCGTACTTGATTCTGTGAAGGCTCCAAAGAGCAATTGTTATAAATCTTATACAGTTGCAGCTATAGTAGGCTTAGAATCACTATTAGTTCATGAATCATTTAGCCTAGAAAAATTGCTACTGTGGATTTCTCAGGATCTTAATTTCAAGAAACAGCTCTCGGATGAAAATCGTGACATTTTTAAAACAAAGTTTAATGGATCAGATACGATATTTTCTAAAAAACCTTCTTATCTTTCGTTTTTAATTCACAATTCAGGTATTACAGATAATGTTTTAGCATCACTGCCTGTAAAAGGCCTAACGTCGATTAAATGTATTGATCGAGATAGTGAGTTATTTAGCCTTCATTCTATTGAAGACTGGCAAATAGATGAGGTCTTATCTTTGCTTGAAATAAAAAATTCATTCAATGATTTAGAGCCAAAACTAGTCTACACCTTCTTATCAAACATGAATAATGTACAAATTAGCCAAGAGTTTTATAAACTCTGTTATAAATACTTTAGAGCGAATGAAGATGGGCAATTAAAAGCTTACAAGCCAAACTTCAATGGCCTTAAGTACTGGGCCAGAAAGGGTGGAATAGAACAGAAATTTGAGCTTATTGATGCGAGTGAAGTTTATTATTCAGATAATAAGCTATTACCTCAAGCGATACTCAATGATTACTGGATAATTAATTTACCTAAGAGAATTGGTGAAGACAATGTTAAGAAATTTTTCGGAGTCAATTTAATAAAAGATGATATTAAGAGCATTAGTATTATTGACGAAGAGAAAAACTCATTAGACGCTGAACTTAATAAGTATATTAATAGTTTAAAGCCATACCTCTTGTGCTATAGACTGGAGAATTTGAAAAAGCTTGATGGGGCTCAAACAGACGCAGGACTTTTTAAAACCTTTCAGATCAAGCTAGTTCTAAAGGCAAGTGTTGAAATAGCGACGAAAATCATTGAACTTAAAAATTGTGATTTTTTTCCTAGTTCCTCTAATACGTCAGAGTTCGTATTAAAGCACACGACAGATTTCTCTTTAGAAAAGCTAAAAGGAGATTCATACTTTTGCGATGCTATTGCAGAGATTATTTGTGTGCTACTGAAAGTTGGAGACTTGAAAAATACCTTTAGAAGAATTTTTAAAGACGGGATTATAGAGTCGGAACATATTATTAGAAGTGATGACCTATATGAATCTCTCAATCAAGCGAAAAAGCTTTTAGGTATTAGTCTAGAAGAGCAACATTTCTGGCAGAAAGTTTTTCCTGACACTATGATTAAGAATCTGAATGACTCTAAAGACTTTATTCGCGTTATTCAGGGAGAATTAGGGCGCCCTCTTCCTAGCTTTTACTCGACAATAGATTTTAACAATTTGGCGAATGAAGCTGGTGTAAAGCTTTTAAAGTGGCTCGCAGATATAGATGCAGTCGAACTTAAAGAGCTTTTGAATTCCGAAGGTTTGAAAGCTTGGCATAAAATCCGATTAGGAGATGTTATCCGTGACTATTCGAAACAATTTGAATCATTCCTCTGGAAGCAAGCGAATGACTCAAAAGATATCAGTTTGAAAGAGCATTTCTTTGAAAAAAGCATTGCGTTTGATGATTCGGTTGGGAATGGATGCTTTGAAAATTTCATCGATGAAAACAAGTACAACTTAGAAGCTAATTATTTAAAAGCTGTTCAATTCTATGTGCAAGGCTCGTATGGTTTAGCGCTGAATAGTGATATCTGTATTATCGAAGTTCATGCAAAATATGAAAGCCTACTCTCTGAATATCAGTTTGCTGATGATATAGAGGGGCTTAAAAATGACCTTAAAGCTGTAAATAAATCAGTTCACAGCCTGCTCTATTTTGAGGGCTTTGAAGATATAATCAAAAAAGCTTTAGATAAATTAGAGAATACTCATAAACAAGGGTTTAGTGACGATAATAATGATGTCTCTGATATAGAGGGGCTTAAAATCGTTCATACGGGAATGCTGCAAACTCCAGGAAGATCTTCGAATGCTACAGAATCGAAAGGATCTTACTCACATAGCTCACAGAAAGATAAGAAAAAAGCTAAAGCTGGTAAGCGTGAAGAGCTGAAGGTTGTTAAAGCACTAGAAAGTGATGGTTATGAAGTTCGCCATATTGCTAAAAAAAGAGATGCTAAGCATTATGATCTAGAGTATAAGAAATCAGGTGAAAGTGATTGGAGATTTTTAGAAGTTAAAAAAGACTCTGGTGGCTTTTTCTTTCTGAGTAAGCCTGAAAAAGACACGGCGATGAAAGTCGAAAATATAGACCGTTATGATATAGCAATCGTGGATGGTAAAACGATTAACATTATCGAAAAGCCTTTTTATTTTGGTGATGAGACATTTGAAAATAATTCAAAGTTTACAGCTACTGCAACAGACTTTGTCATTAATTTTAAATTAGAAGAAGAAAGCTAAGACTCAATACTAAAAAAATTGATTACTTATCGACCTGACTAACAAGTTTTAATTGATGAATTGATGATTATTAAATTGCATCATCGTAATTCCCATTGTTAGCCTCTGTCAAAATAGCCAATCAGACTGCGCTACCTTCTAACTACACTATAGTGTAGCTAGAAGCGACATGTCATTACTGAAAGTGATATATGTGCAGCCTAATTAAGCAGATGTGAAATTTCAATAAATAGCTAAGCAAAGGATTGAATTATGAAATGGCCAATACGCTGGGATTTACTCTACAGATACCGGTTAATCGAAGTGATCGCCTACTGGGAAGGACGCCTAACCACCAATCACCTTTGCAATAGTTTTGGTATTGGTCGTCAGCAAGCTAGCAAAGATATTAATACTTACCTGCGAGAGATTGCGCCTGGCAATCTTGAATATGACAAACAGATCAAAGGGTATGTGCCTACCGCCGAATTTAAGCCATCGGTTACCACAGGTACCGCGGATGAATATTTACATATTCTGAGCCGCACTAAGGATATCGCCCATACCTTTGAAGGATTGGATCTAGGTTTTGCCAATACCCACATGCTGCAAGTACCCAGTCGACCAGTAGACCCGATTATCCTTCGAGCATTAGTAAGCGCGGCACGAGAACAAAAACGTGTCGATATTGGTTATCTATCTTTAAACAACCCTGAAACCGATGGCCGAATTATTGTACCCCACACCTTAGTATGTACGCCGATGCGTTGGCATGTTCGGGCCTATTGTGAAAAGAATGGCGACTATCGTGATTTTGTTCTAAGTCGCTTTAGGGGTGAGCCCGAAGTGATCGATAATAGTGATCATGGCATTAAGAATGACAAAGCTTGGAACACTGATATTAAACTAGTAATTTCTCCAGATCCTCGATTAAGCACCCTTCAACAAAAAGTAATCTGCCATGATTATGGTATGACTAAAAGGCGCCTAACTGTTCAATGCAAAGCAGCCCTTCTTCAGTATGTACTTCAAGCCTTTAAGCTCGATCCTCATAAACAAGAAGCTAAGGCTGAAGCCCAACAGATAGTGATTGGGAATTACAAGGAAGTTGAGAAGTGGTTTTGATTACTAATGCTAGTATTAAAAATTTATAAGCCATACAGGCCTCCCCTTAAATCATTATAACTTTAAAAAGTTTTCTGAATTAGGGGCCATTAATAGTTCATGCTCTTTTCTAGTATCTACCCTAAACCACACCTCATAATTAAATCGCCTAAAAGCAAGCTTACCTTGGTTGTTGAGCAATACCTGAGTATTATATCAAGCATTGAATTGGCTGAGATAATATACCTAAATATCCTCAGTACACAGAATCACTATTTGATTACCAGCTCCACTCAAATACTTAGCTAAATATGGAAATAAACCCAATGTCGCAACAATATTCACCGGGCATGAGAGTAGAGATTAGGGATGCTGAATGGCGTATTGAGCGACTTGATCGTACACCCGACGGTGGTTATTTATTGCGCTGCATGGGGCTATCTGAGTTAGTACGTGGAAAAACCGCACAATTTTTGTCCGGCATTGAATTGAATATTAGAATTCTAGATCCAGCAAAAACACAACTAAACGATGATCTATCTGATGGTTATTTAGCCAGCCAGCTATATATAGATACTGCACTGCGTCAAACACCACCGGTTGATAACAGAATTCACATGGGTTCTGAGGCAGCCATGGACGTACTGCCCTTTCAGCTAGATCCAGCCCTGCAAGCCCTTAAACAACCTCGTCAAAGAATCCTAATTGCCGATTCTGTTGGTTTGGGTAAAACATTAGAAGCCGGAATTCTTACCACTGAACTCATTCGTCGTGGCCGTGGTAAGCGAATTTTAGTGCTTGCGGTGAAATCTATGCTTGGCCAATTTCAAAAAGAATTTTGGCAGCGTTTTACGATCCCCCTAGTTCGTCTAGATTCTGTTGGGCTACAACGGGTTCGTAATGATATCCCCTCCAACCACAACCCTTTTCATTATTTCGATCGCACGATTATATCTATCGATACCCTGAAGCAAACTCTCGAATACCGTCACCACCTAGAGCAAGCCTACTGGGACATCATCATCATCGATGAAGCTCACAACGTTGCCAAACGTTCAACACAATCTCAGCGCCATAAATTAGCCGAACTGCTATCTACCCGCTCAGATACACTTATCATGCTATCGGCGACACCGCACGATGGTAAGGCAGAAAGTTTTGCTAGCCTTGTAAACATGCTAGACCCAACGGCTATCAGCAATTCGAAGGATTACGGCCACGAAGATTTCAAAGACAAAGGCTTAGTCATCCGTGGCTTTAAACACGATGTCGCTAATCAGCTCGCAAAAAGCTTCCCTGAACGCGAAATCAAAACAGAACATATCTCTGCAAGTGCTGCTGAAGAAGCCGCTTACGGTCAATTATCTGAAGTTACTTTCAGCACGCTTGACAGTAAACGCCAAACGGGCGCTCAGCTATTTCGCACCACGCTAGAGAAATCGTTATTTTCTAGTCCTACCGCCTGCTTATCAACCGTAACAAAACGATTAAAGCTACTGGCTAAAAAAGAACAAAATGAAGATGTTCAAAATGACATCTCAACCCTAGAAGGGTTAAAGCTATCTCTTGAAGGCATTACTCCAGAATCATTCTCTAAGTATCAGCTATTACTCCAGTTGCTGAAGCCTACTGGCGACAACAGTTTGGGTTGGACAGGCAAAGAAACAACCGATCGCCTTGTCATTTTTACAGAAAGCCTCGTCACCCTAAATTTCCTCCATGAGCAATTAAGCAAAGATTTAAAGCTTAAAAAGAACCAAGTCGCCGTTCTTAAAGGTGAAGGAATGCGTGACCACGAATTGGCTGACACTGTCGAAAAGTTTGGCCAAGCCAACTCGCCTATTCGCCTGCTGCTATGCTCAGACGTAGCGTCTGAAGGCATCAACCTACACCACCTAAGCCATAGAATGGTGCATTTTGATATCCCATGGTCTTTGATGGTATTCCAACAGCGTAATGGACGTATTGATCGCTACGGGCAAACTGTTCAACCTAAAATACGCTACTTAATGACAGACAGCGAAAATCCTAAGATTAAGGGTGATCAACGCATCCTCGAAGTATTGATTGAAAAAGATGAACAAGCGGGCATTAACATTGGCGACCCTGCCGAATTCATGGGTGAATACAGCGAAGCGGGTGAAGTAGACAAAGTCGCCCAAGCAATGGAACAAGACAAAGATCCAGATGACTTGTCTGATATTTTCGGTGCACTATTTGCAGTTGAAGACGACAATATTGCTGATACAGCTCAAGCTACCTTAGCCGCCTTCATACCAGAAAACGAGCGTACTAATCATCAACAATTAAGCGATGTTATCGTCAAGACCGAAACCGTCTTTAGTAACAATCTAGCCTTTGCCGAAGCTGCACTAAACTGCATTAACGAACAGCAACCTAACAAACCTTTATCATTTAAAATTGACAAAGCCAGACGTCAAATTGATTTCACGGCCCCAAATGATCTAGCTCAACGCCTTAAGTACCTTCCTAAAGAAGTTCGGCCAGAAGCCAACCGCTTTATCTTCACTGATGATAAAACACAAATTCAAGATGGCATCAATGCAGCCAGAATGGGCGAAGATGCACTATTAGCCGACTTACATTACCTATGGCAGCAACACCCTGTTATGGAATGGATGATGACCCGAGTACAAGATTATTTTGGTCGTCACACCGCCCCAGTTATTCGCCTAAACAGCCTAGAAGCCAACGAGCATTGGTACATAGTACAAGGCGGCTTTCCCAATAAACGTGGTCAGGCACTCATTCAATCAAGCATGGCAGTATTAGTTCAAAACGGTAAAGTCATGGCTGAAGCCGAGTTGGGTGAGCTACTGAAACAATTCAATTTAAAAGGGGACAAAATCCCCAATAGAGCGATAGATGGCTGCACAGAACAGCAGCAAGAGTATCTTCCTATCGCCATCAAGCAAGCTCGTAGCACGTTACAGACTAAACGAAACACCATTGAAGCCAGCAACAAACAACGCTTAGATACCTTCATGCAAGACCTACACGCTTTACGCAAAAAACACGTAGGCCAACTTGAGCTAGAACTTGATAGCAGCGCTCAAACCGAAGGCGTTAAAAACAAAAAGAAGCAAGACCGTATGCATCACATCGACCGCGTATTTAATGAATATGAGCTTTGGTTAGAAGAAACCCAAACCACCGAAGAAGACCCCTACCTACAAGTTGTGGCCGTGCTCACAGGGCAACCTGCAACTGTTAAGGAGAACGTATAATGGCTTGGTTTGGTATTAACAACGAAAATGAGTTTTATTCAGAACATTACCTAAACGAGATTTTTGGTAGTAATATTAAAGATCAGCTAGATCAGTGGCAAGAACAAGAAACCACCAGCAAAGCGGAGACACCAAACAGTCCGATACTGTCGCCGTTCAGCCAGCTTAATAGCCTGAGTCGTGATGCTCTACAAACATTTAAGCAACTGGAACAACTGAAAACCCCCACTGACTTACTTGCAATCCAACGCAAGTGGCTAAGCCGCTTACTCCCTGTTTTTGGCTTTACTGCCAAACCAGAACGCTTTGCTTTAAATGACGACATAGAATTACCATTACTAGCCAATATACAAAGCAGTGATGGCAAACCGCTATTGTGGATAGTCGAAGCACTAGCAATAGATGAAAGTGATGCCGATCCTTTATCGCTACCGCTGCACAATAAACAACTTGAAACACTTAATAGTGCGCCAGCCTCTAAATCTTTGAAAGGCCAAAACTGGCAAGACATCATCGCCAATCACATCTATGGCCAAGACAACCCACCACGCTGGGTATTATTAGTCACAGGCCGTCAGTGGTTACTACTCGATCGAGCTAAATATGCACAAAGCAGATTATTACGCTTTGACTGGTTTGAGCTATTCAGCCGCCGTGAGGCTGATACCTTAAAAGCTGTCACCGTATTACTGCACCAAGACAGTATGCTAGCCAACCAAGGTCAATCACTGCTCGATACCTTAGATGAAAATGCGCACAAACATGCCTATGGCGTATCAGAAGATTTAAAATACGCTTTACGTGAATGCATCGAGTTACTCGGTAACGAAGCCGCCAAGCAGTTAATTCTGCGCAGCGACATAGGTTACACGGGTAAATCAGCTCTAGACCCCAATCAGCTATCGCTAGAAAGTTTGCGATATATGTACCGCCTTTTATTCATGTTTTACATCGAAGCTCGGCCAGAGCTGGGCTACGCCCCCGTCGATAACAGTGTTTACCTACAAGGTTATAGCTTAGAGTCACTGCGTGATTTAGAAATGGTGCCACTCACTTCACAAAGAGAACAAGAGGGTCGCTATTTTCACGATTCCATTACCACGCTATTTAAACTGATTAATCAAGGCTACCAAGCCAAATCAACCGATGACATGTTAGCCACCAGCGCTGACGGCTTTTCTATGAGCCCACTGCAAAGCCACCTATTCGATCCAGAAAAAACTAAACTACTTAATAAAGTCGTATTTCCCAACCATTTGCTGCAAACCGTTATTAAATTAATGTCGCTATCCAAACCCGCAAAAGGTGGGCGTGGTGGTAGCCGTAAACGACGCGGCAGAATTAGCTATGCCCAACTCGGCATTAACCAACTCGGTGCTGTTTATGAGGCCCTACTCTCATACCGTGGATTCTTTGCAGGTGAAGATCTATACGAAGTTAAAAAGGCAGGCGAGCCTACTCCAGACAAATTAGAAGCGGGATTCTTTGTTAAAGCCAGCCAATTAGAAGATTATACAGAAGACGAAAAAGTCTTCGATAAAGTAGAGGGCAAAGACAAGCTGCGCATGCATCCCAAAGGCAGTTTCATCTATCGCCTAGCAGGTCGTGACCGCCAGAAATCAGCTTCTTACTACACCCCAGAAGTACTGACTCAATCGCTGGTAAAATACGCACTAAAAGAAGTATACAAAGAACAACTAGAACCGTTAGCCAATGATAAACTTCGTGCTGAAAAACTATTAACGTTAACCGTCTGCGAACCCGCTATGGGCTCGGCTGCATTCTTAAATGAAGCCATCAACCAAATGGCCGACAAGTATCTAGAGCTTGCCCAAAGCGGTTTAAATAAGCGCATTCCACAAAGCGAATACCTACAAGAGAAGCAAAAAGTTAAAATGTTTCTCGCCGACAATAACGTCTTTGGTGTGGATTTAAACCCCATCGCAGTAGAGTTAGCCGAAGTATCCATTTGGTTAAATGCTTTATCAGAAGATCGCTTCATTCCCTGGTTAGGCCTGCAAATCAATTGCGGTAACTCACTTGTTGGTGCACGACGCCAGGCTTTCAAAGATACTAGCTTAAGTCTTAAACCCAAAGACACCGCTTGCTGGTTAAACAATGCCCCTACCGCAATCAAATTAGGAACACCCCGTACTGCAGCCGATATATGGCACTTTTTATTACCCGATAGCGGCATGGCTAACTACAGCGATAAGGTGGTAAAAAAACGTTATCCAGATCAAATCGCCGCCATTAATACATGGCGCAAAGATTTCACCAAACCCTTTGATAAAAATGAAATCGCTCGGTTACAAATCCTTAGTTCGAAAGTAGATGAGCTATGGGATGAGCATGTTAACCAATTACGTACGTTACGTTTAAAGACGACAGACCCCTATAAAATATTTGGTCACGAATTAAGCGGTAACCTTACCCCGTTGCAATTCAAAGATGAGGCCCTTTCTGGCGAGCTGCTTAGTGAACAACTGCAAAATGCCAGCTGCTATCGCCGCTTAAAATTAGTCATGGATTATTGGTGTGCGCTATGGTTTTGGCCTATCGAAGAGTATGACTCACTACCCTGTCGTGACGAATACTTACTAGATTTAGAAAACTTATTACTAGGAGATACCATTGTCACGGGCAGTACTGGGAAAGTAGATGATTTATTTGCCCCTTCAATAAATGAAAGTGAAGGGAAATATTTTGTGAATAAGTATGGGGTCGTAAACCTCAATACTTTATTCGATATTTTTCCACGTTTAAAACTGGCTGATGAATTAGCAACTAAACGCCGTTTCTTCCACTGGGAGCTCACCTTTGCAGATCAGTTTCATGATAAAGGTGGTTTCGATTTAATTCTAGGAAATCCACCTTGGCTGAAAGTTGAATGGCAAGAAAGTGGTGTAATGGGTGATTATGAGCCGTTATTTGTAATCCGAAATTATTCAGCAAGTGCTCTTAACACTCTACGATACGATACCTTTAAAAAGTATTCTAAATTAGAGCAATCGTGGATAAACGAATATACTGAAAGCTCAGGAATGCAAAATTTCTTAAACGCTCTTGCAAACTACCCAGTATTAAAAGGGGTCCAAACAGATCTTTATAAATGTTTTATACCATTAGTATGGCAGCTTGGTTGCAAATATGGAATTTCAGGACTTCTCCATCCAGAGGGAATATATGAAGATTCAAATGGAGGTGCTATAAGAAAGAATATATATACTCGACTTCTTTCTCACTTTCAATTCTTGAATAAGAAAAAGTTATTTCCAATTGGCGATAGCAAAAGATACAGTATAAATATAGGAAAATGTTCGCATCAAGAAAAAATTCAATTTAAGAGCATCTCAAATCTTTTTACTCCCAGAACAATTGACCTGTGTTTTAAAAGCAATATAAACGATCAATTAGAAGGTATCAAATCTAATAAAACTGGAGATTGGAACAATGCTGGTCATCCGCAGCGAGTTTTAAATATATCAAAAAAAGAACTACTGTTATTTTCAAATCTTTACGATGACAGCTGTAAATATTCTGAAGCAAAGCTTCCTAAATTACATGCTACACCGTTATTATCAGTTCTAGAAAAGCTTGCGAATCAACCTGAAAAGTTAAGCCAGCATGCTGATCAATATATTTCTTCAGAAATGTGGCACGAAACCAACCAACAAAAAGATGGAACTCTTCTAAAACAAACCGTTTTCCCTCTAACAAGCTACCAATGGGTATTATCTGGTCCGCACATATATGTTGGAACCCCTATAAATAATACACCTAGAAAAAAGTGTAATAATAGCCAAGCATATGACACCTTAGATTTATCAGAGATTCCTGAAAACTATTTTCCACGTACTAATTTTGTGCCCTCTTCGACTGATGATAAATATTTATCAATGATCCCTAAAGTTCCCTGGTCAAAACCACCTAAGGAGGTCACTCAATTTTTTCGCTTAGCGTACAGGGGAATGCTATCACATTCAGGTGAAAGAACTCTTATCTCAGCGATCATACCTCCTGGCTCAAGCCATATTCATGGCTTACAATCTACAACATATAAATCTTCGACTTTACTAATGAAGCAAGCTCTCATGAGTTTTTCGTTAGTTGGTGATTTTTTCATCAAAACTACAGGAAGAAGTAACCTAATGGCAAGTTGGGCTTCTTTTCCACTACTGAATTTAAACAACGAAGGTAAGCTTAGAGTTTTAGCTCTATCTTGCCTAACAAATAGTTACACCGATCTATGGGAAGATAATTGGTCACAAACTTTTGTTAATCAAACATGGAGTAACTCCTCCCCACTTCTTCCCAGAGATTATTTTTTAAAATTATCAAAGAATTGGAAAGCTTCCAATGCGTATATTTCAGATTATACAAGAAGGCAAGCACTCGTAGAAATTGATGTAATAGTAAGCCTTTCAATTGGCATGAGCTTAGAAGAGCTTCTTACAATTTATAGAATTCAATTTTGGGTATTAATTGGTAACGAAGCAGACACATGGTACGACCAAAATGGTCGTATAATTTTCACACCTGATACAGCTAAGAGAGGAATTGGAATGCCCCGACAGAAGCGCCCAAGCGATCTCAAAAACGGTACTAGCTACGGCACAATGATCAACGGCGATTATGACCGTGCCGAAGAAGGTATTTCTCTTGGCTGGGAAGATGTAAAAGACTTTAAGGCAGGCAGTACCGTCAGCAAATCATTCATGGACGATACTCTCTCTGATATCCCCGTAGAGCGCACTATCGTCTATCAAGCTCCGTTCATAAAACCCAACCGCGAAGAAGATTACCGAGTCGCGTGGGAATTTTTCTCTAAAACAATTGAAAGTACAGAATCTGTTACCAAGGAAGAGTCATGCTAGCGCAACCTATTGAATCATTTATTTCTGGCATGGGCGCCAGCGCCATGACCGATGGCTTTATTGTCATAATAGCAATTACCTTTATCGCAGCCATTGTCGCTAAACGTTCTGATCGAGCACACGGCTTTACTCAATACGTTCCTACGCTATTAACATCATTAGGGATTCTAGGTACTTTTTGCGGCATTGTTGCAGGGCTACTAGGGTTCGATGCCAATAACATCGACGGCAGTATCGGTAGTTTATTGGAAGGTATGAAAACAGCCTTTACCACCAGTTTGGTCGGTATGAGTTCATCCATTATCTACAAGGTACTCGCCAGCTCTGGCATGCTAACGCCTAAAGGTGATGATATTATTGATGAAGACCAAATAGGTATTCTTGAGCTGTACACCGTAATGAAAGACCAGAAAGACGGTATTAACGATCTACAAGTCGTTATGAAAGAACAAGCCAGTGGTATGACCCTGCTTCAGCAAGCTATTGGTGGCGATAATGATTCAAGTCTTACCAGCCAAATGAAATTAATGCGCAGTGATAATAATGACCAAAATAAATTAGCGTTACAAAGCGATAACGACAATCATAAGGAATTATTAGCAACGATTGCAGAGCAAAAGATCGCTTTTGAAAGCTTCCAAGACAAGCTATGGATTAAGTTGCAAGACTTTGCGGATATGCTCTCTAAATCAGCCACTGAAACCGTCATCGAAGCTTTGAAACAAGTCATTGGGGACTTTAATAAAAATCTGACCGAGCAGTTTGGCGAAAACTTCAAACAGCTAAATGAAGCCTGTAAAGAACTAGTAACTTGGCAAGACCAATACAAAGGCCAGTTAGACGACATGGGCAAAAAATATAGCCTAGGCGTTGAATCCATCGGCGTAACCGCAACAGCTGTCGGATCAATAACCGAGCATACTGCCCAAATCCCTGCTCACATGGAAAACCTTAAAGATATTACCGAGGTTAACCAGCATCAAATTAAAGAGTTAGAACGCCACTTAGAAGCCTTTAAAGACATTCGCGATAAAGCCGTGGAAGCCGTACCAGAAATTCGTGCACAAATTGATGCCACACTAGAAGGTGTTAAAACAGCTTCAGATGAACTGGCCAAAGGCATTAAAGAAAGCAGTGATTCCATGGGTAATGCAATCATTCAAGGTACTCAAGAATTTGTAGATAACTCTGCCAAGGTTAACGGATCTCTTCAGTCAACCTCAGACGTTATGGTGGCTCATAACGAAAAAGCGATTACACATTATTCAGATTTAGAAGAAGGCATGAATGCCAACTATCGTGATCTTTCAGTACGCATGCAGGATGAAGCTAAAAAAATTACTGAAGAATACGGCAAAGCCGGTACCCAACTTGTTCAAGAGCTCAGTCAAAGTAAAGACGCTTTTAATACCGGTTTAGAAACGATGAGAGATCAACTTAATAGCACTCTAGAATCCATGGCTAGCCGTCAATCAGACGAGGCTAACAAAATATTTAATGGCCTAACGACGCAAATAGAGAACTCCCTTTCTAGCACAGGCGATGCTGTGGATAAACAAGTGGGGATGATCGACAAGGCCTTAGAGCATGAAATTGAAAAAGTAATGACAGAAATGGGATCTGCACTTGCCAGTATCTCACGTCAATTCACTAACGATTACACTCAGTTAGTTAACGCTATGCAAAATATAGTTGAAACTTCTAATGCCTAATTTTTTAAACCCTAGAGCGACAGAGCAAGACGAGAGCCACTGGCTCTCTGTATCAGACCTGATGGCAGGTTTGATGGTCGTGTTTTTATTTATCGCTATCGCGTTAATGCGAAATGTTATGATCGAACGTGACCAAATTAAAGAAGTCGCTGTTGCCTACCAAGAAAACCAAGTGGCTATTTTTGATGCGTTGAATAATGTTTTTTCCAAAGATCTCGATCGCTGGAATGCAAGCATTGATAAAGATACGTTAACGTTTAATTTTAACTCACCCCACATTTTGTTTAAAACCGGTAATAAAGATCTAAATCCCGAATACAAGCACCTACTTCAGGATTTTTTCCCACGATACATGACCGTATTATCCCCATTTAAAGACTCTATTAACGAAATCCGTATTGAAGGCCATACCAGCAGCGTTTGGAATGAATACACAAATGATACTTCTGCATATTTTCTTAACATGAAGTTATCGCAAGGACGCACCCGCAGCGTATTGGAATATATATTCCGCTTAGACAGCATAAAAACACAACGGCCTTGGATTAAGAAGCATATTGCCGCAGTTGGGTTTTCATCGGCAAAAAACATAGTCAATGAGCAAGGTGTCGAAGATCTTAATCGTTCTCGACGAGTCTCGTTCCGCATAATCACTAACGCCGACATCAAGATTCAGCAGATTCTTAAGGCTAATTAATGGAGATTAACGTCAACTTTACTGCTCTTTGGGCAGCGGCTAAAAAAATGGGGGACGGTAAGGCCACGTTCTCTTATAAAGCGAATACTTATAATGCCTTCGAGTCAGAGAAAACTATTTTAAGGCGTGATATCACGCTTGAAGATGTAGACTCGCATGGTGGTTTATTAGAAGTTGATGGTAATCAGGTATTACTCTATATCGAGGATCATAGTTTTAGAGTACAAGATGTGATTACTGGTAATAAAGAAGGTAATAAATATCATATTGCTGATTGCTCAAAATTGGGTGAGATGCGAAAGAAACATCGTTTTGATCGATATGTAGTCACTAACGATGTGTCTGGTATATTTCCTGTTTCAGGCAAGGAATCCGATAGCCAGCTATTAGTTGAAGGTGAAGCAGAGCTACATGTTTGCAAGCTGTGCTTAGGCTTTTTAAATTACAGAAGTTACAAGTCTGACCGAACTAATGTATTCAAACAATTCACATTGGATGAATTCTTTTCTCATTACTCAACCCTATTCAATTCTTTTCCTAAAACAATTGCAGACAAGCGTGGTGGCTATGCTGATGATTGGGAGACAGTATCGCTGAATTATCGCAGTAAGAAGAATTTCTGCTGTGAGGCATGTCATGTCGACTTATCCAGCTATCAACACCTACTTCACACGCACCATGTTAACGGTGTTAAACGTGATAACGTTGCCAGTAATTTAAGAGCGCTGTGTATAGATTGCCACCGTAAAGAGCCATTACACGAACATATGCGTGTGCGTAGTAATGAAGTACATACCATTAATAAACTTCGACGCAGCCAAAGTATTTTGTCTAGTCAAGATTGGGATGATGCTTTGGCTTTTGCCGATACGTCTTATCATGGTTTGTTGGATTTATATCGCAATAAAAACATGGCAGTACCTGAAATTGGTTACGATGTTACTGATGAAGATGATGCAGTCGTCGCCACTGCTGAGCTGGCTTGGCCAAAAAGCAAAAGAGCCATTATTCACCAAAGCGCTGACATTCCCAGCTTAGAGAAAGCAGGATGGGTAGTGAAAATGCTTGGTGATGCCCTTAGTGAAGCACACGAACTTAAGCAAAGGTAACTTGTGACTCATTTACCTTTAAAGATAATAAACAATGAATATATCTTGTTAATGGAGCTAACATGCTGCCGTCCTTAGTAAGCAGAGAAATAATTAATACTGTTCAGCATTTTTTAAAAACTAATTTCCCCGCAACGACTCCAGGGTTTTTAAGAAATTATGGCAGTGATGATGCACGTTCTGCACCGCACACGATAATAGATGACTTTTTACTGCGCTCGGACAGTATGTTTAAAGGGCCTTATCTAGGCCTCGGCTTACCCTTCAGAACTGTAAATCAAACCGACCTGCTTCCTTTTACCAATTTTGAAGTTGGCTTCCCTCCTTATCAACATCAGACACAAGCCTTTAATCGTTTGTGTGGTGATACTCCCCTTTCAACTCTTGTAGCTACAGGCACAGGCTCGGGTAAAACAGAATGCTTTATGTATCCATTATTGGATTACTGTGGAGTAACTCCGGGTAAGGGTATCAAGGCAATTATCATCTATCCAATGAATGCACTAGCCACTGACCAGGCTAGACGATTTGCTTTGGAGATAGCTAAACGAGATAACCTCAAAGGTAAAATTAGAGTGGGTTTGTTTGTGGGTGATAACGATAAATCTCCCCACCGTGATATGAGTCCTGATTATGTAATAACCGATAAAGATACTCTGCGTGAAAGCCCACCTGACATTTTATTAACCAATTATAAAATGTTGGATTATTTGTTAATACGCCCTAAAGACCAACCTATTTGGCGCTTTAACCAGCCCGATGATTTACGGTTTTTAGTGGTTGATGAATTACACACATTTGATGGTGCTCAAGGTACTGATCTATCGTGTTTAATCCGTCGTTTACGTGATCGCTTGAACTTAAGCGATCGTTTAGCCTGCGTGGGAACATCGGCAACCGTTGGTGAGGATGATTCGGCACTCATTAAATACGCGAGTAAGGTTTTTGCTACTGAATTATCTGTGGATGATGGAGCCGTAATAAAAGAAGATCGGCTTACGGCTGAAGAGTTTGTAGAAGGTCATGAGGTTATTGAATTTAATTGGCCCGACCCTATTACCCTTGCGGGCATGGCTGCAACACAATATCGTTCAATCGAAGATTATATCGATGCTCATGCTAGCTTATGGTTTGTAAACCCGCCTTTCGATTTAAACAGCCACAACAAACAGCACAAAGAACGAGCTCAAGTTGAGCTTGGAACGTTATTAAAATCACATACCGCCTTTCATGCACTACTTAAAGCTTGTCGCGATATAGTAGATACCGAACAGTTAATCAATGATTGGACTACAAGACTCCGAGTCAGCCACGATGATGTTCAGGCAATCCTAGAGAGTTTATGTGCGTTAATTTCAACCGCCAGAAGTTGGCGAGAGCCTCATTTAGAACATCCAGAGAAGTCAGGTACTGCTCCTTTATTGCAAGTACGCCATCAGCTTTGGATGCGTGAACTCGGTCGAATGGTCGCCAATATCGGGGCAACACCTCAGTTAACGTTTTCTGATGACCTACCTAAAGAGGCAGACTTACACCTACCGCTTATTCACTGTCGCGAGTGCTATGCCACAGGCTGGGTATCTACTCGTAAACCCAATGAGTCGAGTGTTAATAACGACCTACGCGG
The DNA here is from genome assembly GCA_000967895.1 of Oleispira antarctica RB-8. Classification (GTDB taxonomy): domain Bacteria; phylum Pseudomonadota; class Gammaproteobacteria; order Pseudomonadales; family Oceanobacteraceae; genus Oleispira; species Oleispira antarctica. The sequence continues at coordinate 2,733,616 of FO203512.1, forward strand.
TATTTATAACGCTTACTTTGCTGGATCGTCAGATACTGTTGCATTATTCCCGTGGAGAGATGACAAGCCACCCACTGGCGGACTTGTAATGCAGGTGTGCCAATGTTGCGGACACCTTGCACAAGATACGAGTAAAACTTATCCATGCATTGAGTGCGGTGGAACTGAATCTCAACGTGTTTGGCTGCCAGTGATGCTGCGTGAACATCAAGTGCAGGGAGTTAAAAAGCTTAGTTTCCATAATGACTGCCCTTATTGTGGTGCCAACCAGGGCTTAAATATTATGGGGTCCAGAGCTGCTAGTTTAAGCAGTGTAATGATTAGCAAATTATTCAGCAGTATTTATAACGATGACCTTAAACTGATTGCCTTCTCAGACTCGGTACAAGATGCGGCTCATCGCGCTGGTTTTTTTGGGGCAAGAACTTGGAAGCAAGTAATACGAGAAGCGATATATCAAGCCGTAAATGATCAATTTAAAAACAAGTCACTCGAGCAACTGAGTAAGAGAATTGGCGATTACTGGCAGCGAAAATTAGGGGCTGAAGATTTTGTAGCTACTTTCCTTGCACCTAACATTGAGTGGTTGAATGATTGGGAGGTGCTTAAAAAAGAAGGCAAGCTTCCTCCTGGTAGTAATACTGCATTGGATTTCGTGAGTAAACGCTTGGAGTGGGAAGCATTACAGGAATTTGGTTTATCAAGCCGCATAGGCCGTACGCTAGAACGCGAGGGAAAGGTGACTGTTGCTCCCAACCAGCAAGCCATTACTCATGCGGCAATGCGAGCTGTAACAGAACTTCAGAACGAAATTATAGAACTGCGCGATTTAACAGCAGACCAACTTGAAAAGTTCATATTGGGCATGCTATGGCACATGCGTATCAAAGGTGCTTACCACCATAAATTCATCGAGTCTTATCTGCATAATGATGGCAAAGAATTTTTGCTTAATAGACAGCTTTTCTTACCTAATTTCAGTCGGTTAACAACACCCCCTGCCTTCCTATCCATGGAACGCACCTCCAAGAATTTTGAATACATTATTGGCAGTGGAAAAACCTGGTATCACAACTGGTTTACTAAAGAGCTATTAGGCAGTGAAACACTCGCGTCTAATGCCACGATTCCACAAGGTTACGCAATAATTATAAAGGCGATGGTGCAAACAGGGTTATTACAAGAAACCGATGTAAAGGGAAACCCCATATGGAGCTTGCGCCCCGAGCGGTGGCAGTGTGTGACAGGACTCTCTGAAATCTGTTGTGATAGCTGTGGGCATCGTATTCAAATACCTATGGCACAGCACTCTCAATGGCAAGGAGCTGGCTGCCAGCGACAAGATTGCTTGGGTGAATATAATCATCCTCAACCAGTCATCGCTGTCGATGCACTGCCTAATCCTCCTGTGCGATTGGTGACATCAGAGCACACCAGCTTGCTTGCTGCCGATGAGCGCTTAGCCATTGAAGAATCATTTAAACGCGGAGATAAACGTTGGGATATTAATTTACTTTCTGCTACGCCCACTATGGAAATGGGTATCGATATTGGTGATTTATCAACGGTATTGTTGTGTACGGTACCTCCTGCTCAGGCCAGCTATTTACAGCGCATTGGTCGTGCTGGCCGGACAGACGGTAACGCGTTAAATATTACCGTTGCGAACAACGCACCTCATGATTTGTATTTCTATGATGACCCTTTAACGATGATGGCTGGTTCTGTGCAACCTCCTGGAATTTTTCTCAACGCCACCGCCGTACTTGAACGTCAAATTGTCGCTTATTGTTTCGACCATTGGGTGCAGGGATCCATCGACAAAGATGCGTTACCCGGAAAAATGAAACAGGTGCTGGATGCTGTAGAGACCAATAAGAGCACGGCATTTCCTTATACGCTGTTGGATTATATTGAGAGTCATCGATCGGATATATTCAATCAATTCATGCAGCTTTTTCCTGACCTTGAAGCAGAAGGTAAGGAACACCTTAAGCACTTTATCTTCGGTAATAATACAACCAATAATATTAACTATCGGTTGTTGAATCGATTAAATGAAGTCGTCGTTCAGCGCACAGGATTACGCGACAATGTTAAAGGTTTAAAATCAGAACTCGATAAGCTGAAGAAACAGCCTGTCGATGAATTTATAACTGAGCGCATACAGCTGATAGAACAAGAGCGCGGCGGCTTGATGCGTTTGATAAAAACATTCAACGAGAAACAAACGCTTAACTTCTTTACTGATGAAGGCTTGCTACCCAATTACGCCTTCCCAGAAGAAGGTGTTACCTTACATACCATTATTTATCGTAAGTTAGAGACGAAACAAGCATCAGAAGACGATTCAAAAAGCTCACCACAGAGTTACGATAAGCGCAGTTTCGAACTGACACGCCCTGCCCAATCAGCATTAAGTGAATTGGCACCGGAAAGTAAATTTTACGGGGTTAATCGCCAAGTCGAAATTGACCAGGTGGACTTAACGGTTACTAAAGCTGAAGAATGGCGTCTATGTGATCAGTGTCATTACGCTGAAAACATAACATTAAACGGTGATAATAATTCTACCTGCCCTCGTTGCAGCAGTGAGATGTGGCTCAATAAAAGTCAAAAACAAACACTGTTAAAACTAAAACAGGTATTTGCTAATGCTAGTGATAAAGAGAGTCGCATCAGCGACGACTCTGAACGTCGCGAACCTATATTTTTTAATCGTCAGCTACTCGTAGATGTTGACCCCAAAGCCAGTACTAAGGCCTACAAAATCGATAGTGAAACATTACCATTCGGATTTGAATATTTAAGCAAAGTTAGCTTTCGTGAAGTCAACTTTGGGAAAATGGGCGATGATGGATCTGAAATAGAAATCGCAGGCCAAAATTCATCTCGACCTGGTTTTAAGATCTGTAAACATTGTGGCAAAGTAAAAAAATATCGTCGTAATGCAAACCAAAACCACTCCTTTAACTGCCCGCTTAACTCTGCAATTGCAGTTGAAGATGTCGATGATTACCACAAGGCTCTTTATTTATATCGTGATTTAGAATCTGAAGCGATTCGTATTTTATTGCCGCTCGCCGAAGTTGAATCATCTGATGTTCGTAAGCAGAGCTTGATTGCTGCATTACATATGGGCCTTGAAAAATATTTCAAAGGTGACGTAAATCATTTACAACTAACTCATTACAGCGAGCCTGTTATTGGCGGAATGGGGACAGGCTTACGTCGCCACTACTTAATTATTCTTGATAAAATTCCGGGAGGAACAGGCTACCTTAAAGAGCTAATGCGTAAGCCTGAAAATCTACTTGATATGTTCCGTACCGCTCACGATCAACTATCGACCTGTGGCTGTACTCAAGACCCCAATAAAGATGGCTGCTACAGTTGCTTATTTGCTTATCGCGAAAGCCGAAATCTCACCGAGATATCACGCGATGCTGCAAAAGAGCTACTAGAAAAGATATTGGAACATGAACACTCATTGGTCGAAATACCCAATCTTGCCGACGTGGATATCAATCCGTTACTAGAAAGTGCTTTTGAAGAGCGCTTTATTCAAACCATAGGTAACATAAGTTCTGACGTAAGACTAACGCAGGCCATTGTCAATAATAAACCTGGTTGGAACCTTAGCTGTGGTGGTAGTAGCCCAATGCTATGGTCAATAGAGCCTCAAGATAAAAGTGGTGATCACGCGAGAGACACTCGCCCAGATTTTGTTTTCCGTCCATTACGCGATCAAGCCAATTTAAAACCTATACGAATCTATTTAGACGGTTATAAATTTCACCAGAACTCGACAAAATCTGATTCTGAAAAACGTATGGCTATCTGGAAAAAACAAGATAGCTACGTTTGGACACTCGCCTGGGAGGACTTACCGACTCCTAATAAAGATCTCGATACGAGTATTGTTGAATGGTTAACCCAAGGTGCAAATTCTCAGTCTGTTGGCTTGCATGACCAAATTTGTAATAAGGCTCAACGTCCAACATATAACCAGTTAACCTCTACAGTGGAAAAAGGGCCTTTAGATTGGCTAATGAGTTATCTAAGAGGTAATGAAGCTAATTCAAGTTTATTGAGTCAAGCAGCCTTCTCTCGACTTTTTGGTTTCTTGAACTTTCAAAGCACACCACAACAGCAAGAAGACGTTGCGAAGACCGCGGCAGCGACTAGCCCTGAAGAATGGTTCCACGATCACTTTGTGGGGGACATCATTTCTAATGCCGTTCAGGTCAGTACTGCTAAACAACTTCAGCTGAGTGTTGCTACACCAAAACAAGCATTAAAGTCACTGGACGTGCTTACACAGCTTTGCGCTATCAATCTGTATATTGATGATACAGATTATGAAAATGAGTCCTTTCATCAAGTTTGGCGTATGTTTTGGGCAGCAACTAACCTACTCCAGTTCATCCCTTTCCATACAATGGTTACACAGAGGGGGCTTGACGATAGTTGCTACGATGACTTATTAATAAAACCAGTGACCGAGACTGCTGGCGATAAAAAATGGAATAGTTGTGAATGGGATGAAGCATTTGAACTCACGATTTATCCTGATGAACTGTCTGTTATTGCCAAAGAGAATTTACCTCCGCCAGTAGTGGGTTACGATATAGTTCTTAATGCCGATGAGACTCACGATCAAGTCGAATGGTGCTGGCCAGATAGAAAAGTAGCTTTCGCAGACCTATCTGAAGAGGAAGTTGAACCTCTACTGAAACATGGTTGGAAAATAATAACGAACTGTACAGAAGCATCTATTGATCAATTGATTCAATGGTTACAAGAAGAGATTAACGGGGAACAAGTATGAGTGCTGTTAAGGTAGCCATTTCACAAGATTTCATGATGGCATTTAGTCAAGTTCCAAAGAAGCAGCAAAAAAAGGTAATGGAATTTGTTACTAAATTTAGGCATAACCCGCAATCGACGGGCATCAACTATGAAAAGATAAATGATGCCAAAGAAAAAGCTTATCGCTCGGTTCGCATAGATCAGGATTATCGAGGCATTGTTCTTAAGCCTGAGAATGGCAATGTATTTTTACTACTATGGGTCGACAAACATGATGACGCTTATAGTTGGGCGAGGCGCCATGCCTGTGAGATAAATGCCGAAACGGGGGCTCTGCAAATATTTGAATCTTCAACGGTACAAAGTACTGAGGGGACTCCTTCAATATCAATAGATAATACGCCAACAATTACAAGTGCTGGCGAAGCAGGCACAGTAAAAACTAACAATGAAGAACCATTGTTTAAGCTAACAGATGAGCAATTTATAAAGCTTGGACTCCCTTCTGAAGTATTACCTCTAGTACGCGCTGTTCGCTCTGAAGCTGAATTTGAATCTATAGAATCGCGCTTGCCTATGACAGTCTTTGAGCCTCTATATTTGATTGCTGCGGGTTCAAGCTGGGAGGATATCGAAGAAGAGTATGTTAATACAACTGAAGGCACCGTCGATACAAGTGATATTGAGACAGCTCTCACGCGTCCAGAAACCCTGCGTTTCTTTCACGTTATTGAAGACGAGCTCGAACTTAAGGAAATGCTTGAGGCTCCCCTAGAGCACTGGCGTGTATTCCTTCACCCTTCACAGAGAAAACTTGTTAGTAGAGTTTGGAATGGCCCTGTTCGAGTATTAGGGGGAGCAGGTACAGGCAAGACTGTTGTCGCGATGCATCGTGCGAAATGGCTCGCACAAAATATTCCCAAGGCATCAAAGCAACGTATATTATTTACGACATTCACTGCAAACCTAGCAATAGATATCCAGCATAACCTGCGTAAAATTTGCTCATCAGAAGAATTAGCACGCATTGAAGTAAAACATATCGACAAGTGGGTTAGTGATTATCTAAAGGGTCGCTCTTATCCACACACAATCGTGTATGCCAATAGTAATAAGCGCTATGACGAAATTTGGACACAGGCTCTTCAACTTACCGACCCGACAGTAGGACTACCTGATTCATTCTATAAAGAAGAATGGGATCGAATAATCCTTCCTAATAGAGTCAGTGAGAAAATGGAGTATTTTAAAGTTTCACGTAAAGGCCGTGGAGTTGCACTTAATCGCAAGCAACGCTCGTTAATTTGGCCCGTGTTTGAAGAATTACGCACCAGCATGCATCAAAATGGTTTACGTACTTTCGAGGATGCAACCCTTGATGCGGCAGATTCGGTAATAAATACTGGCCATCATCTAAACTACAGCTCCATCGTTATTGATGAGGGTCAGGATATGGGCCCAGAAGCACTAACACTAATTAGGCAACTGGTACCTGAACAAGCTAACGATTTGTTTATTGTCGGTGATGGGCATCAGCGTATATATCGTCGTAAGACAGCGATGTCTGCTTGTGGAATTAAAATTGTTGGCCGCAGCCGAAAATTAAAAATAAATTACAGGACAACGGAACAGACACGAAAGTTTGCGATGTCTATTTTAGAAAATATCTCCATCGATGACTTAGATGGTAATTTAGACTCGAGCCATGATTACCGTTCATTAACTCAAGGTGAGTCACCTAATATTCAACAATACAATAGTATTGAAGCTGAAGCTGAAGGAACCATTAACGAAATCAAGATGCTAAAGAAGCTAGGTGTCGAGCTAAAAGATATCTGCATCGTTGCTAGGATTAATAGGCCACTTGATCAAATAAGCAGCATTATTAAAGCTGAGGGAATTGAAACCCATAAAATTGATCGTAAGAATGACAATGTCAATATAGATGGTATTCGTTTGGCCACGATGCACAGAGTAAAAGGGTTGGAGTTTCGCTATGTGTTTATTGTTTCTGCCAATGATGGATTGATTCCGCTTCACTACGCTACCTCAGATACTGAAGATCCTGTAGAAGCGAGACAACGCGACCTGAATGAGAGAGCACTACTGCACGTAGCCTGTACTCGAGCGATTAAACACTTGTTTATAAGTTCATCTGGTACAGTCAGCCCTTATTTGACTGGAAGTTAACGCAGCAATAAGTTAGCTCGATGATAAAAGACCTTTCCTTCACAGATATTGAGGCTGTAAAACAAACTGTGTAACTGCCCGTTTTAAATATGAGGAGCTAACTGCTCGAGGCTGTAAAACAAACTGTGTAACTGCCCGTTTTAAATATGAGGAGCTAACTGCTCCTCAAACTCAATCATAAAACGATTTAACGCAGGTTTCCAATCTCTAATTGGCATTGTCCATTTTTTAGAGGCTGCTTCTGTCGCTAAATAAATAACTTTCAGTGCCGCATCATCGCTTGGAAAAACCTTGCGAGTTTTAACAGATTTACGAACTACACTGTTCAAAGATTCAATCGCATTGGTCGTATAAATCACCTTTCTGATATCCGCTGGATAATCAAAAATCGTAATTAAGTTCACCCAATGGGATCGCCAAGATTTGCTGATTTGCGGATACTTAGCATCCCACTTTTCGGCAAAACGATCTAACTCTAAACTGGCCTCCTGCTCAGTAATTGATTGATAAATACGTTTTAGGTCGGAGGTGATTTCCTTATAATCTTTCCACGGCACGAGCTTCAGCGAATTACGCACCATATGGTAAGCGGTCATTCCACGACGTCTTTTAACGCCTATTCTCGCGCGTTATTCTAGCCCCTCAGCATTCATCAGATTGAGGTTAAAATGACAACACTAGATCGCACCGCCAAATCACCCCGCAGAACCCCAGAGCAATGGACCGCTAGCGTTACGAATTTCTTGGAATCCGGATTATCAGCCCCCAAATTTTGCAAACAACAAAATATCTCATACGCCAGTTTTAGCAAATGGCGACAAAGGCTAGCCACCAAAAATATCGACCAAGCGTTTAAAAGTGATCAACCGGCCTCATTTATTGATGTGAGTTCGCTGATGAATGAAAGTACCCACTGGAATATCACCTTAAAGCTGGGTAACGGTGTTGAGCTTATATTGAATCAAACCTGATGTTCTTACCTGAGCCCAATGTACAGATTTGGTTGTACCCACAACCCACCGACATGCGTAAATCTTTTAACGGCTTATGTACATTGGTGGCGTCCAAGTTAAAAGACAGCCCCACCAGTGGTGCCATGTTTGTATTTATAAATCGTCGTAAGACCCATATCAAAATATTGTATTTTGATGGTTCTGGATTTTGCATCTGGTTTAAGCGCCTTGAGCAAGGACAGTTTAATTACGACGAAAATACTTCCAACAAGCAGCCACTAGATTGGCTGCAACTCAAATTATTATTAGAGGGTATTAAGGTTAAAGAAATACGCCAATACAAGCGCTACAAACACCCCAATAAAAATTCATCATGGTATAATATTAACCATGAAACAAACGCACTCCACCAATAAAAATACAATCGATACGTCTGTTGCCAACGAGCAAAAAGCAGGCGTATTGGTGGATGAAAATACTCGATTAAAAGAAGAAAATCAGTCTCTTAAAAATCGTGTGGCGTGGTTTGAAAATCAAATGTTTGGGCAGAAATCTGAGAAGCGCATAGTTGAAAATCCTCTCCAGGGTAATCTTCTCGGCGTTCCTGTTATCACTGAGCCTGAAAAACCTGCCATAAAAAAAGTGGCGGAATATGAACGGGGTAAAGCCAAGAAGAATCGTCCTGATGATTGCACTACCGATACGGGTTTGCGTTTCAGTGACGAAGTCCCTGTCGAAGTAATTAACATTACCCCGCCCGAGCTGATCGGTTCTGACGCAGATCAATATAAAATAATCGATATTAAAATCACACGTAAACTGGCTAAGTTACCTGCCAGCTATGTCGTGCTTGAATATCATCTGCCTGTGATTAAAAAAATTGACAGTGGTGATGTTCGTACCACCCGCATGCCGGATCAGGTTCTGGATAGCAGCATAGCGGACGTGAGTTTACTGGTCGGTTTACTTATTGATAAATTTTTATATCATAATCCACTGCATCGTCAGCATCAAAAACTCACCCATGCCGGCATCACTGTAGCCCGCTCCAGTCTGACCAATTGGGTTAAACGCAGCATTGAGTTATTGCGCCCCATCGTGCAAGCCATGTTGAATCACGTTTTAAAAAGTAAAGTATTGGCCATGGATGAAACGCCCATTAAAGCGGGTAGAAAACACCAAGGGAAAATGAAACAGGCTTACTTTTGGCCCGTTTATGGTGAAGATCATGAGGTGGTATTTACCTTTAGTGAAAGCCGAGGTCAGCAGCATATTATTGATACGCTCAACCATAAATTCAGCGGCACGTTAGTGACTGACGGCTACGCCGCCTATGCCCGTTACGCTGAAAAAACCGACGGTATTATTCACGCGCAATGCTGGGTGCACAGTCGCCGTTATTTGGTAAATGCAGAAGAAAGTAGTCCGCAGGAAGTAGCGGTCGTACTCGAAATAATCGGCCAACTGTATCAGTTTGAAAAACGCATAGTCGAAACAAAATTAAGCGGAGATAAAAAGCGTCAGTATCGTTTAGAAAATAGTAAACCATTAGTAGACGAGGTATTTTCTTGGCTAGATGAACAATGCCAACGCCATGATTTAACCCCCAAACACCCATTAACCAAAGCCATTAATTATCTACAAGCACGAGAAACGGAACTGCGTGTTTTCTTAGCGGATCCAGACGTGCCGATGGACACCAATCACTTGGAAAGAGAAATTCGGCCCATCCCTTTAGGAAAGAAAAATTGGATGTTTTGTTGGACCGAATTGGGTGCCGAGCATGTTGGCCTAATTCAAAGTTTAATCAGCACCTGTAAATTACATGATATCAATCCACACACGTATTTAACCGATGTACTGCAACGTGTGAGCTGTCATCCTGCCAGTAAAGTTGAAGAGTTGACACCGAGAGTTTGGAAAGAGAAATTTGCAGATGAACCAATGCGATCAGTGATTTATAAAACGGTCAATGACGTGGTGGAATGACCGCTTACACCATATGAACGATGCACAGTTGAATTTTAGTATCAGGGAACGTAGCATTGATTGCATCTGGAAAGCCTTTGAGGCCGTCTACACAGGCTATAAACATGTGCTTCATGCCTCGATTCTGAAGATCAGTTAATACTGATAGCCAGAATTTAGCACCTTCATTTTCTGATATCCACATTCCCAAAAGTTCTTTGTGGCCCTCAATATTAATACCTAAAACTAGGTAAATTGCTTTATTGATGACGCGTTTATCCTGGCGAATTTTCAGCACGATACAGTCTAAATAAACGATAGGGTAAATTGCATCTAAGGGGCGATTCTGCCATTCAGTGACTTTTTCCATCACCCCATTTGTGACTTGAGAAATCAGTCCTGCTGAAATATCTGCACCGTACATTTCTTGAAAAGCCTCGGTAATATCCCGAGTGCTCATGCCCTTCGCATAGAGGCTTAGAATTTGTTTGTCCATGCTAGCAGTACGAGTTTGGCCTTTCTTAATTAGCTCTGGTTCGAAGTTAGCATTACGATCCCGAGGCGTTTGAATCTCGATTTCACCATGGTCGCCTTTGAGCTTCTTAGAAGAGAAACCATTACGGCTGTTGCCGCTATGATGGCCTGAAGTGTCATTCTTATCGTAACCCAAGTGGTAATCCATCTCGGCCTTCAAAGCGGCTTCAACAGTCAGCTTGGTCAGAAATGCACTGAGCGTGCTGAGGTCTTCTGGAGTTTTAACATCTTTGGCTAGTTCATTGGCCAGCGCCTGCAATTTATTCTTATCCATGATATTGCTCATTATTTGATCCTAGGTTTAGGGTATAGATAATGAGCAGTTACACAAATTTATTTACAGCCTCCAGATATTATTTCTATGAAGAAAAGGCACCTACCTATTCAAAACAACTTAAATTAAAGTCTATGAAGTAAGTTCTTTTGATGACTTAGTACACTCAGAGGTTTTTAACTTTAAATACTTCTTTAATATTTTATTATAGCCTTCAAGTTTATAATTCCACCGTATTATACTTGACCTTTCAACAATGTCATTGAAGTAGTTTTTACTGCCCCTTCCAAATTTTGATAAATAGTGTGAGTTGCCAAAGAAAATCAAGTTTTCTTTGGCTCTAGAGCAAGCAACATTTAGCCTTTTTTTATCAAGTAAGAATTGCAATGAGCCTTCAGTTCTAACAGTTGAATAACATACCAATTCAGCTTCGCTACCCTGAAAGCCATCTACTGTATTTACCTTGATTGAAAGGTTTTTCATAATCACGGTATCCGATCCTTCCTTAACGCCTAGCAATTTTTTTATTAGTATCTTTTGAGCCCCATATGGAGTGATGACTGCAACATCAATTTTTCGGCTAAATTCATTAGACAACCCTATCAAATATTGTTCAATGGCCTTCGCTTCTTCAGAGTTTTCTAAACTGGTATTTTTTTTAAACTGTTTTCCACGCACATCTAGCCACAACAAGGATTCTGGAAACGCATAGACTGGCTGTTGACCACTAGGATCAGGTGTTTTAACACCATTAAACAACTGCCTTATACCATTTTTTGTATAGAATAAATCGGCAACTAAATTACCAATTGGTGGAACCATTCTGAACTGCTCAGATAAACTTGCTGTGCATTCGCCTGGCAAGTCATCAAATAGCCTTTCAAAGAAACTAGTATTCAAAAATGTATCTTCTAAAAATTTCAATTCCTCTTTGGCCGAGTCATCTCTTAACACAGGTGCAATACTTGGAGGTAACTGATGATGATCTCCAATTAAGATGGCTTTTTTTGCTCTAAGTAAAGGAATTAACATTTCAGGAACAGTTGCTCTTCCTGCCTCATCCATAATGACAACATCGAAAGTAAGCGAATCAACTCCAGCCTTCCTTCCGGCTAGTCCAACGCAAGTAGCACCAATCAAGTTTTTATCTGACAACATTGTTATAAAGAATTCATCAGATATTTTAGCATTAGAATGACTTCCTGAATGAGTGGCGAGCTCTTCCATCATCATAGCTCGCCACTTATTCAAAGGAATGTCGTACTCAGAACTCCGTGGCAATCTAGACGCACAACTATCAATATTACCCGCCAAGAATTTATTATAAATACTCGATAACTGATAGTCTTTGAGCTCATCAGAAATTTTTTCAGGGTTACCAACCCTCACTATTTTTATCGAGGAGTTAGCAAGATCAGAATATTTATTTTTAAATTTTTCTATAGCATTATCAACAGCGGTATTCTGTTGAGATACAACTAAAATCTTTTGGTCAGGGTTGTGTAATAATAGCTGGTATAACATTTCAACAATGACCGTGGTCTTACCTGTGCCTGGTGGTCCCTGAAGCATTGATAGATATTTAGCTGAAAGAATAGTTTTAATGGATTCTTTTTGGTTTGTTGTCAAATCAGAATTATTCCAACAAATATCTTTATCGTGCCAATACTTTATAAACTCAGGATTATAAGAAGAAGGAGATAAAAAGATATCTTTAAGTCGAGGTTCTGCTAGCCGATCTTCAAATAAAGCATCCAAGGCCTGTTCTTGCCGCTGCAATGAGGAATTTGGTAAACTTACAGTTAACTTGAATATTTGGGACTCATCAAGATTAATATCTCTGTAACTATTAAGGCTACAGAAAATCTCTATACCACCGCCTTCTAGAATGTATTCAGCATGTCTTATTTTCTTTTTAAAGATAGCGGGAACAAATTCTCCATTTTTTTTATGAAATATCTGTAATTTATAATTTCCTTCAAACTTCAGTTTATTAGACGTCTGAATTTTTTTCATTAAATGATATACAGACTTACCATCTATTTTAGTATCATTAATAAGAGACCTTGTAATTTTTAACGAATGATTATTGCTTTCAACTGATTCAATTTCACACTCAAACTCAACACTACGCTCACTTTCCTGCACGCGTTGATATTCGATGACATGCTTCCACTGCCTAAAAAATTCAGCTTGCTTCATTCGCTCTTTAGCGTCCGTTGAACTTATGCTCGCCTGGAATACAAACTCTACAAATTGTTCAATTCCGTACTGCCAGCCCAAGTAATAACTAATATTTATATCGTCAGGGGCCATAACAAAGCCAAATGGTAAATCAATACCTATCTGAGGCATTTCTTTAAGGTGGATTTTATTCGCGATAAGTCCATCATTTGATTCAGATATACAGCATATTACTTGTACATTTGCTTTTCCAAGGCTAATTTCTTTGCTGTCATGGTCATAACTTAGCAATGTCCACTGAGCCTGACTGGAGTAGAAATCATCATATTCTGGAATATCGATTAATAGATCAGCATTGATCTCAATATACAATTCAAGGTTATCAGTCCCTGGCTTGCTAGGCATTCTTTCAGTGACGACTGGGGACGGCTGTTTCTTCTCCCCTCTCTTAAACTGCATTGGATCATGACTTAATGTCGCATCATATAGTTCATAATAAACATCAACTCGCTGGCCACTTAATAATTTAAGTGCTCCATTGATTAGATTTCTATTTGGCAAGGTCGCTTTAACTAAACCATCAGCATAAGAGCAAAATGCCCCCCAGCCAAAAGCTTTTTCAACAATCATCTCCAAAGCTTGATTTGATCTTATATGGTCATGATAAACGATACCCTTGGCAACACAGCCATAAAAAGAATTTCCTTGCGATTTTTTTACTACCAGCATCGGAAATTCATCTCCATAGCTAACAGCTAATGCTTTTTGTTTATCAATATCCCCATCAAATCCATTAAATTTTAGAATATGCCGAGTATGACTAAGCGGAGAATCTAATTCTGATAACTCGACTAATACAAGTTTCCCTAGATATAGCCACTCCAAAGGTAAAAGAGCATCGGGAACAGGTCTTTCCATTAGCCAATCGTAGCTCCCCTTATCCCAAAGTTCCTGAATTTTCATTTTTTCAGTAGATAAATATTTCTCGTATTCCTTTAGCCTTAATTGTCCATCTTCAATTCTGGAGAACTCTCTTGAGAGTGCATTCTTTCTAAAGGGGCTGGTTGAATCCGCATCAATTTCTTCCTTTACTAAAAAATAGAAATCTTTATATGCCAAGGATATAGGTTCAATTTTTTCAGAATGAGTATGTATTTCTTTAAGTAGTAATGCTTTATAACAAGACGCCTGCTCTCTTTTTTCTTCTTCTTGCTTTTGTTTTTCACTGGCTCCGGGATTTTTATATTTTGAGCGCATCCTATCTCTGTCGCGATAAGCCTTCTTCTGACGCCCTTTTTCTGCTTCAGTTTTTTGGTTAAAGTGCCATGCAATAACACTAGCGCCAACAATAACGGCACCTGCTGCAACGAGTGGAATCATGTCAATTAATTTCCTAACGTATCGAGTAGTTCAAAGACAGCTTCTTCTTTTATTTTTCCACTAGATACTAGATCCATAATTTTCATAAATTTATCATGTTTATTATCTTCAGTTTTCATCAATACTTTATGATTAAGCTTGTTGTCATTTCTATTTTTTTCTATTTCAGATCTTTTGGTTTTTTCTTGTTGCCGAACGTTTTTAACTTCAGCTGTGTACTTGATCATTTCAGCTTGAGCATTAATTCTGACCTGCTTAGTTTTTTCTCTCTCATGTGCATAACCAACGATATTATTTGCTAACTCGAGTCCAGACTTAACAATTTCTGTTAATTGATTAGCATCTAGCTTACCAAGAGCGTCTCTCAAGGCATTACCATTTGAACTTGTTTGTTGCTGCCTCGTTGATGTTGACTTCTGAGAAACCGTACTTCTCTGTTTTGGTAAGTGTTCACCTTCTAAAGCTTTCGATTTCACAGGGGTAGGTTTTCTCATAATAATATTCCTTTTATTCGAATGAAGTGCTTATAAATGACAAACAATTAACAATAAAAAAATCTAGATTTTTTTGAAGATCTACAACCTGGATGAAAGATAGATTATCCTCTCTTTCTTTTCTAATCAGTCCTTGCATTGTTTTCGCATGCTTAAGCATTTCTCTTACCTCTATAATAATATTTTTTGACTGCAGCGCATTGTGCTTAAAGTGAAGAGTTAACGCTTCAATACGTTCCTCTCCCTTAAGCTTTAGGGTCACACCCTCTATTTTCAATATTTCAAGTTGAGATTTCAATTCAAACTCAATCCTGTCATTTTCAATTAATATTTGCTTAGTGCGCTCTCGTTCTTTGGCATATCTTAAATAACTATTTGCCGCTTCTATAACTGACAAAGCAGCATCAATATACAAAGCAACAGGATTGACTTTAGAAGCTGCCCCTTTAAATCCATGCTTAACTATCAGCATTCCATACTTAGCTACACGCGGATCACTTATTAGGTGCTCGGTTAGCGATCCGAATTTATCAACTACTTTCATGTTTTCACCATCGCGTCATGGCCAATATTCATGTTTTCAACGAGTTCATCATAACTGTATTCGTGAAGCTGCCAAGTTTTCGAAAATTCATGATTTATTGAAAAATACTTCATTTCATCATCAACATATTTATCGACTAAACTCAGTAATGATAAAGAAGCATCCTGCATTCCGACTCCATCAGGATCACGTATAACAGTGCCGTCTTCAATATCAGCAACAGGTTCAAATACTGCATACTCCATTTCATCACTTTCAGAATAAAAGTAATCTATTAAATCAGGTGCATCAACTTCTTCCCATAACACACCCAATGGTACTGAAAATGTAGTCGTTAATTTTAAAACCGGCGTATAAAGTTTTAGTGTTTTATCTGGATATTTATCATTTACCTTATTATTTTGAGTGATTTCAAATTTCTTTAGCGGAATTAAAGCCCGAATACCCTTTACTAAATAGCCTTCACTTTTACTCAGTGTGAATTCCCATTCCTTCCCCCATGGATCATCTGATTCATCAAATATATGGTTATATTCAGGAATAAGAGTTGAAATTTTTTGTGAGGCATAAGAACTTAATCTTTGTGCCTGTAAGAAACGATCTTCATTAAAATCCCGTGATGTTCTTTTTGGTAATGGAATTTTTATACCATCGTCAGGAATGTCACTTAGAACCGAATCAGTTGATTTACAAATAAACCATTTTTTATTTCGACTACCATAATTCTGATCTATATGTACATCCAGTTCGTAATTATGAATGCCAATAGATAGATAGCTAGCTACCTGCTTCCCTTCATCTTTTAGGAAGCCATTGCTCTCATCGCCACTGTTAAGCTCTATAAATCCGAGACCTTTTAGCCTACGAATCACAGGATCGAGTTGTTGTGTCGTTAATCCTGTCGTTTTATAAATCGAAGATAAGTCAAGATCATATTCATACATTGTGGATAAGATATAATGCGATAACTCTCCAAGTTCAGAGAGAATCCTGTGTTTCAGCTTCAATCGGTATGGCCTCATCGGCAACCATACCTCTACATCATCTTCAATTGGAGCCTCAACTGCCTCTGTACTATTAAATACTCTTTCTGCTAATTTTTGTTTAGCCGCCTCAAACCACTCCATCGCCCTACATCCTTTCCCTAATGATAATCACTATCTAAATCTTGCTGATTTTAGCCTGAATAGTATCCAGCGAACTTAAAGTATCTGCATAAGCAACCAACAGCCAGTAAGAGTCGATAATATTTTTAAATATGGACTTCTAACAGGGAGTAAATATATAGAGCTGGTACTCCCTGACTAAATATCGTTAGTAAATAGTTGAATTTATACCAATATATTGAGCTTTATTAATCTTTCTACTAATGCAAATTAGTATCTGACTTCATGATCAGCTGGACTTTCACATAATATGCCTACAATGGAAAAATATATATACTGGCTACATCAATATGTCGCTTAAACAAGCATATGATTTTTCACAAAAAATAGTCTAAAAATAAACTGGCCACTTAGTAGGGAAATCCTATTATGTTATCGATTAATTGAAATAATGACCTACTTGAAAGTTGCTTAACTACCAATCATCTTTGCAATAGCCGAGCTCTAGTATTCGTAGTAATCAACCTGGATAATAATAAAAAATCAAAGGTGATATACCCAAATGCACTGAGCCCCCGTTCCCATCATTACTAGTGCCTTAGTTAATACTGCTAGAAAGAATTAACGTGTTGATATTGGCCATACAGCACTCAACAATCTTGACATCAAGGGCCCTTACTTACACCTAATGGCTTGCTACGGGAACCGTGATGAATATTGAGATCCAATATACTGATACAACAGAGCATAAGCAAAGAAATGCTATAAGTTAATATACGGAATGAGTTCCGTACACTATCTTGACAGAGAGGTCTATTGTAAAATAGATGGAGACTAGAGATTACAGGCATTACCTATATGGATATTACTTTAAACTATATTAAAAATAATTTCGCCAACATCATAAACATTGTTAAACCTAAGAATCAAGGCAAGCTAAGTTGCGTATACTTCGCAGATTATAATGACACCAAGATCGTCATTAAAATCCCTATGAACGCCGGTAGTCTATCAAAAGAAATTCAGTTTTATGAATTATTAAAAAACATAGAATTACCTTCACCAAAAATATTATCGTATAATTATAAAAACATTTATCGTATACCAGAATATTTAATTATGACCAAATTAAATGGTGCGCCTCTTCATGATAATTGTTGTAATGATTCTACTAAATTTAAGATTTATGCTGATATTGGTATTTATTTAAAAATGATCCATAGCATTAACTACTTCAGCTACTCAACAACGTTTACACCTTACTCCTGCGACGGAGTAATTAACTTTAATTCTTGGATTGAATACCTAAACAGTGAAATAGGTGTAATTCTAAACAAAGTACAATTAAGTGGAATATTTAGTGTTTACCATGTAGAAAAATTTAGAAACCATTTTAAAAAATTAGTTAACATTGACTATAATTTAGTACTATTACACGGCGACCTTGGTCCTGATCACTTATATTTCCGGCATGATAAATTTGAAGGCATTATAGATCCTGGCCTATCCTTCCTAGGTCCAAAAGAATATGACTTAGCATACATGGCAATATATACAGATCCTCATTACTTCCATAAAATCGCATCGACTTATGGACCTTACTCGCAAGAACTTGTTGACAGTTTAATGCTACTAATATTATCACAAAAGATATTAAGACATTTTGAAAATGAAAAAGTTATTAATATCGAAAAATTTATTAATGTAATTAGCACATACAAATTATTAGATTAAAGAGAATTTTTAAATGATTGTAGTAATTGGATTGGGCTATGTTGGATTACCTTTAGCCGTGTTATTTAGTAAGCATTATAGTGTATGCGGTTTTGATTTAAATAAAGAAAGAATCACATCGTTAAATTACGGTGAAGATAAAATTAGTGGTATCAAAAAGGATCAACTAGTAAACAATGAACATTTAGTATTTACATCAAATCTTGAGAATATCCCAGCAGCTAAAGTGTTCATTATCACAGTTGAAACTCCTGTTGATAAAGAAAATGTACCTGATTTAACTGCAATTAAAAAAGCGAGCATAATGATAGGGTCACTAATAAATAAAGAAGCCGTAGTTATTTATGAATCCACTGTATTTCCAGGTACAACTGAAGATGTCTGCATTCCATTGCTTGAAAAACATTCTGGATTACAATTAAATAAAGATTTTTCTGTTGGTTATAGCCCTGAAAGAATAAATCCTGGCGATAAACTTAATAAGTTAGAATCAATAAAGAAGATCACATCTGGCTCTTCGCCTTCTTCTGCAAAATACATCAATGACTTATATAGTAGAATAATTGATGCGGGGACTTATTCCGCTAGCAGCATAAAAGTAGCAGAAGCTGCCAAGATAACTGAAAATATTCAACGCGATACAAATATAGCTCTGATTAATGAATTATCAATAATATATAATTTACTAGGTATTGATACGGAAGATGTACTATTAGCTGCTGAAACAAAATGGAATTTTCATTCATATCGGCCTGGACTCGTCGGTGGACATTGCATTGGTGTGGACCCTTATTACTTAGCATATAAAGCAAAACAATTAGGATATATTCCTGAACTAATCGATACAAGTCGTAAGCTTAATAATGGAATGCCAAAGTTTATTTCATCTGAACTAATTAAAAAAATGGTAATAAATGACATCCCAATCCAAAGTTCTAAAGTTCTTATATTAGGATTTACGTTCAAGGAGGACTGTTCAGATATTCGAAATTCAAAAGTTCATGATCTAGTTGAAAGCTTAAGGGAATACAAATTGAAAGTAGATATCTACGACCCTATAGCAGATGCTATATGTGTGAAAGACGCCTATAATATAGTACTTATTGACGAGCCAAACTTTGACTTTTATGATGCCATAATACTGGCAGTAGGTCATAGTTTTTTTAAGTCATTAAGTATCGAAAAGATTCGTTCTTATGGTCGAAAGAACTGCATAGTTTATGATTTAAAGTATATTTATGACAAATCAGAAACTGACATAAGGCTTTAAAGGCTATAGGTATTTTTGTATGAAAAATAATATTTCTGTTCTGCTATATCATCAGATTAGTGATCGTTTACCACCAGACTCAAATCCTGATTGTTTTTGTCTAAAATCCAAGTTCATAGAACAATTAAACTTCATTAAAGAACATGACATCTCAGTCATTTCATTAGAGGATGCCGAGTTAAAATTAAATAACCCGTTAAATAAACCCCACCATAAATCAGTTGTTTTGACATTTGATGATGCTGATATTGGATTTTACGATATTGTCATGCCTATACTATCAGATTATGGATACACAGCTAATCTATTCGTACCGAGCGCCTTTGTGGGGAAGAAAAGTGAATGGTCTGTACACATAGGTTCTCACGCACCTATTATGGATAAAAATCAGATAAGAGAGGCTTATGATCAAAGAATCCATATAGGCTCCCACTCTCACAGTCATTCTAAAATGAATAAGATCTCGCCTAATAACTTATACAAAGAGATAAATACGAGTAAAATTTTATTGGAAGATATAATCAGTGATGCTGTAAACGAGTTTTCATACCCACATGGCGTATATAACAATGACGTTATTAACTTATTACGTAGTGCAGGATATAAAAGAGCTGTTACCTGCAATGCAGAAATATATCGGAATCCCAGAGATAACTTTGAGATTCCAAGAAACTACATTACATCAGAAGATTCGATAATCGACTTTAGAGCTATTCTTTTGAGAGAATAGTTTTGATTATTTTCTGAGTATTTGACTTCCCTTCAATACATATTTTTAGTGGTAAAGGTTGCTCTATACCATTTAAAGATTCAATTATTTTATCCCTTAAACTTTTACCTTCTAATTCATTAGGGCTTAATACCTTTATGTAGCCTGACTCCAAAAAGTATTGAATTCTTGAATCCTGTTCTAAATTATCATTAGCAAATTCTCTATTGTAAACAAGAACAGGGATCTTCGAGATAACGGCTTCTAATAAGGAATTATATCCACCCATACATATAATCAAAGATGCCTTAGCTAATGATAGCTGATAGTTTTTTTGGTTAAATTCAGATATTTTTAAAGAACTAATATGATCATATTTACTATCAAACTGCCATTCACCCTGAAATGCCCCCTTGAAAATTTCAAGATCATGCGGTATTTCTTGGAATAGTTTTTGATGCTCATTTATAAGGCTAGTCAATAACTCTTGACCCAATCTCCCCCCGCCTATTGACGCCATTATTAACGGTCGCGTAGAAGAGGTTCTCTTTTCATATTTAATATTTTGTACTATGTAACCTGTATATGAAATTGGCACCCTAAGATTTGATTGATCTTGAAATGGTACCATTTCCTTATCGCTATGAATTAATACGTGGTCAAAGTATCTCTCTAATATTTCAAATACTTTAGAATCCTTAATTTCACTATCCAGAATATCTCTGACGCTTGATACTATCTTACAATTTTCATTTATTGATTTTGCATCGCTAATTAGATTAATTACCTCTTTTTCAAATAATAAGCCAAACGGAAAATGCTCAGTAATAATTAGATCAGGCCTGACATCATTTAAAACATCATTAATAATACTATTTCGTCTGGCGAAACAATCATCAAGAGTTGTTAATGTATCAACGGGTATAAGGTCTTGAGATGTTTCTTTTTTATAAATAGCAGGTAATTGAATCCAAGTAACATTTTCTGGAAGTTCATAATTCGGTACCTTTTCACCGCCATTTATCACAGTCACGTCAAATACATCACATAAAGCTAAAGCCAATTGACAGGTACGTACCAAATGACCGATACCGTATACATATTGGCAATGGATAACAATTTTGTGTTTTTTTGATAGTGTATTAGTATTGGAAATTTGTATCAATGCGAGTTCCTAATTCTATATTTTTAGAATAATAATTTGTTATGATTTTAGTAGCATAGCTTGCTTGTTCATTAGCATTAAGATTTCCCGCTACGTGAGGTGTAACCACTATTCGATCGTCACGCCAAAACGGATGTATTTCTGGTAATGGCTCTTCTCTGAAGACATCAAGTAATGCTCCACTTATCTGCTTATCTTTAATTGCGCCAAGTAAGTCATCATCAACCACATGCTCACCTCTGCCAATATTAATTACATACGAACCTTCATTTAGCTTATATAGTAAATCATGGTTAATTATATTTTCTGTCTTTTTCGTTAAAGGCAAGCAACATATAAGAATTGAACATTCACTTAAAAATCTGTCAAATTCACTGTCTCCAATATAAATATCACATAATCCCTCATGTTTTATTTTATTTCTTGCCCATCCAAATACTTTAAAATTAAGATTTATTAATTTATTCATAGAGGCCATTCCAATTTTACCAACACCCATTATTCCAACAACAGGTTTATCAGGTCGTACTCTCTCCTTATTCCACTTAGCCGTTGTATTATTGCTAATATAGTTTTTAAAATTAAAATGTACATTTAAAACATTTAAAACTACATAATTTGAGACTCTATCAATTAAATATGGGTCTACAAGTCGATGTATTTGAAAGCTATAATTTTTTTTAGTCAACTTAGAAATAATATTATCGACCCCACTTCCACAAACAAGCAGTAAATCTAAATTTTCAAACTTTTCATCGAACTTACTAGTTTCCAACCAAATTATTGCGATTTTCACGAGAGCGCTATTTAAGTTTACATTCTCGTTCCAAACAACAATATCAAAACCAGCCAATTTTGACTTAAGTACATTATAAAAATCACTTACATTGAGTATATCAGGGTGAATAGCGACTATAGGTTTTTTCAATTTTTTCACTCAAAAATTTTAGTTTTAACAATGCAGTCCTCAGACTGCGTGCGTTTGATATGAGATTGATAAATTGAGCTCATAATTTGCACAGAAAATAAGTGTTCATCTAAATGCGACTTAATATCCTCTCGGCTTAAAGTGCCATTAATATAGCTAATAAAGTCACGTACAACCTTATATTTAACTGATTCTGTCAGAACTTCTTTAGTCGTTCCTTGCTCCATTTGTTTTAAAATATCATTGATATTATAAAACTCCATACTTTTTTTAGTGGATGCTATAAGAGGATTCCGATACACAATTATATCAAAGTGATTATTCCCCCCTAAATCACCATCTAAACAAGTCATTCCATCATGATTATCATTAGATTGATAAGAGTGTATTTGGACATTCTGAAAAGGACCTTGTTGAATATTATATGATTCATGCTTGACTCGCCCATTACCTTTGTATAAATCAGTACCAGGCTGAACCCACGTTCTCATAGAAAATCCATTATGAATTAAATTGATAGAAAAATTTGCAACATTTATATTTTCTTTCTTTAGAGTAATAATTGACGATAAATCTAACTCACCATAATTAGAAAAATCTTTAATTTCGTTTTCCGTAGGCCAAATATTAGTATTTCCATTATCTATTTCAGGTAATATATTCTTATAATCCTCCTCACCCACTTGCTTTATGAACCCATCAGGCTGGACAAAGGAACTTACAACCTCCATAGAATCAGCACATTTCATATTGCTAATCGAAGATGAATATAAGCAATTAATAATATCGAATATATGGTAACCGCTGTGAGACGCTTTTCCATAACCCGTACAGTACGGATGATATTTTTGTGAGACTATTTCATTTGGAAATCGCCACTGCCCATCACAATGGTATGCTTGAATACTTGTAATTGGACAATTGGTGATATTCGAAACTTCTTTTATTAGATTAATAGCAAATCGAAAACCTGGATGAAATCGCCTCTGTGTATTAACAATAAAAACATTATTTCCACAACTACTGTTGTATCGCTCTAAGAGATATTCATAATCTGCTAATATTAATTTAGCGCTATCAATGCAAGTAACTACATTCTCTCTTGTAGTTATAGGCTTATCCATTAGGATATTAATCCCTGCATCCAGCATAAAGCTTGCGTAGGGTTTATGTACTAAAGGTTCCGTCGCTATTATTACTCCGTTAATATTATTACTTTCTATGTAATCTGTTAAATAATCCTCTAGATCAGTAGGTAAAGAGTTTTTAAAGCTCTCAATAAATAGTAACTCTGGTGCAATTGAGAACTTCTCTAATCTATTAAAAACCTCCTCCTTTTTACTTTCAAGCTCAATAATTAGACATAAATTAGCTTTACCTTCTTGCTCTAACTGTTTCAATATAGGTAAATATATTCTATTCGCGTGAGGTCCACAGCCAATTAATATTATATTAGCAATTGTTTCTTTCATGACAACTTCTTTATTTATATTCGACATTATCGTATTGGTTTTGATCCAGCTATACTAATTCGCTTCAGAACCCTACTAATTTCACCATCAAAACTGGTTCTATAATGACTTGTTGATTGGTTATCCCACACAACTAAATCATCTTTTTCCCACGAGTGTGAATATTCACAATTTATAGAATTTATATGACTAACTAAATGGTGGTGTAATAATGACCCAGTTTGAAAATTAAGGTCTTTGAATTCCATCTCGTATGCTTCATGTAGATATAATATTTTATCACCGGTAGTTGAGTGACTTCTAACCAAGGGGTGTGGAAATGTATTTCCTGGAGGCACTGTTTTTAAAATATCAATATACTTCGACCTAACTTCGCCAAATGGCCTAAAAAAAGGATTAAAAGTAATTATATCGATATCTGCTATCCTTTCTTTCATTTGTTTTGGTAAAAGCTGATATGCAGCCACCATATCAGTCCATAGTGTGTCAGGAGCACCCTCATCAATCTCTATCGCATAAAGCATCGATACCGAAGAAGGCTTTTCTAGCCACTGATGATCTGAGTGCCTAAATACTTCTTGATGCCCAAGATACGCTTGCTTATATTTTTCTGTATTATTGCCAATATAAACAATCGGAGAAGTTTTTTTATCACTCCCTAGTGCTGGGTTATGTTTACCTGTTGTGAATAATTCACCAAAATAAGTACTAAATCTTATCAACTCTTCATCACTTAGAGCTTGCTTCTTAAATATCAATATTTTGTATCTATGGAGCAAGTCCTTTAAAGCAGCACTTGCTTCCGTATTAATTATTTTTGTCACATTAAAATCATTTACTATTGCACCAAAGTCGTTAGGCAATACTATTAAATTACTCTCAAGCTGTTCATATTCATTCATAATTTATCTATCTATAATCGTGTGAAAAAGTCTCTATTTTTTCAAGTAGCACATTTTTACTTATAGTTTTTATTTTCTTAAGAACCACCAATGTATCAATTGATTTAATAACTTTAGTGAATTTTAATATTTCACTATAAAAAGATCGATTATTAAAATCATGAATCACGATTAAAGCATCATCAGACGCATATAGCAGTGCGTTTAAAGCACAAGCTACCCTAAAACGTCCATCAATTAAAATACAGTCGACATTGGAAAGGTCGGGATACGCTTCCCATACTTTCCCCCAATAATTTGGCCACTTACTTATAGAGCACTTATCTACTGGGTAACCCCATTCTTTTGTCGGTCCAATATCAGCAAAAAAGAAATTTATTTCAGTCGATAAGTTAATGTGATTTACCTGATCAGAAATCTTCTCTATCCACTCCCTATCTGACTCAACAGATATCAACTTTGTAACTGAACACTCAACTGCTAAAATACTACTGCCTCCTGAACCGAACTCTAGAACAAATTCAGACTCTCTTAGAATGCTACTA
This sequence comes from Oleispira antarctica RB-8, assembly GCA_000967895.1. GTDB lineage: Bacteria > Pseudomonadota > Gammaproteobacteria > Pseudomonadales > Oceanobacteraceae > Oleispira > Oleispira antarctica. The sequence goes on from FO203512.1 coordinate 2,758,780, forward strand.
AACAGTTCAATTTCTAGATCACTCATTTCGATGTGATATTTCCTAGCTGCCATAAGGTGCTCAACTTTAGATAAGGGTTTATTACATCTAACAACTTATTGAGTCACAATTTTATGTGCAATTAGATTACGCGTATATTTTGATTCCTTTAACAACTTATCATTCGAGTGTGATTCAATCTCGTACACAGGATAGTCTTTTTTATTAGCTGTCATATAACATGAATCGGCACAAATTGTTTCAAGAAACTGCTGCGGTAATGTTTCCTTCCAATTACGTAATGTTTCAATAAGGTTTGGGTTATCTACAGTCCATCCGGCATCTATAAACTTCTCTTTAAGAGTAATATCATTAAGATTATGCATAATCGCCCACGTATTACAGCAAGGATAAATTACCGGGTGCTTATATGTGAGCGTACTAAGAAAGTGATTACAAGCTAACCCTTGCTCGGCAGTTCCATTACCATGCCTTATTATTGACTTGGTATTCCTATGCTCATGTATTGATTCTAGAATTACTTCGCCTTTATAGTTAACCTTTAGATATTCTAAACACATATCTATCACTTCTTTATTTATCCCATGCTCGGCCAAGACGATGTATTCGAGCTGATTCAGTGATGATAAAGGTATTTCCGTGATGTTATACCCTGTCGTTTTCATACCAATACGACGACCGCTTCTAGTTAACAATTCAAACATTTCAGCTAGTTGCTTAGGGGGTAACAATGTCACTTCGCCGCCTTGTAATGTATGAATATTTCCTTCGCCATAACCCTTAAATGCCTCGCAAAAAAGTTCTATTTCTGATGTTTTCGCGGTGAAATTCTTTGTTCTTAATACATGCTCACTAGAAATTTTTATTGGTAAATCACAACCCACATCACAATGATTACAATTTAAATTACACACGTTAGTTGTAACAATCCTTACTTTCACTTCTTCTGTTATGCCAAATAACTTTTCAAAGGTAATGCCATTTATCATTGTGTGTTCCATGTTTGTTATCATTAATCTTCTTTAGAGCATTCTGCCGTGGTCATTATGCTGAAATCATTCACCTTCAGCATATGTATGAGCTTCATATAACCAAAATATAATTTCAATTTCTCACGTAGTAATCACGGCCAATCAAACTATATGTTTCTTTAATGTAAACAGATTCATTTTAACCGATTTGATACTGGATAAATTGAGGGTGCTACCAGCCTCAATAGTTTTACTACAATTTATTCATCAAAATATAAGTGTATTAGCTAAAGCTGTGCCAATTTAGCTAATGTTGTAATCTTTTAAACGTTTATCGTAACTCTGATAATTTTTTATGCCTAGCAAAGCCGCTGCCTTTTTCTTTTGACCATCAGTTTTAAGCCAGGCCAAACGAACGTAATGTTCTTCTAATTGGTCCTGCAAGCCTTTTAAATCAATAGACTGGCTTAGGTCGTGAGACATTATGTCATTACTATCTGTCGATTGAGTGAACATTGCATCACGTAGGTCCGCCTCACCGATATTTTTATTTTGTGACCAGAGGCAAGCACGCAATAAAGTACTGTGAAGCTCTCGAACATTTCCTGGCCAACTATGACTAAGGATAATATTTGTTGCACCAGGAGAAAGTTTCTTATCTTTATCCAATCCAAGCTGACTCTGAATATTCTCAAGTAAACTTGCAGCCAATATGGATAAATCGCCACTGCGTTCTTTAATAGGCGGTAGGTTGATGACCCCTACTGCAATTCTGTAGAACAGGTCTTCACGGAACTTGCCTTCTCCTATGGCTTTCACTAGATTTTTATTGGTGGCACAGATGATTCGTACATTAACTTTAAGAACCTTACTATCGCCTACTCGACTTAGAGTGCCTTCTTGTAGTACTCGCAGGAGCCGAACTTGAGCATCTAATGGCAGTTCGCCAAACTCATCTAAAAATAGCGTACCTCCGTCAGCCACTTCAAATACTCCTGGCTGATCAGATACTGCTCCAGTGAATGCACCTTTTTTATGACCAAACAAGGTACTATCGATTAGCTCTGGAGGAATGGCTCCGCAGTTCACAACTTTTAATAGTTCATCGCTGCGCGCACTAGCGTTATGGATTGCTGTGGCAAACAGCTCTTTACCAGTGCCCGATGCACCGTTAATTAATACGGGGACCTCATGCTGGGCTAATACACTGGCGCGCTGCTTGAGTGTATTCATGTGGGTATTACTGGTGATAATGTCATCAAAGGCGGCGTGAATAGGTACTTCAGAAAAATTAAAATCAGATAACTTTTGTCCCGAACGTGTGTATTCGGCGGAGATTTCAAAGGGTATTTCTGTCTCGTATACCTCTTGATCAGGACCACTCTGTAAAAAAGTCACCTGCGGGTAAGACGTTTTTCCCAGCAGTATCCACACTGCCTGCATCGCTGGTGTACCTGGCGTGATCTGAATATATAGGGCCGCACCTGGATGATCTGCAACAACCTGCCCTAGTAAAGCATTGGCCGATTGATAAATTTCAGACATGTCTTGTGGGCTAGTTAATGGTACATGTGCGGCATCGATAGAGACTTCAGGGAAAAGAATTTGTAACTCTTGAAGGTAAGAAGGTACATCTTTCACGTGCTTTTTATAGTTGTACATTAAATAAGCGTGTGAATAGTCCCCCTTCGCAAGAGTACTGAATAATCGTCCTTTTCTTTTAGGTAAATCATCGACATCAGCACCGCCGATCCATGCAGTTAAAACGTATTCCTTCACTAATAGCCTCCCTAACTTCCTTGATATTTTCGAAAAGATAACATTATTTATATATTAATAACATTTATCATTTTATTAACTTATAAAAAACACAATTATTCGTAAAACACTGATTTACAAGCCTTTTAAAAGTTGGCACGATACCCGCTATAAGGATATCTATCTTAAAGGAGAATTAAATGACTAACTTAAAAAAATTTCAACAACAGGCCGCCCGCCCACTTCCTGTAATCGTTCTTGCCGATACCAGTGGCAGTATGGACGGTGATAAAATCAACACGTTGAATAATGCACTCAGTAAAATGATTAAATCATTTCAAAAAGAAAGTAGATTGCGAGCTGAGATACATTTGAGCGTGATCACCTTTGGCGGAAGCGAAGCAAAAGAATCTTTAGAGCTAACTCCCGCCCAAAAGATAGAAGATTTTAAACCGTTAATAGCAAGTGGCCCAACCCCAATGGGAGGTGCCTTTGCATTAACGTCCGCACTTATTGAAGATAAAGAAAAAATCCCAAGTCGCGCTTACCAGCCTGTAATTATCCTAGTATCAGATGGCCATCCAAATGATCGCTATGAAGAAGCTTTTAATCAATTAATGAATGGCGAGCGCTCAAGTAAAGCAACGCGTTTTGCTATGGCTATTGGCGCAGATGCCGATACAAATATGTTACGTGATTTCGCCAACGATCCAGAAGCCCCCGTTTTTGAAGCCGAAAATGCTAGTGACATCTACCGTTTTTTTAAAGCAGTAACAATGAGTGTTACAACTAAAAGTCAATCTAAAACTCCCAACCAAACTGTACCTTTGACTTTGCCTCCTGCAGAAAAAGAAGATGATGAATTTGAAGATGTAGGTTTCTAATGCAGCTAATCGCAGCCAGAGCCTCTGTCACGGGACCTGCGCATTTAGCTGCTAATCACCCTAACCAAGATGCCACTATGCTTAGTGGCTTAAATGGAGGGTATTGCGTAGCTGTTTGTGATGGGCTAGGCAGCCGAAAACTAAGCCATGAAGGATCTCTACTGGCTACACGATTGGTAAGAAGTGTTCTTACCAATCGTGATTCAAGAGACACTTACCTAGCTTGCCAATCTATTCAGAAAAAGTGGCTAAAGTCTTTTAGCGGGCCTCATCGTGAATACGAAACTACCTGTCTTTGGGCCGTAGTTGACAAAGATGGCCACGCCAGTGCTGCCCAAGTTGGTGATGGTCTATTACTAATTAAAAGCCAAGGAAAGTTTTTAGTAATGACTCCTGAAGAACCTGGCTTTGGTAATCAAACTCACACCCTTGCAGAGGGTTCTAATGAGCTCTGGACAACGGCTAACTTTGCTTTAACAGAACCAGGGGATGGTGTTTTGCTAATGTCAGACGGCATATCAGATGACTTAGTCAGTGAACAACTGGAAGACTTTTTCGATGCGATATATTACCAACGTAAACGCACCAATAAGCGAAGGTGCAAGCAATGGCTTACTCATGAGCTAATTAACTGGTCGACACCTATGCATGGTGACGACAAAAGCATTGCTGCAATTTTTAGGGTGAAATAGTTTATGACAACAGAAATAAAAAAGAAAAAGCTTCCACAATTTGAATGTTTGAAAGGTGATAAATACCGACTTACGAAACTATTAGCGGAAGGTGGTCAGGGAAAGGTTTATGTTACTGACTTCCCTCAGAGACTCATCAAAGGTTTTACCAATAAAGATGAAGCGGTACGCCAAAAGTGGCGTAAACATATTGATTGGCTTACTCGGCAAGATATCTTTGATCTAAAGCTCGCTCGCCCCCTAACGTTATTAAAAGAACCTACTGCTGGGTACGTAATGGAATTAATGGATGGTCTAATTCCATTAAAAGATTTATTAGATAGTTTCATTGAAGCTGAAGACGAGTCTACTGAAAATTATATTGTGCAAGGTGGCTTGCGCCGTCGTATTAGGATTTTAATTCAGCTAGCGAGAACACTTAACCAACTTCATAGCAGAGGCATGCTTTATGGTGATATTTCACCTGACAATATCTTTGTTTCCGATGATAGCGAATATGCCGAAACTTGGCTGATTGATTGCGACAACATCAGCTTTGAGTCGCACTCCGAACTGATGTTACACACTCCTGATTATGGTGCTCCTGAAATCGTTCGGGGAGAAGGAATGCTTTCTAGCCTGACCGATTGCTGGAGCTTTGCAATAATTGCTTATCAGTTATTAACCCATAATCATCCATTTAAAGGGGATTTGGTTAATGATGGCGAACCAGAGATGGAAGATGCTGCATTACGCGGTGAGCATCCATGGATTAACGATAGCAATGATGCTGATAATGAATGCTCTAACAATATCCCATTGCAGCTAATGGAATATTGCGAGCTACCTAGTCTATTTCAACGCTGTTTTGAGGACGGTAAATTACGCCCTGCTGATCGACCTAGTATGGCCGAGTGGTTAGAAGCACTTAGTGAAGTGGATGAACGCCTTTATCACTGCCCAAAATGTGATGCTCATTCTATATTCCCAAAAAATATTCAAAGTGATGATCTATGTTGCAGTTTTTGTGAGTCAGAAATTGACGACAATCTTGTTGTATTTGAGGAGTTTATTTTCATTCCTGATACTGAAATAAATAATAACGATCCTTTATTGCAGGAACAATGGTTAAAAACTGGCCGCCAAGTCTATTTTCAAACAGGCAATGAATTTGAACTAAAGCGTTTAATGCCGACGTTCTGCTATGACCAAAGATCTTCAGATCACTTAACCATCGCGTATACCGAATTAGGATTAGAGCTTTCACCAAAAGAAAAGCTCCATTTACAGAGAGGCAGTAAAACACTGAAGCCTTTTGAGAAAAAAATTCGTCTTAAAAATGATACTAGAAACCCAAGTGCCGATCCTATTCGTATACATCTCGGCGATCTAGACAAAACTCATATTATTTGGCAATTTCGGTGGTAGATGATGAATTTTAATGATTTCCCCTATTTTTCTGATCAACTCATCACACTCACAAGCGATGAAGATTTAACAACCTTAAATAGCAACTCAGTTATTACATTACAACGCTATAACGATGAATTCTTACTCGTCCAAGGCCACATCAAAGTATTAGTTAACTGCTCTTCAAAAGAGTTGGGATTAGTCACTGCAATGGTCGACTCCATTCATACATTGTGGATGCTGTCTCACATAAGCAATAAACAAATTCATCTCCTTCATGTAGACCCTAGAGGAATTAAAACGTCAGATCTGCAGCTAGGCACAGATCAATTAATTACCGATGATCTATACAATAAAAATGAGATTCCCGAAAATAGTATGGAAATGGCCTGTCAGTGGCTAAATGACACGTTCATTCTAAATATTATTCAATCTAATGGTGAAGAAAAAGAATATTTAACTATTGCTCGCTTCAGCAATTCCAAAGTAGATAGTGGTTTTCAGCTGCTAGGCAAGGGATGGCGCGCGGATATAGTAAAAGACAAAGACCAACGTTTTTTGGTAAGGCGTATAACTCAACACCGCCAAAAAGAAATTCCTTTCTCACTGTTAACAGGACATTTCCTATTTACGGATGAAAGTGTTGCAGCACAATTAACCAGCGCTGTTCATCAAGCTGAATTAAAGGCGGCGATAGGTGATGGTGCCGGTTATTTGGAGTTATGGAATCTTTATAACGAAAAAGAATGGGAAAATGCATTAGCTAAAGCATCGACCCTCAAGGTGCTTAAGTTTATATCTTGCGAACCTTTTGAAGATGGTCAGAAAAATCGCTGGGCAATATATCCGGCCGATCTTGAGGGATATTTAGAATTCAAGCAGCGTTGGAATGATCTTGAACTTGATAAGAATACTCAGGTAGATTTGTCAGTTACTCCCCCCGACTGGCTTGAGGAACTTAATGAATCTGAAACCGAGAACACTCAGGAAAGTAACCCTCGTGGGAAGCTTCGTTTTGAGAAAGATCATATTATTTTCACACCATCTTCTAATAGAAAAGAAACCTCCCCTAATTTTACCGATAATAACGGCGAAGGCTGCTTATTTTTATCACTTGCAGGGCAAAGAGTTATCGGTAAGCGTCGCCTAGCTGCAAAGCAATTAATAGATAGTGGTAAACATCTAAGACAGTTGAATTCGTTATTAGAAGGCGTAGCCATTGCTAGCGAGCGTCGCCGTACAATTCCTGGGCTGACACCTTATGCTAAAGAGACCTTTAAAGGTGGTACACCAACAGATAATCAAGAGCTCGCTTTAGAAGCAGCATTAAACACACCTGACCTAGCCATTATTATTGGCCCTCCCGGCACGGGTAAAACCCAGGTTATTGCTGCACTACAGCGCCGTATTGCTGAGGAAGCAAAAGATCAAAACATTAGTGGCCAAGTATTAGTCAGCAGTTTTCAACACGATGCAGTCGACAACGCACTTGATCGTAGTAATGTTTTTAATTTACCGGGCATACGGGTGGGCGGAAAGAAACTAGGAGCTGATGAGGAAAATCACTTTAGTAGTTGGATTGATAACCAAGCAAAGCATTTAACAACACAAGCTGACATTCAACATCAGAAGTTTCCGGAATTGAAATTAGTTAAAAGCCTTAATGATTCATTAACGCTATTACGAGTTAGCCAGTATTCACCTATTCAGTTAATGACTGAGTGGAGTAATATTCTAGATCAGTTACGTGAAGTGAAAGAAAATAGAATTCGTATATCTGCGAGACTAGAAAATGATTTTGAAGAGTACCTTCATGAACTCTCTCAAACCATACCTGCTCTAGAAACCTCTGCTAATAATGTCGGCTTAATTCGAAGAATACGTGCGTTACGAATATGTACAGTAAGTTTTTCTGATGATGGCCCTGATAGAGCTACAGATCTTTTACGCTGGTTAGAGCACAACCAGAGTAGTGTGACTGAAGAGACTTCAGATTTATTGAAAAATATTGCTAAAGAAACTTTACCCACCCAGCAGCAGTTAAGAAACATAGAATTTCTTCGCAATCGCTTGCTAGACCAACACCTATCCGACTGCCGTCTCCCTGAGTTAAAAAATAAGTTAGATACCAAAGCTTTTAAATTAATTAGTCAGCTAGAGAGTAGCTTAGAAAGTAGCATCCAGCAGCATAAGCAAGGCGTTGCTTCTGTTTTGGAGGAACTAGCAAATAGCATAGTGATGGATCGTAAAGCGGCACTAGATACTGTAGAAGAGTATGCGATGGTCATTGGCGCAACCTGCCAACAAGCTGCCGGTAATAAAATGGCCAGTTTAAAAAGTGTTGCTGATTTAGAGAGTACCGAGATCAGTTTTGAAACGGTAATCGTCGACGAGGCTGCACGAGCAAATCCTTTAGACCTATTTATCCCAATGTCGATGGCAACACGAAGAATAATACTCGTTGGTGATGACAAGCAGCTACCTCATATGCTGGAACCTGCAATTGAAGATGAATTACTAGAAGAGCATCAACTGACTGAACTACATTTAGAGGCGTTTAGATTAAGTCTATTTGAACGTTTACGCTTGCAATTAGAGAATTTACCATACGCACCATCCAAGCCCCGTATAATTATGCTTGATACACAGTTCCGAATGCACCCTGTCTTGGGTGACTTTATCAGTAAGCAGTTTTACGAGAATACCGGTATGGCTAAAGTTAAGAGTGGCCGCCCTGAATCCGATTTTGCCTTTCATAACGATTTCCTAACCGAACTAGGTAGTAACAGAGAAGTCTATGAAAATAAAGTATGTCGCTGGATTGATATTCCACAAGATGAAGGAAAAACGATTAAGCGTGGTACGAGCTGGGTGAGAGAATCTGAATCTGATCGCATAGCGGAAGAGGTTAAACGCTTATTGATAGCAGCTGGAAACTCTTTATCCATAGGTATTATTACCTTTTATGCGGCACAGAGGGATCTTATTATGAATAAGCTGGCTGCTACTTATATTGACGATATTCCAATCATGATCAAAACAGAAAATGGTTTTGAACCTCACGAATTGTTCAAATGGGCTCTCAAAGAAAAAAATGACGGGACTCTAGAGAAAGAAGAAGGACTACGGGTAGGTTCAGTTGATGCTTTTCAAGGAAAAGAATTCGATATAGTATTCCTGTCTTCTGTTCGAACATGGAATTCGTCAAATAGTAAATTTAATAGGAATTCTAATAAAATTCATGATAGCGCTGAAAGTAAAGAGCTGAATGAAAAGCAAATGAATCGTCAATTTGGATTTTTACGTCTCCCCAACCGAATGAATGTAGCCATGAGCCGCCAGCGTCAAATGCTCATTTGTGTCGGCGATTCAGGCCTAGTAACAAACGAACTTTCTGAGCAAGGCATACCCGCTTTTCATGCTTTTTATAAGTTATGCGGAGGTCAACATGGCTCGCTTTCCTAATCATGACTTTTACCTAAGATATGGGGACAAACCAAAAGGTCGAGCACAGGCTGTTCTATGGCCAGTTCTCGTTTTTCGTGTTTTATATCCGGATGTAAAACGACCACAGCTGAATTTATTTCAAAAGACAGTATTGCGCCTCATTCAGGCTAAAACGGTACTTGCTGATGATATTTCAGACCTTACCGGTTTGCATAAAGATCTTGTCACATTAATTTTAGCGCAGCTTATCAGCCGTGATTGGTTAACATCTAACGCGGACAGCCTTACTGAAAGCGGAATAGCTCTACTCAAAGATGAGGATGATGAAAAGAACATAAAAATGACTTCTGGATTTTTATTTCAAGATGCAATAACAGGCAAGCTATGGCCCAGGCTAGAAACTCGCATTTCTATATTAGAAGCTAATAATCCAAATGATAAATTTCCTGAATTTTTCAGGAATCGTAAAACCGGAAAATCAACCAAGCCTTTTATCCTAAATTATGATCGAAGCGAAAAAGATCTGCCATCCACCTCTCACCTTTTAACTGCATGGCAGGAATATAATAATGATCATAGAGCTTCTCGTCAGCTTTATGGTAGTAGCCAATTACCTAAGTTAGTTAAACTTAACAACCTGCACTATCAATCAGAAACAGCCGAACCTGCTTACATTATTACATGGATTACCCCAAGTAATAATCGTGATTTATGGACAGTTAACGATCCCTTTGATATTCGTCAAGAAGCTTGGTGGCTGAAATCGACTTTTCAAAATGTAATAAAAAACAACCCTAACTTGTTAAAAAGGCTGGCTAAATTGATTGGTCAAGCTGAACCTGAAAACCAAACCGCTGAAGAGTGGCTTAATAGTATGGAACAAGAAGCCAGCTTAGCACTACTTCAAAAATTTCCTTGGGCAGAGAAAGAGCCGGATCTCGCAGATGCCATAGAGGTTTTATTGCGTAGAAATGAGATGATCTCTGGCGGTCAAGCCCATAAGAATGAACTTGAAGCTGCTATTACTGAGTGTCAGAAATTACTAGAAGTCTTAATGCAGTATCTCATTAAGCAATTTCCAGCCAACCAAGGAGCCATTCCAAAGGTAAATACTAATGGCGCTGGACTGAATCTAAAGCTTCTACAAGCTCTAGATTTACCGGCATTTACACAAGATATAGTTGAAATTTTAGCTAGGCAAAACTTGAAGCTGGTAATAAAGGCAACTAGCCAACCTACCGCTTCACTTAAGGCCTTACTGTTTGCTGCTGCTCTAACAACTATTAATAATAAAGAGCACCCCTTTAAAACACTGTCTGCGTCGGCATTAGATTTACAAGCTTTACTAAAGCTAGCCGATTTACGCAACCAAGCCGGGCATGGGAATAGCAAGCATACAGGGCGAAAGTATCAAGATATCACTACAAATATTGCAATAAGTAACATTGAATTTACTTTGAAATTTGTCAACCAATTTAAGGAATGGATCTAATGGCTAAAAAACGCCCTCAACCATATAACCAAAGCAATACAGCTACAAAGCCTGCTTCAAACCATAAAGCCATGCTTGAGAAACAAATTCCAAGCCTTGCTGCCTCATTTGAAAATGCAAGTGTGATAGCAAAGAGCATTAACTTAGATTTAGATATCCCAATTGATCCAGATTTTCTAAAAAGTTTAATATCTAAAATAAATGATGACCATAGCCAACAATTTGCTTCTTGGATTGAAAAATTTTCGTCTACCTGTAAAGACCTGAGTAAGTATCAACAGAAGCTTGAAGAAGAATATCAATCCCGCTGGCAAGAAACACAAACTATTGCAAAAGAGCTCGAAGAAAGAAGCAGCACACTTTCTAGAAATGAAGACTCCTTAACAGAACGCGAAGCTAATGTTTCGAAGCATAGCCAAGATATTCAACTTGAAGAATCTCGGCTAGCTGAAAAAGAGAGTAATTTACTCGACACAGAAACTGAATTATCTAAACGAGAAATTAATGCTGAGCATGGATTCGCGATACAAAAACGAACACTATTAAAGAGCTTTGAGTCTGACAAGCGAGAACTTGAAAAAGAACATCAACAAGAGCTCACTCATATACGCGAAGAGAAAAATTCATTGCGGGAAGAAATAGGTAGTGAGGTGCGAAAACTTGCCGAACTGAAACATTCCTGCACTGATGAAGAAAATCTTCGTATTCAGCAGTTAGATGAACGTGAGTACGGACTTAAGAGTAGAGAGCATGAAATCCTGGATGACAAAAATCGCATAGCAAGAGAATGGCGAGATATAACAGAAGCCAAAGACGCTCAAAAGGCTCATATCGATCGTGAAATTCAGCATGAGCGAGATTCTTTCGAAGATGGGATTACTCGCCTGAACGAAAAACTTGATCGTGCATGGAATAAAGTCGAAGAGCAGAAGTCTCTCGTAGAAAACTATAGCGAGCTAAGTAGAGCTTTAGGTGAATCAACTCCAGATGAAATACTTGAGCAGTTAGAGTCGTTAAAAAATGAAAAGCATAACTTGCAACGTAAGTTGGACCTATCTGATACAGCTGAAATTGAAGAAAGAAATGAGTACCTTCTTAGTCGTGTTAATGAATTAGAAAATCAATTAAACGAGGTTCGTCCTGATCTAAACCGATACCGACAAGAAGCTGCGAGTAATCGTATCGCTGCTACCGAGCTTCAATCGATGGCTCAAGAAAAACGTGTATTAGCTGATCACAAAAATATTTTAGATCTCCATATTAATGATTTAGAAAGTCGGATAGAACAACTGGCAGACGGACAAAAAACTCAAACTCCCTTCCCTGCCATGTCAAACATGGATAATAGCAGAGATTTTCGTGCTGCTATTCATCTTGAAGAGGTTCCAGATTTAAAACAATTTGCTTCCGAGCTTCAGCACCGTATTGCCCAGGCTGAAAAAGTTGATCTATATTATCCGATCGAAGATATCCGCAGTTTACTTGGTGGATTGGCAATGAGCCAATTACATGTATTTCAAGGGATTAGTGGTACTGGTAAAACCAGTTTGGCTAAAGCTTTTGCTAAAGCGATGGGAGGATTTTGCACCGATATCGCTGTTCAGGCAGGCTGGCGTGATCGCGAAGATTTATTAGGCCACTACAACGCATTTGAAAGAAAGTTTTACGAGAAAGATTCTCTACAAGCTCTGTATCAGGCCCAAACCCTGCGCTGGAAAGATACTTGCAACGTTATTCTATTAGATGAAATGAACTTATCTCGCCCAGAACAGTATTTTGCTGAGTTTCTTTCTGCACTAGAGAAAAATGATCCTAACGAGCGCCTCATTAACCTAACAGAGACTGAACTATCTAATACTCCTGAGCTACTACAGCAAGGGCGTAAGATTTTAGTTCCTCGTAATACTTGGTTTATCGGTACAGCTAACCATGACGAAACGACCAATGAGCTAGCAGATAAGACTTATGACCGAGCACATGTAATGACACTGCCTAAGCAGGATCATCGTTTTAAAATAAAACCATATGCTCCTGCTAGCTTTTCATTCGATTCATTACAAAAAGCCTTTTCTAGTGCTGAACTCAAGTATGAGAAGCAAGTTGAAGTATTACTCGATTGCTTAACAAATCACGATATCACCCAGCAACTGGCTGATACTTTTGATTTAGGCTGGGGAAATCGATTCGAGCGCCAAGCTAAGCGCTATATCCCTGTAATGCTAGCAACTGGGGCAACAGAGGGTGATGCTTTAGATCACTTACTTTCTACCAGGGTGATGCGAAGCGGTAAGGTCACAGGGCGTTATGATATTTCTGCAGATGATATTGGTAATCTATCTGACTCTCTTGAGGATTTCTGGATTACAGCTAACCTCGATGATGCCCCAAATAAATCTTTAGGTTTATTAAAGGCTGATCGTGAACGTAAGGAGCGTGGGGGCTGATGTGGTTTGATCGATTAACACAAACATCGCTTAAAAAGTTACCAAGCTCTATTGAGTCTGGTCGTTTTCAGTGGACTGGTATAAATGAGGAGTGTCTTAATAAGCACTCCACCATTAGGCCAAATGACATTTTAGTTTCAGATAGTACCGAAAATTGCCAGCTAAACTCTGGCAGTTTTAAGTTTATAAAATCAGTTGCTGAAAATGATGCTAATGCGGAACTTATAACTAATGCTATTAATACAATTGGCAACTTACAAGCTAATAATTGTTCTAAACTGATATCTCCCCTGCTGCCTGCGGCTGTTATTAATAATGAAAGCCACCTTCTCCCTCTAGAGAAAATACTGGAAGAGGTACTTAAAAAAGGGCATTTACATAAAATATCCACAAACCCTAGAATTGATATTCAATATACTGAGGAAGTTATTGATGTGGCTCGAGCTAGGCGCTTAGGGAAAGGGGCTTTAGTTCACTTAGCATCCCATTCTGAATGTTGGCAACGCCAAACATTAAGTGGCATTGTACCTAAGAAAGTAAAGGCTCAGCTAAGTGAAGATGATTTTCAGATATATGAGAACCGTGTGTATGCACGACTGCTTGATAAATTAGAAAGGCATCTAAGTAAGCGACTTAAAAAAATTATTGAACTTGAAAGCACACTTCAAAAAGCTCTGAACTTTAACGGCAAGAATCAAGTAAATTACAGGGTATCTCATAGAATTTTTGAAGCCTGGGGAGAAACCTTCGATGGTGATAAAACTAAGGAAGTGCTAGGTATTTTAGGTGAAACACATGATTCCCTTGAGCATATGCTGCGTACCATTAGAGGGTTAAAGCAATCTGGGCTTTATCTAAAAATTCCTAGACATAGCCAAGTTGGACAATCATTACATAGAACAAATATTCTAAGTCATGACTCACATTACCGTCACTTAGCAATACTTTGGGATAACTTGCTTCGCGATCAAAACAAGTACTCTCTGTCGCCAAGCGAGCTCTATGAAAGATCTCAAACACTCGCAGAAAATTATGCCATTTATGCTGGGATTGTGATTCAAAAATCATTACAATCGTATATTAGAAATACGGATATTGGATTCAAACCTGACTTCTTAGAAATACCATGGGCTGGTTTGAAACTCGTTATTAAAAGAATTAATTTCGATTGGAGTATTTCTTATAAACCTGAGAACGGTGGAATTGAAGAGCTTCTTCGCATTGTTCCATTTTTTTCAACTAGTGATAATGAGAGTGATATAACAGACATTGATTCTAGCATTATAATCGCCCGCCCGACCATAAAGGATATAGATCCAAGTCGTGCCCTTTCAGGTGCTAGCCAAAACTTAATTACTCTATCTCCTCTTGATTTATACTGTGTTGAACGCATGGGGTTACTTTTAGACAAGACGTTAAATCTCTTATTACATAAAAATTATGCTAAGCCTATTCTTAAAATTCCTACTAGTGTGAAAGAGTATGTTGTTGGTCTAGATAATGAAGCCTTACAAATAGACAAAGTGCAATCTCCGTCGCTTAGGTTATTAGCGGAATTAGATGATAAAGAGCTGGATACGATATTAAATCTATTACAGAAAAGCAATGCTAAAAATCAAGCGCTTGAATTATCACTAAGAAATGAAGAAGTGAAAGCGTTACGTACATGCCCTGTCTGCTATTCACTAGCAAAGATTAATCATCAACCTGATGGAGGTTTTAGTTTGATATGCCCTAGCTGTTCTAGTAATCAATACTTAACAATATCTGGCGGTAAGCATTTTTTCAGCATGGCCATTGATAAAATAGAGACCTCTAATTTTATTGAATTTGGACGCTGGGCAACAAATACTTAAGTAATTATTACTTTGGGCATTAGGTTCTTATTATAAGAACCTAATATTTTGCTTAATCGAATGTGAGATGTATAGGCACACTGGAGGCTGTAAAACAAACTGTGTAACTGCCCGTTTTAAATATGAGGAGCTAACTGCTCCTCAAACTCAATCATAAAACGATTTAACGCAGGTTTCCAATCTCTAATTGGCATTGTCCATTTTTTAGAGGCTGCTTCTGTCGCTAAATAAATAACTTTCAGTGCCGCATCATCGCTTGGAAAAACCTTGCGAGTTTTAACAGATTTACGAACTACACTGTTCAAAGATTCAATCGCATTGGTCGTATAAATCACCTTTCTGATATCCGCTGGATAATCAAAAATCGTAATTAAGTTCACCCAATGGGATCGCCAAGATTTGCTGATTTGCGGATACTTAGCATCCCACTTTTCGGCAAAACGATCTAACTCTAAACTGGCCTCCTGCTCAGTAATTGATTGATAAATACGTTTTAGGTCGGAGGTGATTTCCTTATAATCTTTCCACGGCACGAGCTTCAGCGAATTACGCACCATATGAACGATTTTAGTATCAGGGAACGTAGCATTGATTGCATCTGGAAAGCCTTTGAGGCCGTCTACACAGGCTATAAACATGTGCTTCATGCCTCGATTCTGAAGATCAGTTAATACTGATAGCCAGAATTTAGCACCTTCATTTTCTGATATCCACATTCCCAAAAGTTCTTTGTGGCCCTCAATATTAATACCTAAAACTAGGTAAATTGCTTTATTGATGACGCGTTTATCCTGGCGAATTTTCAGCACGATACAGTCTAAATAAACGATAGGGTAAATTGCATCTAAGGGGCGATTCTGCCATTCAGTGACTTTTTCCATCACCCCATTTGTGACTTGAGAAATCAGTCCTGCTGAAATATCTGCACCGTACATTTCTTGAAAAGCCTCGGTAATATCCCGAGTGCTCATGCCCTTCGCATAGAGGCTTAGAATTTGTTTGTCCATGCTAGCAGTACGAGTTTGGCCTTTCTTAATTAGCTCTGGTTCGAAGTTAGCATTACGATCCCGAGGCGTTTGAATCTCGATTTCACCATGGTCGCCTTTGAGCTTCTTAGAAGAGAAACCATTACGGCTGTTGCCGCTATGATGGCCTGAAGTGTCATTCTTATCGTAAACCAAGTGGTAATCCATCTCGGCCTTCAAAGCGGCTTCAACAGTCAGCTTGGTCAGAAATGCACTGAGCGTGCTGAGGTCTTCTGGAGTTTTAACATCTTTGGCTAGTTCATTGGCCAGCGCCTGCAATTTATTCTTATCCATGATATTGCTCATTATTTGATCCTAGGTTTAGGGTATAGATAATGAGCAGTTACACAAATTTATTTACAGCCTCGCACACGTTTGTTTTACAGCCTCGAAATAAAGAAGATATACAGCCATTCCTTAACCATCAATATATTAGTAGATCCCTAATTATTTAGAATAACATTACAATCTATTACTAACAAAGGAATAAATAGTACGCAGCTGTATCATTGGCGCCTCAATTAAATGAAATAATTTATAAAGCTATAGTGCTTTAATTACATAGCCTGCAACCATGTGCCATTTATTGATTTTTATCTATATTTAGATAGTTACCCAATGTAGCTTTCATACCTATAAACGAATAAAGTGGAGAAGAATACAGCTGCCTGTAGAGCTAGTAGCTGCTAACTAACCCCTAACAAGCCTATAATACCGCACATTATTAACCTTTAAATGATTCCCATTATTTATGTAGTGCTTGAGCCTACTTATACTTCATCAGACTTAGTGAACTACACTTATCAGTCCATGAATCACCTGTGGCCACAGTAATGTTTGCTATAGTCAGACCGCCTCTTGTATGTTTGATTTCTGGATTCTGCCCCAGGTTACCTATTAGAATTACTTTATTCACTCCTCGACTAGAAATATGCATACTTCCTTTATTAATTAGTAACAAATTAATTGGTTAATAAATCAGATTTTTAATAATTTACTGAGCGCTAGAAAAGGATTGTTAATTTCCTGAGTATCTCCATTAGGCAACACAGACAAGGGGTTCTCATACTCTTGATACAATTCTCTCATCTTTCCAACATCATTCTCTGTCAATAAACCGTGCTGAATCGCCAGCGTTGAAATCTCCAGTGAGCTTAACCAGATTGTTCTATGTTCATTGGTCGGTGTTAACAGATAGCTGACCAAATCAGAGTATTTGCAGTAATCATAGTCACTGGCAGAACTAGTAAGACCATAGACATGAGACATATCTACACAAATGGCTAAACCACCTAATTGATTATATTTTTGGCCTGCAATAGCTATAGACTTATTAAGTTGAGCCCAACCCGAAGCGTTACTTCCTAATCTTTTTTTAAAGTCTTTTTTTAGCTTTAGCTCACAGAAAATAAGCGAATCTACTGAAGGCTGAGCAATAAAGTCTATCTCTCGAAAATCAAAGCCCGCGTAATGTCCTGAGTACTTTAAAATCCTATCTTCCATTTCAGTGGTCAGAAGTGAAAGTAAACATTGCATCACTCGCTCCCATTTTAGTAATGCTTTGTTATAATCCCTTGAAAAGTGGTCTACGCCACACTTTTTACGAGATGCGATATTCATTGCCCTGTGCCTTCTATTATTTGAAATATATTCAGGGCTTCTGGGACTGATTAACTCGATCATTGAATATTGTTTGATCATAATTGGTTACCTATCAAAGAATTAAGCGTTCAATTAGACAAACGTCATGTAGCAGATGAAATTAACAAATGAGGAGTAAATATTTTTATAGCGAGGTATGCTTAATGAATACTAGAAGTACATGCGAGATTATATTCGAATTATCAGAAAGTTATTTAACGTCCTTCTCAAGTTCAAAAATTTTGGCACTGTTCTTGTCTATTGCCTCTCGGAGGTCCTTTAACTCTTTATCATGCAGATCTTTAATACCAAGCAGTTCGTATTTAGAATAAAAGCCACTATCGACCTTATCTCGATATTTTTTTAAAATACCCTCTTCGCGCAATAAATAAGCATCTTCGACCCTCCTATACATATCTATAGCTTCAAGATTAATTTCATAAGTAAGCTTAGGATCCTTGATGACCAAAACTTTTTTAGACCCTGATGATATCATTCGGTAATAATTAATCAGAAGATCAGATTTCGACGTAGTAAGCTTAAACTTTAACTTATAAAACATAGGCAGTGCACGGTACACTAGCGCTAAAGAAAGGTTCCGTATAATTTTAATCAAGTTAAAAACTATATTTATAATTTTCATTAATATCGGCTGTATTCTCATCAATATAGATAAGAGAAGCATCATAAAAATAAATATATAAGCTATCAATTCCCCAATTACTTTACTCATTCTCATTTTTAATTCCATAAATAGACCAATAACATACTGATTAAAATAGCCCCTATAGGTTTAATATATCGCTCAACAAGTGACTTAGTTAAGTACCTTCTTAAAAGAGGATTAATGCTGGAAAATCTAAGCCCCTTATTAATAAGGGATATATTATTAAGAAGTGATTCATCAGCACATACATCGCGACGAGAATTCCCAAGGACGTCGCTCCTGATTACATTGGCTATTACAGCTTTGTAAGAGGTTTGATCAATAACATTGATTGATGATTCTTTAGCATTAACAATTTTTCTATCTATATAAACCTGCCATTTTTTCTGACAATCTTCATTTTCAAGTTTGATCCATAATTTAAGAGAAACATACATCCAATAATAGTGATTTCCTTCAGTACCCTTATCTGCGCTATTGCCTTCATAAGTATTTATTGCTATTTGCCAACTATAAAAATCCTGGTCAATCTGATTCCGCCAGAGCAAGTAATCACTGGATTGCTCAATCCATTCTTTTAACTCAGGCCATTTATTCAATAGTCTGTCATGCACAAACTTCACAGCAGGCTCATGCTCAGAGTTTTCTATGTAAATAAGTAAGTTTGAATCAATAAAATTTTTAATGATTTTTCGCAATGGCGGCCGAACTAGTTCGATGACAGTTATTGGTACAGATTTAATAAAAGGTCCAGATCCTTGTGTCTGCCCTACAAACAGCTCGTAGAACTCAGAAACTAACCCTTCATCAGCACCATTAGACTTTAATAACTCATTCGCACGGCAAGCTACAGCCCCAAGTAGCCCTCCTAATTGTTCATAATCAGAAAATACCAAGAGGCTCATATTCGAACCTCGTTGAATCGCTTTCTGGTAAAGCTGCTCTAATAAAAATCCCAGCATCGACAGTGAGTCTTGAGTGTGAATAGCTTCTGACAGAATTAAGTCATCAAGGCTCGCATCACCAGATTTTATTTCAAACGAGAGTCCTGAAAATATAGCTTGCTGTTGAATGATCGCCTTCCAGTTTTCTGCAGACAAGCGTGACGTTACAGAGCTGATCTCTGGCTCGAGTAAAGCTTCACAGTCTAAAAACCTACCAAGACTCTCACTTTTTATGGCCAGTAAAATATCTAAAGAAGTAAACGCCTCCACTATTGCTTGTATCGTTTTAAACTCAACAATAATTTTTTTACTAGCCTGCGCCGAGGATGCGAGCATTTCTTCAAGTTGATCAATTACAAGAAAACAAGGCTGAGTATCTTCTTTAACAACATTCATTAAAAAATCCACCCCACCTGTTATGGATGCTACCAGCTGACGGTGAAGATCATCTACTGCAATATTTTTTGATTTTAGATGCCAGGCTAAATTTAGCTGCTCTAATACATAATGTAAAACCCCACCCGACTTCGAGATTGCTGAGAACGTTTCACTTGACCAATAATAATCAGGATTCTCGGACTCTAAGCGGGGTATTAAACCTGCATTTATGATTGATGTTTTGCCGGAGCCACTGGTACCGGTAAGAATTAATACGCCACTAGTTGATTTCAAGTCCCGATACAATCGATCAACATCGTCATCACGGCCAAAAAAACGAACGCTGTCTTCATAATTGAAGCTTTTAAGCCCCCTAAAAGGCTCCCAGCGGCCTAACGGGTCGCCGTCATAGTCATCAACAAGTAGTGTGCCTAACAAAGACTGTAGCCGAATAACAGGGACTAAAATTCCGCCCAACTCAGCGACTTCAGCTCGTTGTACGTCGCTGATATCGCCGGTATTTTGTTCGGGGTAACAAAGATAAAACTGAGGAATCCCTGGTTTATGTGTACTTACAAATTCACAGGTTGAGCGAATCTTATCGCTAAGGTGACTGATCGGCTTAACTTGGCCTGATGTGAGTACTTCCCCAGTAGCAAAAACAGGATGCTCAAAGCACCCTGGCTTTTTAATAACAAGACGCCACCATGAGTCAAAGACCGCCAAAGCATATCCTAAACCACTGCTGCTGCTCCCTTGGGTGAAGTTAAACTCCTCATTCTGCATAGAAACGAGATTGACACTGGCACGGTAGCGATGGCGTTGATCTAAACCATTAAGAGAAACATACGCCGCAATAGCAGCCACCTCTAAATACCCCTCTTGCTCACTAAAGGCTTCAGAGGTTAGTTGTTGTTTGAGCTTAAGGTTCAGCAACCCCTTGGCCACCGAATCGCCCTGCTTGCTTTCTTGCGGCCGAACATCAGCTTTTAAAATGGTTTTTGTGCTGGTTAGGATGTAGATCATTTAGTCATCCTGTTTTGGGCTATCCTTTAATAACAACATCAATGCTTAAGTTACCTTTTACTGCCTTAGACTTATTGGCTTCAACTAATACACCACTGCCTTCTGCCGCTCCACCTGCTTCATCAATATAAAGATTTGCCTCTAGTAAAGGTTCGCCATTGTTCGATATGACAACCTCGACGGATTTACCCATATAGGCGGATAGAGTTTTTTCCATAATTCCTTTATCTGAGTTATTCGGAGAGAGATAAATATCAACCTCATTTTCTGAACCAATAACCCGACGCACATCTAAAATAAAACCAGCACCACCAAAACTCATGGGTTGAGAGAACCAATCTCCTAATGATTGACCTGCAGCCGCTAATAATTCTGTGGACCCAAAGCTATCAACTATTTTCGTCTGTGATCTAGGTTTAAAAGCAACAATATTACTAGGTGTCTGTTCAGAAGCCCCCTTGGCCCTCTTTAATAGCATGTCCAGCTCTGAGCTAAGACCTTCAGGCATTCCATTATCCATTTCTGATCTAACGTCAGCCATTATTTTTGACAACGTCTCTTCAGCATGAATAGCTAGAATTTCCTTTGTTATATCCTTTTTAGTCATAGAATAATCCCTGAGCTCTCTAATTGCTCCTGTAAATACTGTATTTGGTCGTGCGGGTTTGAAACCTTAATACCATGAGGCTGGGTGCACATGGTAACTTTATCAATGAAGCGCTTTAACTCTTGAGTAGGATTACTCGACTGATACCCTAAATGACCTGCCAAAGCTTTCATCGGCATGTCATAACTAGCAAACTCCCAAAACGCTGCATAGAAGAAACGTTTTCGCTCTACACTTTGTATGTCTAGAGACACTGATTCGAAACAGTTTTTAATCCACTGATAAGCCTCCTTGGCAATCAAGTGCTGCTCTGGTGTCTCAAATGCATGTATAGCGGTTTCTGAGTCACACACATCCTCTATAGATGAATTAACGATATTTTGATAACGACCGCCAGAGGCCTCGACCTCTGACTTCGTTAACCTTCGGTTAATCCCTTGAAGCTTTAGTTGGTCCATATAGCAAGACCACACTGTTTTAATAACGTAACTGTTAATGATTCTTTCATTTTCTGCATCGCTTATGTCGTATTCATCAAAGAAATTACGTTTTAAGAGTTTTAAGAACACTTCTTGCGCAACATCCTCTCTAAACTCTTTATGCTCAGGCGCTTTAACTTTCCAAGCCGTAATTTTTTTAATTAGGCTTAAGTACACGCCTAATTCATTATTGCCAGCGACCATAGATATCCCTTTTTTTATTAAAACCATAGGAAATAACCAATATTTAGTCGCCACTTTAAACTAAACGCAGCGATATCATGAAAGTTAACAAAGTTATGGTTTTTAAATTAATACAGATTGTTAATGCTCTTAAAATTATTTGACATGCAGGTATCATGCTCATCGCACACATAAGTGTAACTCTGACTCATGGCAAACTAAGCCCTTAAGACTAGACAAAACCCTCACTATACATAGGCAATACTATCTTAATCATGAGTATTGCTGCAACTTTCTATGAACACTGATTTTGACAGCAGAATTCTATCTGCTCAGCCACCATTTACTGACCAAAAGAGATATTTAGACTTGTGAATTAAGGCAGTGAAAACAGTAATTAGCGACATTATTTAGATATTTAGTCGCGTCCTGGCTTTAAGCAACCTCGCAGTAACTATTTTCAACCTCACTTGTTAATTCCTTTGCTCCCAATGCGTTTTGTCATTTGAACAATGAATATGGGTTAAAGGTTACTCAACACGGTCACCTCGAACCCTCAATCACTAAATAGAAACTAGACAATTAAGGGGTGGTATATGTTCCATAGAGGACTAAACACAGGAAGCAGCGTAGATATCGTAGTACTTGCAAAATCATTTAAGCATGGAGAACACTGCATTGCAGGAAAGTGCCTAATTACCAAAGAGTGGATCAGACCTGTATCTGATATCAATGGAGGGGCGATTTCTTCTGATCAAGCCAAGATACAAAATAAGTACGGAATATTTCCTACTAAACCACTCCAGAAAATACAAATAAAAATCAATCAGCATACACCGCTGATAAACCAACCTGAGAATCATTTAATTCAAAAAGAGCAGTGGATACAGAAGTATAGTGTAAAGAACCATGAACTGATAAATTACCTTGATATACCAGATAGCCTATGGGGTAGAGGAAATCACGTTTCCTATGCAAGCATACAGAATGGTACACAAAAAATAGACCAATCACTGTATTTGGTGCAGGTTAAAAACCTCAATTTAATAATAAATGAAGATGGCAAAAAAAGAGCAATTTTTGACTATAACAATGAACAATATAATTTACCCGTTACAGACCCACAATTTAATAAAATATTGGAACAGCGCCCTGAGCTAGCATCAATACTGTGCATAAGTTTAGCCTGTGAGTTCCATAATAAGTGCTACAAAGTTGTCGCTACAATTTTCTAAATATGGATAATTATTAATATGAAAACGTATACAATTGGATTTACACAGAAAAGCGCTAAAACATTTTTTGAGCATATAATTGATGCCGATATTAAAACAGTAATTGATGTGAGATTAAACAACGTATCTCAGCTATCTGGATTCGCTAAAAAAAACGACCTTAAATATTTCTTAGAAACATTATGCGATGCTGACTATTTACATATACCCGATTTCGCGCCGACTAAAGAGATGCTAAACGCGTACAAGAAAAAGGAGATTACCTGGCATTCTTACGAAGATAAGTTTATAAACTTAATCTCTCGTCGAAACGTTGAACGTATAATAAAGCCTGAACTCATTGAAAATAGTTGTTTTTTGTGCAGCGAGCATGAACCTCACTTCTGTCATCGCCGATTACTAGTAAACTATCTCAACGAACAGCTAAATTTGAACTTGGATATTAGGCACTTATTTTAATATGAAAAATATATACATATATTATCCTAAAGAGTTTAATTCACAGACTAAATTCGATCGAAAAATTTCGAGGATTATTGGCAGCACGTCCAACATCTCAATTTTTTATCCAAATGATCACAACAATCTGATTGATAATTTCTTTAATAAACATTTTCCGTCTATTCCATTGGTTGAGTGCGGCCCACTACCACCCGTACCAGACAATATGACTCATGCAATAGTGTTCGATGATGGCGAGTGTTTTTCTGACCAAGTGAGAGATATTAATGACCATGCCATTCCCCTCAGAGTGATTAAAATCGATATTACACGTGTAATTAACATAAAGCGTGATGCTGATATTCTCAACAACATAGCCTCCTCTAAGTATGAATACATTGGCAGAGGATCATATTGGGGAAATCCTCACAGCATGTTTGAAGAAGGTGATGAACGAGACGAGGTGATCAGAAAATATAAGTATGATTTTGATTATGAAAAATTCATAAAAATCGACAAATCAGAAGTTTACAAGCTTGCTGGAAAAAGACTTGGTTGCTTTTGCAGCCCAGCTTCATGCCATGGTGATATATTAGCAAATCACCTCAACAGCTGGGACGATGGCAAGTAATAAATCAGCGCATTTTTCTGATAATCCAGATTAATGCGCTTTGAGCGCTTAAAACCGAGTGGTAATAAATAACAACCGGTTTCGGCAAGCCTTGGCCTTGTAGTGCCGCCTTCAAAATTCTAACCATATAAAACCCGCTTAAATTGCCCTCCCTAATGCTTTACCCCTACCTACGATCAAAATATATTTCCAACAACTTGTTAATTTCAATCAGTTTGATGCGTTTAGATAATTAACAGTCTATGAAATATAACGATAGCGTTCCATTTACCCTCATAAGTGCTTAAGGAAGCCCTATGTCTCAGTCTTCGCCCCCTCACCCGAAGATATTGCGTTGTTAATATCTCTGGTTGAGCAAGGTGATACTGAGCGATATTGAAGTTGGGCATTCTTTTTTTGAAAGGTAATGATGGCGTTCCACTTAACTTACCCACAGCGGTCAGATTTTTGGAAATGGCCAATGCAAAAGGAGATCCCGATGCAAAAACCAATCTTGACCTGATCTACGAAAGTAGAGTTTTAGAATACGACGATCCCTGTAATACACATTAATTGAGAATTTATCATGTCTATATTTTTAGAAAAATTAAAGAACCTTAAAGGCAAAAGTAAGGCGCAATTTGATCAGTTCATTCTTGAGAACGCTAAAAAATCTGTATTGAAAGAGCTTCAAGATAATGATGTTTCACCAGATGATATCACCCCAGAAGAAATGGATGAGTTGCTTGCTGAGGAAATTAAAACCCAGCGTGAATTCGCCAAAGGGCTTGCCACGGGGTCTATTGGCTTTGCAGTGCTTTTGGAGTTACTAGGGTAATGCTTCGTTTACTTAGCCCCCTACTTCTTTGGGCATTTTTAAAAGCCAACAGAAAATCCTTAAAGCGCTTGTTCATTGTCGCTTTTTCTTACGTTCTTATGTTAGTGATATACGCTGACTTTGAAACCGTATTTTTTGACGGTGAGGTTCTCGTATTTAAATTAATAAAGTGGTTAATGATAATGGTTGCTATAACCCACATCTGCATTGTGCTTAAAGCATTTAAATCACGGCCCCAGTCAAAACAAGTTAATCATAAGAATATTGCACCTGTTTTATTAACAAGATCTCAGAAAATCATCAATAAATATAAAGATGACGCTAATAATGGAACTTGAAATACTCAAACATAAACAGCAAAGCACAAAGCAGCTTGTTGACCACGTACTCAAGCATTGCAAAAAAATCGAAGGGGCGATTCTACAAAATGATATTTCAACCCAAATAGAGGAGAAGCTGGTCAGTATTGGTATTGCTTCATTATTTATGTGGCTAGTCGGGCTGCTTTTATCATTAACAGGATTTGGCATTCCATTGTTTTTAATAGGTCTGGTTTTATCAAAGGTGATTAATTCAAAAGTGTATGGCAAGGCTCGCTCTGAAGACAGCTTAAAGGACGAAGAGAATAAACTGATTCAGCTAATGCATTCTTACACGAAACAACTTAAGGGTTTGAAAATGAAGGTCGGATTGGCATCTAAAAGAAATCAAGTTCTTTTCTCAGAGTACCCTCAGCGTAAGGTCGAACTAGAGAACTTAGCCCAAGAGATCAAGAATCTGGATATTAAGCACTTGAGCATTAAATACCGTACTGTTTATTCAAAACTCGTCAACTCACAAAACTCATTATTTATGCATCTTGATCATGCTTACAAAATAAAAAGACAGGAATCCTTATGATTACCAACATTAGTATACTCTTCATCAGCATCATTGCTTTATTGTTCCTAGCAAGCTTAGTGAGAAACCAAAACTACCGTAATGAGTGTGTAAGTATTGGTATTTTGGGCACTTTCGTGGGTATCACTTTTAGCTTGTATCATTTTGATGCATCCAATATTTCAGGCTCAATCCCTACCTTTATTGATGGTCTTAAAATGGCTTTCATTACCTCTGCAGTAGGCATTTCTGCTTCTATTATTTTATCACTTAGAAAGCCTGATTCAGAAGTAAGTAGCCTAGATAAGTTAATTGTGCTTCAAGAAGCTAATAATCACATACTAAAAACGTCACTTGCTAACCTTGCCGAGAGTTCCAGTGAGGAAATTATAAAAGCGTTAAAAGAAGTGGTTGGTGATTTTAATAGCAACATTGAAAATCAATTTGGTGACAACTTTAAAGCTCTAAACGAAGCGTTTAATAAGCTCGTAATTTGGCAAGAAGAGTACACTTCAATGATTGAAAATCAGCAAGAGGCCACCAAAAAGCAACACGAATTAACGATGCAACGCTTGGCCGATTTTGAGGCGATTGAGAATAGAAAACTGGATTCTCTGAACAAACAGGGAGAGTCATTTATTCGATTACTGAACAGCCACGCCGTCGAGTTAAAAGGTCAAACAGAAGATATTCATTCCATTACTTCAACCTTTCAAGGGCACTCTAGTGAGATTGCTGCCAGCCTAAGTTCAAGCGTAAGTAACGTGAATAAACATATCAAAGACTCAGTAAAACTCGCAGAAGATAATATTACTACACTGATCGGTGTCGCTAACGGGAAGTTAAGATAATGAACAAAAGTGCCTCTATGGGCTTGGCCGACATGATGTCTGCATTGATGATGGTTTTTATGTTTATCTCAATTGCTTTTTTGGCTCAACTTGAACAAAGCCACATGACCTTCACGAAAACCATAAATACGGCACTTCACGCTGAGTTTGATCATGATTTGGCGCGCTGGAAAGCACAAATAACCGATGACAATGTGGTGCGCTTCCACGCCCCTTTTTTATTAGGTAGTACCAAAATACCTAATGATTTTAAGGATGTGTTAAAAGAATTTTGTCCACGCTACATTAGACTCCTTGTACAAGATGAATTTATTGACGGTATTCAAGAAGTCAAAGTTGAAGGACACACATCTAAAGGTTGGAATAAGCACACGAGTTGGGAAAATAGTTTTATTAACAATATTGAATTATCACAGCAAAGGGCCATCAATGTATTATCATTTTGTTATCTATTAGAAGATCCAAAGATTTTTCTTAATCGCGAATGGTTAGAGAAATACTTTCATGCAAATGGCTTAGCGTCGAGGTATGATCATTTCTGGTGTATCGGGTAAATAAGTAGCAGCGTATCCTGTTGATTGATCTTGGCGGATCAACAACCAAAAGGAGTACACTGCATGAATGATAATAATATTTCTCAGCTACATAAACCAGAGCCAACTGACTTATTACAACAAGTTTTAAAGCAAGGCGCGCAGCAGTTGTTAGCCCAAGCGATTGAAACCGAAGTTCAACAGCTTTTAGCCGATCATAAAGGGTTATTAACAGAAGATGGAAAGACTGGCCTGGTGCGCAATGGCTACCTTCCTGAGCGAACTATACAAACAGGCTTAGGAGATATTGATATCAAAGTTCCTAAGGTGCGTGACCGTACTGATAATGGCATAAAATTCAACAGCTCACTTGTACCGCCTTATCTAAAACGCAGCCAAAGTATTGAAGAGTTTTTACCGTGGCTTTATTTGCGCGGCATTTCAACGGGTGATTTTAGTGAGTCGCTAAAGCACCTATTGGGAGAGGAAGCGAAAGGCCTTTCGGCTGCTACAATCAGCCGGTTGAAAACAAGCTGGGAGGCTGATTTCACCCAGTGGCAGAAAAGAGATCTAAGTAAAAAGCGTTATGTTTATGTTTGGGCTGACGGCGTTTATTGCAATGTAAGAATGGATGATAAAGTCTGCTTGCTGGTGATCATTGGCTCGGACGAGCTGGGAAATAAAGAGCTCATCGCCGTGAGTGATGGCTATCGAGAGTCAGAGGCAAGCTGGTCTGAAGTATTACTCGGCCTAAAGCAAAGAGGCTTAAGCATCGAGCCTAAAGTTGCTGTCGGAGACGGGGCCTTAGGCTTTTGGAAAGCGCTTTCTAAGTGCTGGCCAACGACACAAGGGCAGCGTTGCTGGGTTCATAAGACAGCGAATGTGCTCGCTAAGTTTCCTAAAGCGATGCAACCAAAAGTAAAAAGCGCACTGCATGAAATTTGGCAATCTGAAACAAAAGAAGAAGCCAATAAAAGCATGACAAATTGCGTTAAATTATTTGAAGCTAAGTACCCGAAAGCGATGAGGTGTCTTGAAAAAGATCGAGAAGCCTTGTTGGTATTTTATGATTTTCCTGCTGAGCATTGGGGCCATTTACGTACATCTAATCCGATAGAATCTGTTTTTGCGACGGTGCGGTTAAGAACAACAAAAAGTAAAAATTGTGGCAGTCGAGTAACGACGTTAGCGATGGTATTGAAGTTAATGGAAACGGCTCAGAAACGGTGGCACAGATTACGAGGTTATAATTTATTAGCGGATGTGATTACGGGTGTGAAATTTCGTGATGGCATCAAACAAGAACAACAGGATCAGGATGCTGCTTGATATTCTGTACACCAGATTTGACTATAGCTCCTTAGCGTCCTCTAAACCAGTTTATATTAATGGTCATATTTCTACTGACTTATCTCGAAGGGTTGATTTTATGATTATTCCCAAACTCAATCGTCAATTCAATGCTGAATTACCTAATTTGCAACATTAAGAAGAGACAACGATGATATTTAATAACATGATTTTAATACTTCCATTTACCCTATTGATGGCAAGCTGCAGCATTCCAGAAAATATCAATGAAAAATGGTATCAGCAACGCTGGTGTGAACAAAAAGATGGCCAAGTAGAAGTTATCCTTAAAGACAAAACACGATGTGACTGCCTGACAGATGACTATGCTATTGAGGTTGATTTTTCTCGTAAATGGGCAGAAGCCGTAGGCCAGTCTTTGCATTATGCAAAAATGACAGGCAAGCAAGCGGGGATTTTGTTAATAGTAGAAAATAAAAACGACAAGAAGCACCTGGCGCGCTTAAAGAGCGTCATTACATTCCACAACCTGCCCATAACAGTTTGGACAACTAGGCAATCTGAACTGGATTGATGTAGCTTGACGAGATTACTTTGCAATTGTATATTCCTACACGGGTTCATTTGCATGACTTATAATGAGTTATGTAGGCTTTTTGGCTATGAGTCAAAAGGCAATGATAGTAGTTTTTGCATCACCTTGAATATTTAGATATATGAGAGATATGCTGTTTCGACACGCTTAAACCACAATATAAAGTGTGTTTAGGCATTGTTCGGTTAATTAAATGAACCCACCCTTATTATTAATATTCACTTACGCAAGAGTGCTCTAGTGTCATTCGAGAAATACTTTTTAACCGAATCACTTAAAGAGCGGTTCCGCGATAGAATACTAAAGAGCCGCGCAGCCGGCACTGACGGCACTTCACCTAAGCAATTCGAAGATTCTTTAGACAGTGAAATAGAGCTAATTCAACGAAAAATCACCAACATGAGTTATCGTTTTTCACGCTTTAATGAAAAGCTCATTCTAAAAAACAAGTTTTCTCCTCCTAGAGCCGTTTACATACCCACCGTTCGAGACCGTTTAGTATTAAGTGCGGTAAACAGCTACCTCAGCGAGGTATTTCAAGAAGACTTAAAGCCTTATCAGCTCACGGTAAAAGCCAATGTGGCTGAGATTATTAATACGATTAAAGACGGACAGTTTGATGCGTTTATCAAGCTGGATGTGAAAAACTTTTTTCCCAGTTTAGATCATGAGATATTACTGAAAAAGCTTCAAGCACGTGTGGAAGATAAAACAGCGTTTTCAGTACTCAAAAAAGTGTTAAACCGCTCCGAATGTGGCATAGCTCAAGGATTATCGATATCCAGCCTACTAGCAGCGATTTACCTTAACGAAGTTGATAAGAGCTTCAAACACCGTAACAGCTTTAAGTACTTTCGATTTGTCGATGATATTTTAATTCTGTGTAAACACTCTGACGTTACTGCTATTCACTCAGAAATTCAGCAGAAAACTAATGACTTAAAATTGGTTTTGCATTCAACTAAAGTCCCTGGCAAATCCGAACATGGTTGTTTAGGCAAAAATACTTTGGAATACTTAGGCTTTAGCTTTTTGGGTGACCAAATTAGCGTTAGAGAAAGCAGTGTTGAAAAGCTGCGCAAACGTATCCGCCAAGTTTTTACTGATACTTATAAAAACCCAAATAATCTTAGCAAAGACATAAACAGTAAGCTTTGCCATACATTAAACTTAAAAATTACCGGCTGCTTATATAACAACAAGCCCTATGGCTGGTTATTCTTCTTTCAGGATATTAACGACCTTACCCTGCTAAACCATTTAGACTGGTATGTGAAAAAATGCTTTGATGACTTTGACATAGACTACGACCCCAATAAAACAAAGTCGTTTGTGAAAACCTACTTCGCAATGAAAAGCCTGAAACCACATAAACTTGATGCAGACAGTTACGTCCCAAGTTTTGATAGTAATTCAACTGAAAAATTAACCCTTGCTGATGTTTTAGGTGATCTACCATCTACTAAAACTAAAAAGACCAATATTACAGAATATTACGACATAAAAGAGCTAGAAGTATTAATGTAAGCGGTCATTCCACCACGTCATTGACCGTTTTATAAATCACTGATCGCATTGGTTCATCTGCAAATTTC
The DNA here is from genome assembly GCA_000967895.1 of Oleispira antarctica RB-8. Taxonomy (GTDB): domain Bacteria; phylum Pseudomonadota; class Gammaproteobacteria; order Pseudomonadales; family Oceanobacteraceae; genus Oleispira; species Oleispira antarctica. The sequence goes on from FO203512.1 coordinate 2,789,551, forward strand.
TCTTTCCAAACTCTCGGTGTCAACTCTTCAACTTTACTGGCAGGATGACAGCTCACACGTTGCAGTACATCGGTTAAATACGTGTGTGGATTGATATCATGTAATTTACAGGTGCTGATTAAACTTTGAATTAGGCCAACATGCTCGGCACCCAATTCGGTCCAACAAAACATCCAATTTTTCTTTCCTAAAGGGATGGGCCGAATTTCTCTTTCCAAGTGATTGGTGTCCATCGGCACGTCTGGATCCGCTAAGAAAACACGCAGTTCCGTTTCTCGTGCTTGTAGATAATTAATGGCTTTGGTTAATGGGTGTTTGGGGGTTAAATCATGGCGTTGGCATTGTTCATCTAGCCAAGAAAATACCTCGTCTACTAATGGTTTACTATTTTCTAAACGATACTGACGCTTTTTATCTCCGCTTAATTTTGTTTCGACTATGCGTTTTTCAAACTGATACAGTTGGCCGATTATTTCGAGTACGACCGCTACTTCCTGCGGACTACTTTCTTCTGCATTTACCAAATAACGGCGACTGTGCACCCAGCATTGCGCGTGAATAATACCGTCGGTTTTTTCAGCGTAACGGGCATAGGCGGCGTAGCCGTCAGTCACTAACGTGCCGCTGAATTTATGGTTGAGCGTATCAATAATATGCTGCTGACCTCGGCTTTCACTAAAGGTAAATACCACCTCATGATCTTCACCATAAACGGGCCAAAAGTAAGCCTGTTTCATTTTCCCTTGGTGTTTTCTACCCGCTTTAATGGGCGTTTCATCCATGGCCAATACTTTACTTTTTAAAACGTGATTCAACATGGCTTGCACGATGGGGCGCAATAACTCAATGCTGCGTTTAACCCAATTGGTCAGACTGGAGCGGGCTACAGTGATGCCGGCATGGGTGAGTTTTTGATGCTGACGATGCAGTGGATTATGATATAAAAATTTATCAATAAGTAAACCGACCAGTAAACTCACGTCCGCTATGCTGCTATCCAGAACCTGATCCGGCATGCGGGTGGTACGAACATCACCACTGTCAATTTTTTTAATCACAGGCAGATGATATTCAAGCACGACATAGCTGGCAGGTAACTTAGCCAGTTTACGTGTGATTTTAATATCGATTATTTTATATTGATCTGCGTCAGAACCGATCAGCTCGGGCGGGGTAATGTTAATTACTTCGACAGGGACTTCGTCACTGAAACGCAAACCCGTATCGGTAGTGCAATCATCAGGACGATTCTTCTTGGCTTTACCCCGTTCATATTCCGCCACTTTTTTTATGGCAGGTTTTTCAGGCTCAGTGATAACAGGAACGCCGAGAAGATTACCCTGGAGAGGATTTTCAACTATGCGCTTCTCAGATTTCTGCCCAAACATTTGATTTTCAAACCACGCCACACGATTTTTAAGAGACTGATTTTCTTCTTTTAATCGAGTATTTTCATCCACCAATACGCCTGCTTTTTGCTCGTTGGCAACAGACGTATCGATTGTATTTTTATTGGTGGAGTGCGTTTGTTTCATGGTTAATATTATACCATGATGAATTTTTATTGGGGTGTTTGTAGCGCTTGTATTGGCGTATTTCTTTAACCTTAATACCCTCTAATAATAATTTGAGTTGCAGCCAATCTAGTGGCTGCTTGTTGGAAGTATTTTCGTCGTAATTAAACTGTCCTTGCTCAAGGCGCTTAAACCAGATGCAAAATCCAGAACCATCAAAATACAATATTTTGATATGGGTCTTACGACGATTTATAAATACAAACATGGCACCACTGGTGGGGCTGTCTTTTAACTTGGACGCCACCAATGTACATAAGCCGTTAAAAGATTTACGCATGTCGGTGGGTTGTGGGTACAACCAAATCTGTACATTGGGCTCAGGTAAGAACATCAGGTTTGATTCAATATAAGCTCAACACCGTTACCCAGCTTTAAGGTGATATTCCAGTGGGTACTTTCATTCATCAGCGAACTCACATCAATAAATGAGGCCGGTTGATCACTTTTAAACGCTTGGTCGATATTTTTGGTGGCTAGCCTTTGTCGCCATTTGCTAAAACTGGCGTATGAGATATTTTGTTGTTTGCAAAATTTGGGGGCTGATAATCCGGATTCCAAGAAATTCGTAACGCTAGCGGTCCATTGCTCTGGGGTTCTGCGGGGTGATTTGGCGGTGCGATCTAGTGTTGTCATTTTAACCTCAATCTGATGAATGCTGAGGGGCTAGAATAACGCGCGAGAATAGGCGTTAAAAGACGTCGTGGAATGACCGCTTACGTATTAATTTTCGACTTAGAGCGTGATGTGGAAATTTACTAAATTTAATTAAACATCTGTTTCAAATAGATGAATCTAGAATTAAAACTGTAAGGATAGCTTGTAATTCTTTGTTAATCGAACGTAAGTAGCTTGATTAATTTGATAGAGTTACTGCATACGAAGCCAAATATTGAAAGTATTTAGTATAATCAAGTAAAGTTTAATAATAGTGTCACATAAGGATTAACCATGTCTTTCTTCAAACTTCTAAAAAGTATTAATGATAGTATGAAAGAAGCCTCTTCTAAATTTAATGATAGCGTAGAATATAAAGTTCAAATTCATAGCATTGATACTGCATTTAAAATAGAAGAGACTTTTCTAGATTTTGTAGTTGAAAATACTAAACAACATTTAAATAACAAAGAATTTTACTGTAAAAACTTTCAAGACGCTACTGATAAAAGCCATAGTATAATAGCCTTAATGAATGAATATTAAAAAAATAAAAGTTCCACTATACTAGATCAAAAAAATAATCTCCGGACTTTTAACTTTGAAAAAATTTATTTACCAGAGATTAACAATAAGAAAATGCAGAGCTCTGTTAATAATAAGTACATGCAGCATTTAAATAACCGTAAAAAAAGATTAAGTAAACTTAAAGATTTTGTCAATAAGTCAGATCCATTGACTAAACTATTCTGTGTATATTTAGCAAGGTCTAATTACCCTAAAAGTGATGCATTCGAAATATTACCAAAAACAATGAAATCCTCCTTTGATATAGAACGTAGTAATTCTAAGCATTTAAAAGGCGCTAACTTTTTAGACTCTATATTGGGTTAAGCATAAAACAAGCGCCCAACCTTACGTAAATAGTTCCATATTAAAATAATAATGCCATTTTAGAGAGATTATTAAAAATCCGAATCGATCTTCTCTACTGTTCTTTCGCCAACACCTTCGCTTCGCATTAGTTCATTTAATTAATTGATCTATATTTTTTTTGATAGTAGCCCAATTTTGTTAACCACTCTTTAGCTTGAGCACTAATACTAGCATTTCCACCTCTTTCAGCAATTCTAAATAAATCGATAGCTTTATCAACATCAACTGAAGTCCCTCTTCCTTGCATAGTCAGTAACCCTAGTGAAAATCCAGAGCTGGAACTACCAGCAAGAATGGCTTTTTCGTAATACTCAACGGCTTTCACATAATTATTGGGTATACCCATCCCAGAAGAATACATATTACCTAATGCTGCGTATGCCAAATTCACATACGTAGATTTTGAATTAGCTGCCTTTTCAAGCCAATACATTGCTTCATCGGAATCTTGTTCTATCCCTAACCCCTCAAAATATGCATTCCCAAGATAAAAGTAAGCATCCTCATTGCCTAACTGTGCTGCTAAATTAAACCAGTAGGTTGATTTTAAAATGCTCTGCTCTCTTCCTATTCCGTTCTCATACATATAAGCGATTTCAACTGCAGAATCAGGATTGCCTTGTTTTGCAGATTTAAGAAAATACAGGTATGCCATATCAATATTTTTTTCACCAAACCATCCATACAGATAACTGCTACCAACCATATATTGGGCCCGGGGAAATCCTAATTGTGCTGATTTTTCAGTCCAGAAGAAAGAAACATTATTGTCTTTTTCAACCCCGATTCCGAAATTATATAAGTGCCCTAAATTAAACATAGCTTTAGGATTGGACTGAAGAGCAGATTTTTTGTACCACTCAATGGCCTTGCTTGCATCTTTCGTAACTACATTACCATTTAAATAGTAATTCCCCACGTCTTTCTGTGCTTCAGAATCACCAGCTTCAGCCCTATTGAGTATATCTCCGAAAACTGGATCCGGCTCCTTACCTAGCAAAATATTTTTTGAAACATTATCAGTAGTACTGGAGTAAACCGTGCTTTCACCTGAGATATAACCTGATCTAACGACTTTAATCTTATACATTCCAAATTGAATATCTTTTATTAAAGGGGTATTACCTACATAAACATCATCTATAAATACTAAAGAGTCGGCTGAATTTGAAGTTATCTTTAGGGGAAATGAATTAATGGGCTTCAACTCTGAAAACGTATTAGAGTTTACTTCATGAAATGGAAATACCATATCACCTTTGTCATCATAATAATTTTCAGACTCTATAAAACTTTTACCGTGAGCATACACAGTCACTTTTTTGGAATAACCCATAAGAGTAGACATTACCGGACTGTCATTAAGATCAAGATAAGTAGCTTCTGTATTCCTACCAAGATTGTCATACTTATTTGTGAATCTATAAGCCCCATCTGCGGCAATAGACTCACCACTGGCATCTCTGTATGCCTCCTCTATTATATTACCTTTGAAATCATACTTAAAAGATAAAGATGCAACTTCAGTACGCGTGACAGTGGCAATTGCTGTACTCAGTCCATTAACATCATAAAAACTTTCATTAACAATATTTCCATTCTCATCATACTTAAAGGATTTACTATGAAAACCTCTTACATTAGTCACAGGTAAACCATCTACACCATACATTTTAATCTGAGTGTTATTTCTAAACTGGTCATAAGTGTAGGCATATCTAGAAACACCTTTGTGATCTGACATATACCCCCCCTCAAGCACGTGGCAGATTTTTTTTATAATATTATTTTTATTATCATACTCAAACAATAATTTTTCACAGCCAAATTCATCAACAACAACCTGGGCATTAATTCCATAAAAAGAAGTACTTAAAATATTCCCTCTATCATCTAAATTCACAATAGATTTTGCATGAGTGTTATTAAACAGAATAGGTTTTAAGTTTAATCCAAAGTAAGACTCTACTATAGGACGCCCCTTATCATCATAAAGTTTTTCAACTACAGCAACACCAAACTTCGATCCTATTAAAATACCATCTTCATTATAGGTAGATATCTTTTTTACACTTCCATATGCATCTATCTCCATTGTCGTTCTTGCAATGTCTTCGCCAGAAGGATGTAATATATCGGTTCTATTCCCCCAATTATCACTTATATATAATGAGCTTAGAGTACTGCCTGGATATATAGCTCTTTCTACTTCCAGTACTCCTTTGTCATCATAAACATATTCTATAACTGCTGACCTGCTATTATGATATTTACCGCCTATGGAATTAATATTATATTTTGAAGATACTCTACCGTTTTCATAATACGTATATCCGAAACCATAAGTTTCGTTATTATTTGAAGTGTTAACTCCATAAGGATTTTGAAAAACCCTTTTAGTAAGAAAACCTGAGCTATCATAAGTAAGATAATTTCTTGATATATCTGAATTAGTTGAAAGATATCTTTCAGCAACACCTTTACTAAAAGACATTACTCTTAGATTATTACTAATCTGATTTAACTTTACTTTACCAAACCTCTGGTTAAATGAAGCGATGGCAGTATCACCATCAAATTCGTAGTTAGTGACTTTCATTACACTTCCCACGTTACTGAAAGATTTCAATGACAGTAATTTCTTTTTATCAGTATATTTATACTTCCATGAGGCTTCATTCTCTCTTGCTAGGTCAGCTGTTGGCGCCCCGAATCCATTTTGATGGGTTAGCTTTATTAAAGCTCCACCTTGATAATCTAGGCGGTAACTGAAAACTCTATGCCTGACCTCGTTTTCTGATAATTCGTCAATACCAAAAGGAATACTCCACTTCTCACCTATAGATGAATAGTAATAACTCTTAACTCTTGAGTCATCAAATAGGTATAAGCTAACAATTAGAAGAGGGAGAAATATTACTGAAATATAACTAGCTAATATTTTCCGTGATCGTCTAAGCGAAAGGTTTACATATTCTGCAATAGAACTTTCGTTAATTGACTTTATTTTTTTATAAGAATGTCCTTCTTTTAATAAGCGCTTATCGGTAATTAAATACTTCCCACTACCGGCTTTGTCTTTATCCTTTTTCCATTGTGTATATTGGCCATCAATACTATACCGCCAAGTTAAATAATCGGTGTAAGTGCCTACCCATTGTTTCAAGGTATCCCAATATTCAAACAAGCTATCATGAGCTAGCTTAGCTACGGGTTCATTAGCGCTATTTCTATAACTGACAATGATATTGGCATTGATAAAGTCTTGGATAAGTCCGTAAAGCTCAGGATCATTCACCTCGACCTCGGATAGGAAAACTTGCTTGCCGAAGGGTAGATGATCACTATTTAAGCCAACAAAGTGTGAAAATAGTGAATTAGCCTGTTCAGAGAAATTACTTTTACTGAGCACTTCTGAAGCCCTATAGGCGATCGCACCAGACAAGCCTCCTAATGTTTCATAATCGCTAAAGGACAGTATCTTTTGGCCATTACTCTTATCTATCGCATTTAAATGCAGTTGCTCAAGAAGAAACTCAACCATTGGAAGTGCAAAAGGGGTCTGTAATGCTTCTTCAATTATAATGCTATCGAGTGTTTGTTCTTTATCATCTCTCTCGAATTCTATCCCCGAAAAGGCTGCCTGTTCATGGACAATGTCATACCATGAGTTGCTCGATAATTGAGATGTTACATTCGATATAATTGGGGAGCGAAAAGCCTGATTGTCTAATAATCTTCCAAGGTATTCATTCCTGAGTGCCAATACTATATCTAGGTTTTCTATCTTTTTTGAAAGCTCATCGATTAGTTTTAGATTCTGAGTGATATTTTCAATGGATTGATCAGCCTGGCTAAACACTTCTTCGTATTGATCAAAGTATAATAAGCAGCGAGGGCTTTCCTGAGTAATATGCGAGGCTAACAGTGCGACTCCACTCTCTATAGACTGTTCAAAAGCCCTTTCAAGATCATCAAGTGAAATCCCTTTAGATGCCAGGGACCATGCAATAATAAATTGTCTTAGTACAAAATCAAGAACACCTGAACTCGATATATCACTGGGTGTGGTATAGGCCCAATGAAGGTTTTGATTATACTTCTCGAGCTTCGGAATTAACCCCGCCTTAATTAGTGATGATTTTCCTGCCCCACTTGGTCCAGATACAATCAATAACCCACTATTTTGCTGTAAATCATCGTATAGACGGTCGGTATCCTTAACTCGACCGAAGAATCTAACGCTGTCTTCGTAATTAAAACTTTTTAACCCCTTAAAAGGCTGCCATCGCCCAAGCGGATCTCCATTGTAGGCATCACCTAATAAGCTACCCAACACTTCTTGTAAACGAGCTACGGGGTAAAGAACGCCACCAAGCATCTGAATTCTTGTGCGGTCCTCGGCAGAAATCTCGCTGTGATTGCTACTAGGGTAACAAAAGCAGAAACGATCGATAGAGCTTCGATTATTTTCTACATAACGACAAAGAGAGTCGATCTTCTTATTGAGATGGCCAATCGAGCTCACCTGTCCCGATGGAAGTATCTCTCCGGTAGCGAATACTGGATTATTGAAGGAGTCTGTTTTATGCAGTACTGTCTCCCACCAAGCCTGAAACAGTGCAAGTGCATAGCCTAGGCCACTACTACTGCTACCTTGAACAAAGTTAAAACTGTCTCCGTTAACGGGGTTTAGATTAATGCTCGCCCTATAACGATGACGCTGATCCAGTTTATTGAATGATACATAAGCAGCAGTTGCCGCCGTTGAGAGGTAGCCTTGCTGCTCCTCAAATGAAATTGAAGTAAGTTGCTGCTTAAGTTGAAGGCTTAATAACCCTTTTGCGGCTGAATCACCCAAATGACTTTCTTGAGGGCGAGCACTGACTTCTAAAATCGTTTCCGTACTGGTCAGAATATAAATAGTCATAAGTTCTTAATCGCTACCCTTCATGTTAATGACGATAGAGATGCTGATCTCCCCTTTCACATTTACACTTTCCGGTTGCTCTATAAGCTTTCCGCTACCCTCTGCCGCCGTACCTGTTTCATCAATATATAGAACAGCATCAAGTAGTTCATTTTCATTATTCGATACGATTATATGAACTGATTTTCCTAAGTAGGAACCGAGTGAATCCGTCATCTTTTCTGCGTTATTATTATTCGAAGTTAGATATACATCCACTTCATGTTCAGTACCTAATACTTTGCGTATATCGAGAATAAAGCCGGCACCAACAAAGTTCATAGGCTGCGAAAACCAATCGGCTAGTGATAGACCTGAAGCCGCTAAAAGCTCTGTTTCGCCAAAAGTATGTAGCTGTTTCTGTGGCCTTTTAGATGCAAAAGCCACCACATTATTAGATGAGGGTATTTCTGATGAATTACTTTTGGATATCAACCGGTCAATCTCTGATTGAAGTTCGGCCGGAACGCCATTTTTAAGCTCAGCACTCACTTCGTCGATCGCTTTGAGCAAAAGATTCTCCGTGTGCATTTCTAACACTTCACGAGTTATATCTGTTTTTTTCATGAGGCAGTCTCTGCATTTTCTAACTGCTCACGCAGGAATTGTATTTGTTCATGAGGGTTGTTGATAAGAATACCGTGAGGACCCGTGCACAATGATACCTTCTCAGTGAAGCGCTTTAATTCTTGGGTTAGGTTTGATGATTTATAGCCCAAATATATTGCTAGCTCTTTCATAGGCAATCCATAGTTATCAAACTCCCAAAAGGCCGCGTTAAAAAAGCTTCTTTTGACGGTATCTTTCATATCAGAAGATGCCGAATTAAAGCAACTCTCTATCCAGCTATAGGCTTCCCTAATAAATACATATTGGTCAGGGCCTTCGGTAGGTGAGGAAATAAAGTTATCCTCATCAGTATCATCTATTGCTTGAGTTTGGATACTTTCATACCGATTGCCAGACGCCTCTGACTTGGTTAAACGACGATTGATCCCTCGTAACTTAAGCTGATCCATGTAACAAGATCTTATAGCTTTAACAATGTAGCCATTAATTTGCCTATTATTATCTTCACTGGTATTAAGATCATTAGTACTAAAAAAGTCTGTTTTATACAGCTTTAGAAATACGTCTTGGACGACGTCATCCTTTAGATCTTGATGATACGGGTCTTTGATTTTTATATTCGTTAACTTCTTAATCAATAATAGATATTTGGCAATTTCTTGATTATTAGTACCCATTACATTCCTTGTCCTGATATGCGCTTGCTTACATGCCCTCAATCGATTCACAGGGCTATTCTTATCAATAAACATTATGGCGGAAAAAACGTCTAAATAGGTAGTCTCATGAGAAAACCATATACTAATGAACTTACTCGAGGTCATTTAATGATTTACAACCTCTTTTATCTCCCGAATAACCTCTCCTCTTTGCCAAATCACATCTCCATTTGTCCTGAACTTCATAGCCTTATAAGAAGTGCTTCCATAACTGCTTTTAAGCCAAACAATCTCGCCTAATACGGGGTTAGGACAGGCTCTATTCATTTTTGAAAGCCAGCCTTCTAGATCCCCTGTTTTATTTAACGGTTTCGCCACCCAGTTAGTACGGGGTTCATAAGTTGTTGCGATGCTATTTTCAAATGCCATGTTTATTCTCCTGCTACCTAATGAGTGGCTTTAAAGCCGTCTATGCGTTGTTACATATAGATAAACGGTGTTATTCATCAGAATTAACAAAATGGGGAATATATTTTAACTAATTGTTAATTCGATGCCTTTAGCGACGTTTATCTATTTTGAACACAGTGCGACCTTTAACAGCTTCGAGCTGAAGGTGTTAATCGGCAACCATCTTGAAATGCTGTGTTAAAAATATTTAGTGAACAAAACAACCTACAGGTAGAGTAAAAATGGCACGAGGCAGCATTAATAAGGCAATCGTAATTGGCACGCTAGGGCGTGACCCTGAAATGCGGTACTTACCAAACGGAAATGCAGTATGCTCAATGAGCCTAGCCACGGATGAAGGCTATAAGGATAAAAACACGGGGCAAATAGTGGAAAAAACCGAGTGGCATCGTGTAGAAGCCTTTGGCCGACTAGCGGAGATTATTTGCCAATACCTTAAAAAAGGCTCTAAGTGCTACATTGAAGGAAAATTACGCACTGATGAGTATCAAAAAGACGGTATTAAGCGCTACAGCACTAAAATCATTGCTAATGAAATGACCATGCTTGATAGGAAACTAGTCCGAGATAACAATATTGACGACTTTAGAGGTACTACTGCTACAAATAACCCTAATAACTTTAAGGCTTCAACACATAGCGCTACACAAGTAGCAACTTATGGCACCGGAAACACGCTGATAAACCAACCCGTTAAGAAAGAAAACTCTTTTGATAACACTTTTGGTAATGCTGATGACTCTGATGACATTCCTTTCTAAGAACGAGTTTAACTCATCAGTGTACCACTCGAGTCGTTAGAAAGGCCTTGATTGGCGTAAAATATTTGAAGAGTTTTTGTAGTCGATGTTTGAGTTTACTTACCGCCAAATATGAGGAGCTAACTACTCTTCAAACTCAATTATGAAACGATTCAACGCAGGTTTCCAATTCCTTATCGGCATCGTCCATTTTTTAGAGGCCGTTTCGGTCCTAAAAAAATGACTTTTAGTGCTGCATCATCGCTAGAAAATACTTTTCTTGTTTTAGCCGATTTACGAACAGCCTATAAAGTAGATCGGAGATAACGACTCTCTATTTGAGCTTTGCGTCATCTTCCTTTTTGTTCTTATGTAAAGCTACATAAGCGACTATAAGGGTTAGCAGTAACGCAGTAGTTGTACCAAGGATAATATTCATTAGACACACTCCATTAATATACTTAAATAATACAGCTAGCTGTTTCAGTGGATCAAGGTTATGTAGAAGTAATTAACCTATGCGCGGACCAACCATAGCGGACTCCTTAAACTGTTCAATTCTTACCATTCATAATAGCAATATTTACGCTAAATGTACGATATTTAAAGAGTCTTCAATATTTGAGAAAAGTACTTATTTAAGACTGCTTGTACGTTGTTAAAAAGGGATTAATACCGACGTGCCTGCCGCTCCCATGAACCCGACTCCCCAATTATGGTAATACTCATTTTTTGCTAATTTATTTTATAATAAATAATCAGAAATTATCTGTGCCAAAATTGTGCCCAAAGCCACCTTAAATCCAGTATCTAACTTACTAAAAATAATATAATTTCTTAGCCAAGGCTTGAGCAATACCAGATCACTTTTTGTACCCTTAGTACCCAAATCCTGATAATGCTCGGGCACATTTATAGTCTTTGTTACGACCTTTACCATTGATTGGTAATACTCATAAAAAGTCAGAAATTTCGTGTGTCCATATCAGGGTAATACTCATAAACGGCTTATTTGAGAAATACAAAAAATGGCTTTGGGCACGAAGTGGGCACAATCTGGGCACAGAGGAGATTTTTAGAGCAGATACAAAAAAGCCCAATCTTTAAATTGGGCTCTAAGCGCTTGATTTAACAAAGGAATTCTTTGGTAGGACTACCCAGATTCGAACTGGGGACCTCTACCATGTCAAGGTAGCGCTCTAACCAACTGAGCTATAGTCCTAAAGTGAGTGCAGTCTAATAAATTGATACTCACCATGCAAGATATTTTTGCACCTTTAGGCACTAATAAAACAAAGAAACCAGTTTAAAATCAGTTTGTTAGAACACTGCTAGTACTTTGCGCGCCTCCTATGAGTATAGTTGTTTAAATATCAGACAGTTTAACAATCTCACTGGCTCGCCTTGTCACTTCATTCCAATCTCCTTCAATTAGCAATTTCGATTCAGTTAACCAACTACCACCTGCGCAGATAACATTGGGCAACCCAAGGTACTCTTTATAGTTATCTTTGCTAATACCACCCGTCGGGCAGAACTGAATATCAGGAAACGGTCCAGACCATGCTTTTAATAATTTAGCGCCGCCAATTGCGCTGGCGGGGAAGCACTTTAGCTGGGTGATTCCTGCTTGTGCTGCGATCATTACTTCACTGGCGGTTGCTACGCCTGGCAAGAAAACGCCCTGCCATTGTCCGTCGAGCTTTACCTGTTTGGCTTTTTCAATTAATTCAGGGGTAAGGCCTGGGCTGACTATAAATTGTGCACCGGCATCTATCGCTTTTTGAAAATCGTCGGCAGTGCAAACGGTTCCTGCACCAACAATAGCTTCTGGAACAGCTTTTTTAATCGCGCTAATCGCGGCGAGCCCGGCTTCGGTTCTAAGCGTAACTTCTAATAAATGGACCCCCCCTGCGACCAAGGCTTTCGCCATTGGAATAGCATGTACTAAATCATCAATTACGATGACGGGTATTAAGGGTTTGGTATTGGCTAACCATGTATCAAGCTGTGTCATGTTATTTGTTCCTAATCCTTGTGTACTTACTATTCCTTTGTACTATTCAATGTCTGTCCAGCCTAACGAAAGCGCCCCTTGATCTGCAGGGGTAGTGTTTTTTCTAAACAAGCTAAACAGTTCTCTGCCTAATCCCATACCATTGCCTAAACCTTCAGCTATTGAAGCACTTGTTAACGATGCAGCAGGGTCGTCACTATGATTAATCACTTTTGCTTTATGCGCGTCTATTTCAATGATGTCACCTTCGCGAATACGATCGATCGCTCCACCTAATAAAGCTTCAGGGCAAAGATGCAACACAGCAGGAACTTTACCCGACGCACCCGACAATCGACCGTCGGTTAATAAAGCGACGTTAAACCCTGCATCTTGCAAGTTCGCCATAACTGGCATGAGCTTATGCAGCTCTGGCATGCCATTCGCTTTAGGCCCCTGGAATTTAACCACGATCACACAATCACAATTTAACTCGCCTCTTTGATAAGCTTGCTGAACGGATGCTTGATCGGTAAATACTTTTGCCGGCGCTTTGGTATACCAGCGTGACTCAGGCACAGCGGATATTTTAATTAAGCCGCGGCCAATATTCCCACTCAATAATTTAAGACCGCCTTCGCGCATAAACGGCGCATGGGCTGGGGCTAGCACATCTAGATTTAAACTTTCTTTATTAACGTCTTGCCATGCAAGTTGTGCTTCTTGATCGCCATTTTCAAGGGTTTTAATCACTAAATAAGGCTCTTGGCAATAAGCCGATAAATCTTTGCCTAATAAAGTTTGCACGTCTTTATGCAATAAACCTTCGTCTAATAGTTCACGAATTAAAAATCCCATGCCACCCGCTTGCTGAAAGTGATTAACGTCTCCTTCACCATTTGGATAAATACGGGTTAATAACGGCACAACATCCGATAACTCTGAAATGTCTTGCCAGTCCAAAATAATGCCAGCCATTTTAGCAATCGCAACCAAGTGAATGCTGTGGTTGGTTGAGCCGCCTGTGGCTAATAATCCAACGATGGCATTCACAAAACTTTTTTCATTCAACATCTGACCCAGTGGAATATAATCTTGTTCAATGGCTGTGTGCTGAGTTAGTTGCTCTAAGGCGTATTGATTTAATAAGGGACGTAAAGGATCTTCTGGATGAATAAAAGAACTGCCGGGTAATTGCAGCCCCATTATTTCTAATAACATTTGGTTTGAGTTTGCCGTGCCATAAAAGGTACACGTACCTGCACTGTGGTAAGATTTTAATTCTGATTCCAGTAGTTCATCCTTGCCTACCTCACCCGCTGCAAATTTCTGCCGCGTTTTTGCTTTCGCTGAGTTAGTAATACCGGACGCCATCGGCCCAGACGGCAAAAACACAGCAGGTAAATGACCAAAGCGTAACGCAGCCATCAGTAAACCCGGTACAATTTTATCGCAAATACCTAATAGTACGACACCATCAAACACATCGTGAGACAAGCCAATCGCGGTGCTTAAAGCTATGGTATCACGACTGAATAATGACAGCTCCATGCCCGACTGGCCTTGAGTAATACCGTCACACATTGCAGGCACACCCGCCGCCATTTGAGCAACGTGACCAAGCTCAGCCAAATGAGATTTTATTTGCTGTGGATAATCTTTATATGGCTGATGCGCTGAAAGAATGTCGTTATAGGCGTTAATAATGCCAATATTAGCGGCTCGATGACTTTGTTTTAAGATCATTTTTTCATCATGATCTTCAGCCGCGATGGCATGCGCTAAATTAGTACAACTAATACCGTGACGCGCAGGCTGCTGTTGTAAACGCTCAGCTTCTGCGGCAATTAAATCTAGGTATTTTTTTCGACTGTCACGACTGCGATTAATAATTTTTTCAGTAACCGCTTCTACAATGGAGTGCATGATTAATCCTTACTCGTTTTGACAACTATTGAGTGCGATAAACATTAATGTTGATGCCATCTTGGTGCAATATATGCGAAACAGGTAATTGTTCACTTGTTTCTTTGCATGCTTGTGCAAAAACTTTATTTTTTTCTTCGCCCGTAAAATGCAAATAGATTTTTTCGGCACGTTTCATAAAACGCCAAGTTAAACTCATTCGTGGCTGAGGCAAGAAACTATCTTCAACAGGCAAACACCAAGCAGAAGTTTCACTATCTAGCAATGCAGCCAGCTGAGTTGAATCGGTGAACCAAGATGCTGTATGGCCATCGGTGCCCATTCCTAAAACAACGACATCAATATGATCAATCTGAGTTCGTAGCTGAGTTTCACAATCCATAATACCTTCACTCGGCAACGCTGAATCGTTTTTTAAACCTAAGAAATACGCTTGCTTTGCATCATTCTTAATCAAATGATCTCGCACCAACTTTTCATTACTGTCTTTATGGTCTGTTGCCAGCCAGCGTTCATCAACTAAGATAACGGTCACTTTCGCCCAATCGAGTTCTTGCTGACTGAGTTGTTCAAAAAACTCAACGGGGGTTGTTCCACCACTCACGGCTAGGCAAGCTTTATTTTTTTCGGTTAAACATTCTTTAAGTTGCTTACTTACAGATACGGCTAACTTTTTCGCTAATACATCTGCATTATCACTGATCGTTTCTGTCCACATACCATTACTCCGAATTTTTTATTACTCGTGTATCGCTGTACTTAACTAGCTGTACTTAACTAGCTGCCCACTTAACTAGTTGTTTTCATTCCAGAGGCGACCATCTTTTGCCAATAACAACGTGGCAGCTGCTGGCCCCCATGTTCCTGCTGTATAAGATTCAGGGGCACTTTCTGATTCTTGCCAAGCGGCTAAAATGGGGTCAACCCAGTCCCACGCTTCCATTAATTCGTCATCCCGTAAAAATAACGTAGGATTGCTAGCTAACGCATCGAATAATAAACGCTCATACGCTTCGGGTACTCGCACGGTCTTGTTTTTTGACTCACTCCCTACCTGAGATTTCATGATGTCAGAACTTTGGTCATCGGGATTTAAACTTAAGGTCATAGGCCTTATTTTCATTCCGCTCCCTACTTTCTTTTCACACAGTTGCAAGCGAATGCCTTCATCAGGCTGTAGGCGAAAAATCAATTTATTGGCCATTGTTTTTTTATCTTGCATAGAAAAAATGGAATGCGGAATTTCTTTAAATTGCACCACAATCTCACAAGCACGCTCAGCTAATCGCTTTCCTGTACGTAAATAAAATGGAACGCCTGCCCAACGCCAGTTTTCAATTTCGACTTTCATTGCGACAAAGGTTTCTGTTTGGCTATGCTCATCAACACCGTCTTCATCACGATATTTAGGCACAGGCTTTCCTTCAGAAACCCCTTTGTTATATTGCCCACGAATAACTTTATCAAGAATATCTTGCCCCACTATCGGACGCAGCGCTTTTATTACTTTTACTTTTTCGTCACGCACTGCATCGGGCTCCATTTTCGCAGGCGGTTCCATCGCGACAATACATAAAAGTTGCAGTAAATGATTTTGCATCATGTCTCTAAACGCACCGACCTGTTCATAAAACCCAGCACGTTTTTCAACACCTAATGATTCAGAGATGGAGATTTGAATATGATCAATGTATTTCTGATTCCATTGACTTTCAAAAATGAAATTGGCAAAGCGCAATACCATTAGGTTTTGCACGGTCTCTTTGCCTAAATAATGGTCAATACGATAAATTTGTGTTTCATCAAAATATTCCGCAACTGATTTATTAATGTCTTTCGCCGATGCTAAGTCATGGCCAATCGGTTTTTCTAATATGACTTTAGAAGATGCTTGAATCAGCTGATTGATGTGTAAGTTAGAAACAATATCTGCGTATAAAGAAGATGCCGTCGCCAGATAGAATAATCGATTAGGACAAGATTCTTCAAGATTTTTTGCCAAAGCTTGATACGCTTTTGGCTGCTGTGCATCTAAACAAACATAACTCAAACGGTCGGCAAAGCGCTGCCAGCAGTCATCTTCTTGATAAGTGCTCTGTACATGACTGAATACTGCTTTTTTTACGGTTGCAATAACCGCCTCTAGCTTAAGTGCTTTGCGACCAATGGCAATAATGCGGCCTTCGGGTAAACGCTTATCCAGCTCAAGCAGATATAACGCAGGAAATAACTTGCGTAAGGCAAGGTCTCCAAGACCACCAAATAGCACCAACTCATAGGGCTGTTCAATCTGCATACTCTTCTTTCCTTAATGCTTGAAAATACATCATATTGTTTTAAGTGTGCACCATAAGCCAGCATTTGCCAGTACTTCTAACAGGGTTTAACCACGCTGTAGCGTTTATGCTACTTTTAAATATGCATTCATTCGTTCATTCTACGATATGCCAGCAGAAATCATGCCTACGCGCGCGAAGGAGCTGTTTATCAAGCGCCACAACCTTGTGATTCTTCTCCAAAACGCTACAATGCGGCAACTTTTTTATGCTTAACATAGTGTTAATATTTCTGCATTAAGATGCAACTCGAAGGCTTTTTATCAGCTTGGCCTAGTTCATGCTATTCAGTATCTAATGCGAATACCTATTTCAGTTATTACAAGGATTGATCATGATTAAAAAATGTCTTTTCCCTGTTGCAGGTTACGGAACTCGCTTCCTACCCGCAACCAAGTCTATGCCTAAAGAGATGCTTCCTATTGTTAACAAGCCTTTAGTACAATACGGTGTCGAAGAAGCAGATCAAGCCGGCCTGTCGACCATTGGATTCGTTACAGGCCGCGGTAAGCGTGCTATCGCCGACCACTTCGATATCAGCTATGAACTGGAAGCCGAAATTAAAGGGTCAGGAAAAGAATCTTTATTAACCTCTATTCGTGACTTGATTGAGAATAACGATTTCTCTTTTACCCGTCAAAATCACATGAAAGGCTTAGGTCACGCGATTCTTTCCGGTCGCAATTTGATGGGCGATGATCCTTTTGCCGTTGTACTCGCCGATGACCTTTGTGTCGCTGCAGAAGATGGTGAAGGCGTACTTGCACAGATGGTTAAAATTTATGAGCAATTCCGTTGCTCAGTCGTCGCCATTCAAGAAGTACCTGCCGATCAGGTACACAAATATGGTGTAATTGCAGGCGAAGACATGGGTAATGGCTTGTACCGCGTTACTGATATGGTTGAGAAACCGTCTCAAGAAGATGCGCCTTCTAACCTTGCCATTATCGGTCGCTATATTCTAACGCCTGATATTTTCGACAAGATTGAAAAAACTGAGCCGGGTAAAAATGGCGAAGTACAAATTACTGATGCCCTTATGAAGCAAGCTCAAGAAGGTTGTGTAATGGCGTACAAATTCCGCGGCAAGCGTTTTGACTGCGGTAGTATTGAAGGCTTCGTAGAAGCAACCAACTACGTTTTCGAAAATGTTTATCTTAAAGACCAGGCCGAACAGGCAGAACAAGACCAAAAGAAAGGAAGCAAGTAATGGGCGATTTATTAGCGTGTTTTAAAGCTTATGATGTGCGTGGACGCATGCCAGATGAATTGAATGAAGACATTGCGTATAGCATTGGTCGAGCGTTTGCTCAATTCTTAAAGCCTAAGACCGTTGTGGTTGGTTATGACATTCGTTTAACCAGTAAGCAAATGTGCGACAAGGTGATTGAAGGTTTACGTGACGCGGGCTCGAATGTTTTAAACATTGGCATGTGCGGCACGGAAGAAGTCTATTTCGCGACGGCTCATTTAAAAGCCGATGGCGGTATTTGCGTAACCGCGAGCCACAATCCAAAAGATTACAACGGCATGAAGTTCGTACGCGAAGGTTCTAGACCTATTAGCGGCGATACGGGCCTGAAAGATATCGAAATTTTAGCCCATGCTAATGATTTCCCTGCTGTTGATGCTAACGAGCGCGGTAGCGTCGAGATAGTTGATACGCGCCCTGCTTATACTCAGCATCTTTTGACGTATGTTGAAGCCGATAAGCTTAAGCCATTAAAGATCGTTTGTAATGCCGGTAATGGCGGTGGCGGCTTAGCGTTAGATGCTATTGAACCTTTCTTACCGATTGAGTGGGTTAAAGTTCATCACGAACAAGATGGTAACTTCCCTCATGGCGTGCCGAATCCTTTATTGATTGAAAACCGCGCGTCGACTATTAAGGCGATTGCTGACAATAAGGCTGACTTGGGTATTGCTTGGGATGGCGACTTTGACCGCTGTTTCTTTTTCGATGATAAAGGCACTTTTATTGAAGGCTATTACATCGTCGGCCTATTGGCCGAAGCTGCTCTCTTAAAGAATCCTGGCGCTAGCATTGTGCATGACCCTCGCTTAACCTGGAATACAATTGAGATGGCCGAAGCTGCTGGCGGCAAGGCGATTCAAAGTAAAACAGGTCACGCTTTCATTAAAGAACGCATGCGTTTAGAAGATGCTGTTTATGGTGGCGAGATGAGTGCTCACCATTACTTTAAAGATTTCTTTTATTGCGACAGCGGCATGATTCCTTGGTTACTAGTCGTTGAGCTGATCAGTAAAACTGGCAAGTCGTTAACTCAGCTGGTTGAAGAGCGCATGGCAAAATTCCCTTGCTCTGGTGAGATCAACAGTGTGTTAGAAGACGCTCCAGCGACTTTGGTTAAAGTAGAGGCCCATTACGCTTCATCGGGTGCTGAGATTGATCATACTGACGGTTTGAGCATGAACTTTGGTGATTGGCGCTTTAATTTACGCGCATCGAATACGGAACCCGTTGTGCGTCTTAATGTTGAAAGCCGCGGCGATCAGGCACTAATGGAAGCTAAAACGGCTGAATTGTTGAAATTAATGAAGGGCTAAACAGTCTTTTTTTACTTTGTTGGAATAAAATCTGTAAGCGGTTGAATTAATTACAGTTTTTTATTCTAACAAGTGTTGACATAGGGGCATGGTCTACGTATTATGCGTCCCGTTGCCAAGACATTCCTCGATAGCTCAGTTGGTAGAGCAGTAGACTGTTAATCTATTGGTCGCTGGTTCAAGTCCAGCTCGAGGAGCCATTTATTATCTTGTAATGAATTGGATTGCTTAGCAACAGTGTTCGGGATATAGCGCAGTCTGGTAGCGCGCCTGCTTTGGGAGCAGGATGTCGGGAGTTCGAATCTCTCTATCCCGACCATCTTTATCTAAGATGGTCATCTTACGAAATACTCTATTTCAAATTATCAAAATCAAATATACTTTTTTATAGCCTTTATATTTTTATCAAATATATTTTATTGCTAGAATTTTCTGTGCATAAGCAATCCCCTTATTTTATTAGAAATAAATTTTAGGCAAAAAAAGCAGCCTAATAGTAAGCTGCTTATTTATTCACTAATCCATTCGCTATTCAATTAAGAAATCAAAACCCTAATCCGTTAAAGAGACTTTCTCGTAAAAATGGCTCAATACTTTGGTCAAGTTATGCGCATCCTCACTACCCGCAAGCTCACGAATAGAATGCATACCAAAAGTCGGCACACCAATATCAATCGTATCCACACCCAACCCTGAAGCGATTGCCGGGCCAATGGTACTTCCACAGCCCAAATCCGTACGCGTTACGAACGATTGATACTTAACACCTACGTCATTACAGACTTGCTTAAAGACCGCGGCAGTAAAGCTGTTAGTTGCATAGCGCTGATTAGCGTTCACTTTAATAACAGGCCCCTGATTGATGATAGGCCCATGATTTTCATCGTGCTTTTCAAAATAATTGGGGTGAATTGCGTGCGCATTATCCACCGAGATCATCAGCGAGTTCGCCATAAGGCGATTACGATCTTCGATACTTGGCCAGATTCTTTCAATAGTATGCTCTAAGAAAGGCCCCTGTGCGCCACAAGCACTCACAGAACCAACCTCCTCATGGTCGGTACAGACAAATACTTTATTCTGACCCGGACCCGAACTTAATAACGCCTGCAAACCGACATAACAACTTAATAAGTTATCCAATCGCGCACTGGCAATAAATTCGTTTTCTAGACCGATCACCGCTGCCGGCTGCGTATCGTAAAAGAATAATTCGTAATCTAAAATCGATTCAACCGACTCATACTGCTTGCGTACTTCTGCCATCAAGATCGTATTTAAATCTTGCTTACTTTCACCTACAATCGCCAATACCGGCGGCAAGTCGGTTTGCTTATTAATCGTGCGAGAGCTATTAGCTTCACGATCAAGATGAATCGCTAAACTTGGAACCGTCGCAATCGCGCGTTCAAAGTTAATCATTACCGCTTTAATTTTGCCGTCTATACGTGCATGCACACGCCCTGCTAGGGATAAATCACGATCAAACCAAGGGGCAAGTAAAACCCCACCATAAACCTCAACACCCAGCTGAAAGTAACCTTTATCGGTCATACTGGCATTAGGTTTTACTTTTAAACATGGACTGTCGGTATGAGCGCCTAACAAACGCAGTGGCTGAGATTTATCGGCTAACCAAAAAGCGACAATAGAAGAATCATTACGACGAACAAAATAACCCGCTTGCTCTTGCAACTGCCAAGCTTGATCTTCAAATAATTCGGTATAACCCGCAGACAATA
This sequence comes from Oleispira antarctica RB-8, assembly GCA_000967895.1. Taxonomy (GTDB): domain Bacteria; phylum Pseudomonadota; class Gammaproteobacteria; order Pseudomonadales; family Oceanobacteraceae; genus Oleispira; species Oleispira antarctica. The sequence goes on from FO203512.1 coordinate 2,810,695, forward strand.
GAATACTCGCCATGCTTTCGGTCGCATGAAACGGTGTAGGACTGGCTTGTAAAAAGCCTAATAGAGATTGGTTGAAATCAGATAACGGTAAAAGAGATTTTGACATCAGTGTTCCTAAGCGGAGCCTTCATGAATGAGGCAGCCCGCTTAGAAATTAACTGACTAGAAACACAGTGCTATGTTTTAGCCAATTAAATAAACAGCAGGCTTAGCCTTCTTGTTTAACATCCAATAATTCTACTTCAAATACTAAAGCAGAGTTAGCTGGAATTTTAGGGCTTGGGCTTTGTGCGCCGTAAGCCAAGTCAGCTGGGATATAAAGCTTCCACTTATCACCAACAGACATCAACTGAAGTGCTTCAGTCCAACCAGCGATAACGCGGTTAACTGGGAACTCAGCTGGAGTACCACGCTCAACAGAGCTGTCAAAAACAGAACCGTCAGTTAGAGTACCATGGTAATGAACAGATACAGTATCAGTAGCCGCTGGTTTAGCACCGGCCTCTGCTGCGGCTGTAATCACTTCGTATTGTAGTCCAGACTCTAAAGTAGTAACACCTTCTTTCTTACCGTTTTCAGCAAGGAAGTCAGCACCTACTTGAGCAGCAGCATCATTTAATGCGGCTTGCTTACGCTCTTGCTCTTCACGGATTGTTTCGAAAGCCGCTTGTAGAGTTTCTTGATCGATGCGTTTTTCAGCACCTGACAATGCATCAGAGATACCTGCAGCAATAGCGTCTACATTTAACTCAACAGCGTCACGAGCTAAGCTCTCGCCAATATTTAGACCAACACCATAGCTTGCTTGATCAACATAATTTTCTAATTTCACTTCGTTCTCCTGGCTACAACCAACCAATATTAAAGCACCCATAGCTAATACAGGTACTTGCTTGAATAATTTCATTGTTATTCCCCAAAGGTTTCATTTTTGATTATTTTTAAACGGCACAACACTACACCATTTACTCAACAAATCCCATCACAGAACAAATGTCTAAAAGTGATATGGTACTCAAATTTTATATTTCAAGACGTAAGCATTGAAAATATAAATCTAAATAAGAATGCAAACAGATTAAAGATAATACTGTTTGTATTTTAACCAATCACAAAAAGCATTATCAGCACTCAAAGCGCCCAGCATCTTGACGACGCTGACACTCTCGCTGAATATTTTTGCACACTTGAATTTCTGCCGTCGTCATATTCATTTCATTGGCACAGCGATAAGCACGTTCACGCAGATCACTTCCATCCAGTCTTGAAAGGTTGCTATCGCAAGCAGTAACGATGAAACAAGATGCAAATAATGCCGCTGTTAAGAGATAATTCACGAATATAAATTCTCATTTTTTTTACAGACTGTCATAGACACAAAGTATTGTCTAGCAATGGCACCTGACTCGATTCAATGATATGACGGATAATTTCAGCAATAGTTCGAAAATTAACGCGTTTTCAGTAATAATATTGCCACTAGAAACTTCCTCGATTCAAATAACTAGAAAGAATGAAAGCCTTATGAATACCGTGATTAAAGTCATCATCACCACGGCCGCATTATTATTAGCGGCTTGCGGCCCTTCGAAAGCAGAACTTGGACGCTTAGAACTGCTAGCTCAAGAACAAGCTCGCATCGCTGCAGAGCAAGCACAAAAAGAAGCCACTACTCGAAAAAAACGCATGAATAGCCGCCTTCAAGGTGCAGACCTTCACTGGAGCAATAAAGACTACCTTAGCGAAAAGAATGTACAGTCATTATTCAGCTCTCAAGACAAACGCTTTGCGGGTCTAACGAATGAAGAGCTTGAGCAGCAAAATACCTACTTTATTAATTATCCGCTGCAAGCCGCTCGCTATGATTATAAAAAAGGCTTTCATCCTTTTAGGATTGTTGGCATTCGTAGCCTACCTAATAGCGGGCCGTATAGTAGCTTGTTTCCCGATGAGGCAGCAGATTATGCCCCAGGTCAATCAGCAAAATCGGTTGTAGAATTTGCATTGCATCAAGACTTAGAAAAAAATCGCCTTGGCCAAGATGTATTAATGAAAAATGGACACCGCTGGGTTGCCACAGTATTGAATTTCAAAAACTATCCGGCTTTAAAACCCTACAACCGCAACTGGCAGTGGATTCCTGGCGTATTTGAAGACATTAAGTGGAACGCCAGCCCAGAAAAAACTCACGCTCAAAGTGATGGCCGTAACTTAGAAGTTCAACTTGGCCTGCGTTTTTGTACATTAGAAGATCGCTGTTACAGCAATATTGATTATCAAGGCCATCCGACTCACGCCGTACGGGCTGAGGTAATGAGTATTTATGTGGGTAATCGTGAAAGCGGAGAGATCTTAGCAAAATTTGTACGCGAAGCAGAATAGATATTAAACATTGATTTTAGAACATAAAAAAACCGCCATTAGTTAGACTAATGGCGGTTTTTTAGAACTGTAGTTTGAGCTTACAAACCAATAGACACATTCAATCCAAAGAACATACCCGATACATCAATATCAGTTTCCACATCAACCGTATCTTCATCTGTTGTCAGATTGATAGAGCGATGACCTGCCTCAAGATTCACATCCACCAATGGAATTGGCAAAGTATAACCCAGCGCGATTGCAGTATCTGTTACGCCATTACCGTCATAAGATATCGCATTCAAATCTGCACGCGCATAAATACCAAATGGCGTACCAATATCAACATTCAAATAACCCATTGGCATAATTACGTTTAAGTTTTCATCGATTGGCCCAGTAGGCACATCAACACTGCCATCGAACTGACGAGCGGTTAACCCGAAATTAATATCAACATAAGGAATTGGTAAAGGCACACCCCAATACATAGTTAAATCAGTGTGACTCAAATCGATTTCTGAGCTGTTACTCCCAGAAAAATCTAAATCAGTTTTCATGATTTTTATATTTGGCAGAACAGGAATCGGATGTTCAAAAGCAACAAAAAGAACATTATTAGTCTCAGAATCAATCCCTAAGTCATCATCAAGATCAAATGATGAACTTGATGAATCTTCAACTGAACCCGTCGCTTCAGCATTCCACATGCTTGCGCCCGCTTTAACGGTAAATAATAAATCGGCTTGCGCCATCATTGGTGTGGCTGCGACAATCGCGACTGCTAACAATTTTTTCATGCGAACTCCTTGAATAATTATTTTTTTCATTGTCTTAAGCGAAACGACAATCTTAAGATTACCCGTAGTTTGCCCTTGTTCTATGGCAAAACTCAAGCCATCGCGTTAAATAGTTTGAAATAAAACGTATTTTTGGGGAACTTTTTACAATATTAAACCTTTCACTCCACTACATCCCACAAAAAAGACTACTTCAGCGCTCGCCAACCCGTACTTTCACCCTGAATTGCCGCATCAACATCCTTCCAATCGCATTTCAAAACATGCGCAAATTCTTTTTGTACAAGCTCCAACTGATTATTCTTATCACTGATATGGCTCGCCAATACGTGCTGAATGCCAGGCCATAATAAACGCGATAATAAATCAGCAGCTTGCTGATTATTAAGATGGCCAAAATCCCCTGCGACCCGTCGCTTTAATGCTGGCGGATACGAACCTTGTTGTAATAATTGCAAATCATGATTAGCTTCGAGCAACAAGCCATGACAGTTTTGATAAGCGTCTATTACATAGGGTGTCAAAGAACCCAAATCAGACAACACACCGACTTTAAAACGCTCACTTGAGACGACAAACTGAACAGGCTCTTGCGAGTCGTGAGGCACGACAACGGTTTGAATAGAGAGATCATTAATTTGAAATTTTTCATGACTGTCAATGCATTGCCACAACGGATGATCGAGCCAGCCAGCAGAACGAGCGGTACCGTAAGTCGCATAAAAAGGCTTATCAATAGACTCACAGACAAGAGTCACGCCTTTAGCATGGTCACTGTGCTCATGGCTGACTAATATTGCATCGATATCTGATAATTCAAGAGAGAGCTCTTGTAGGCGTATACGGGTATGCTTTCGATTAAAACCACAGTCAATTAAGACACGGCTTTTACCACTGTCGATGACAGTAGCATTTCCTTTACTACCACTGCCTAATGATGCAAATCTCACTTCACTAGAAGTTCTTGCAAGTCAGTCAAAAAACTAACCGCCAATGCATCATCCGCTAACGTTTCTAAATCTTTTTGCAAAGATAAATACACGCCTAAACGTGAACGGTTCATCCTCAACAAATAGTCAACTTCGGCCCCTAGCTCATTGCTATTTGTTAACCACTGCCAAAAACTTTTTTCTGGGCGTTCAGCAGTTGGATCGAAAATTGTAATGTAATAGGTACCCGTTGAACGATTCAAGTCAGTGAGTGCGTAATCACTTGCGACCAAGGCTTCCGCAACGGAAGTCCAAGCAAAAGCAAAATGTCCATTTAAGCGCAATACTTGAGTACCTGCACCATCACGCTCTAAACGAGGATTTAAAGAAACCCCCTGCAACTCAGTCAGTGATGCTGAATCTTCCTCAGCAGCAATCACAAGCGGTTGAGGGCTAGGCACAACAAAATCACCATCCTCATCTAATTGAATCGCTGAAGCTGACGATAAGGTCACATCAGGAATGACATAAGTATCTTGGATAGGCAATTCAGCCTGACCCGCTACAGGCTGCATCCTATCTTGGGTTTCGGAATCTAAATAACCTTGAGCTCGATCACTAAACGTATCACCAAAAATGGCACTACAACCCGTTAAATTAACCGCCAACAATAAAAATACAGCACGAATCATCAATTATTTCACCAAACCAAAAGAGCTTAAAGCATCTTGCATCGTTTTACGGTACTGCTCAGCCAAAGGCGTTAACGGTAAGCGAATGCCTGCCGTCATACGACCCATTTGGTGCAAGGCCCATTTGACAGGAATTGGATTAGATTCTAAAAACATCACATGATGCATCGCCATCAACTCAGCATTTAAAGCATCCGCTTCTTCAACTTTTCCTGCTAAGGATAAACGGCATAGCTCAGCCATCTTCTTCGGCAATACATTAGCCGTCACGGAAATATTACCATGACCACCCAGCAGTATTAACTTATACGCTGTTTCATCGTCACCAGAATACACGGCGATTTTATTACCGACTAAATCGATAACTTGCTTAGCGCGCACCAAATCGCCGGTTGCTTCTTTAATACCAATAACTTGGTCAATTTCAGCAATACGAGCAACGGTTTCAGGCAACATATCCACTGCCGTTCGGCCTGGAACATTATAAAGGATCTGCCCTAAATCAACCGCTTTAGCGATGGCTTGATGATGTAAAAATAAACCTTCTTGTGTCGGCTTATTATAATAAGGGGTAACCAACAAGCACGCATCAGCGCCAAGACGCTTAGCTTCTTGAGTCAGTTCAATAGCTTCTGACGTAGAGTTGGCTCCAGTACCTGCAATAACAGGAATACGCCCTGCTACTGTTTTGATCACGCGCTCCATGACCGCGCAATGTTCTTTTGTATTCAGAGTCGCAGATTCGCCCGAAGTGCCTACCGCTACGATAGCGTCAGTGCCTTCTTTAATATGGAATTCAACCAGACGGTCTAGATTTTCCCAATCAATGTCACCGTTATCGTGCATAGGTGTTGCCAATGCAACAATACTGCCCGTAATCATCCGCTAAGACTCCAAATTAAACTTTAAATCAAACTAAACGCGCATATTACTCATCAGCGCCTTTGCTTACAAGCAACAATCATCGCTCATTACCGGATTGCGCCGGCTCAACCATTTTTATCGCCTGTGGCCAAGCGGTTAAAATAGCTTTAAACAAGGTCGCCAATGGAATCGCAAAGAAAACACCCCAAAAACCCCAAATACCACCAAAGGCTAATACTGCAACAATAATGGCCACCGGGTGTAAATTGACCGCCTCAGAAAACAGTAAGGGCACCAAAACATTGCCATCTAATGCCTGAATAATCCCATAAATCAATAAACAGTAAAATAAGGTTTCGCCGTAACCAAACTGAAAATACGCAATCAGCGCCACGGGCACTGTAACAACAGCGGCACCGATATAGGGAATTAAAACAGACAAGCCAACTAAAATAGCCAGCAACTCGGCGTATTGCAGATCAAATACAATAAACCCGATGTAAGTGACACCGCCGACTATCATAATTTCTACCACCTTACCCCGAATATAATTCGCAATTTGAACTTCCATCTCTGCCCAAATCGTATTCATAAGACGACGATCTTTGGGTAAAAATGCCAGAAAAAACTGTATTATTTTGGAGCCATCTTTTAAAAAGAAAAACACCAAAATAGGCACCAGAACCAGATAGATTAATATGGTAATAGCCCCTGGAATACTATGGAATGAAAAAGACAAAATCCACTGCCCTAAAGAAGCCAGCTCTTTTCCAACCTGCCCTGTCCATTCCCTCACCTGAAGCTCACTAATTAAATCAGGGTAGCGCTCTGGCAATAACATCAACAAGCCCTGACCCTGAGTTAACATTTTAGGCAGCTCATAAAATAACTGACCCGCCTGGGAGATAGTCGCAGGGATGACCACAAACAATATGGCCAGAAAGACACCTACAAATAACGTAAACATAATAAGAGTCGATATTAAGTTACCTAAGCCCTTACGCTTACAATAGCTCATGCCGCCTTGCAGTAAATAAGCTATAATAATAGCGATAAATACAGGTGCCAGTACAGAACCGAACCCAATAATGACAGCGAAGCATGAGACCAGCAGCAATAAAAAAATGAGCGCTTCTTCATCTGAGAAATAGCGATCCATCCATCCCTTGAAAACCTTTAACATACTTACTTACAATCCTTTTTTAATAATAAATCGATAATATTCAGTCGTTTTGTCTACACTAACAAGATCAGAACTAACAAGATCTGCGCTTACCAATGTATTTTCAGTAATTTCTGAAAATTTATGAAAATCAGCCCAAGATCCCGAATCAGTTGTTTCAATGTACATAAGCTGCCCAGGCTCCAATTTTTTTAACGCCAACTTCATTTTCAGTAAAGGCAAAGGACAGGCCAATCCCTTTAAATCGAGATTTTGAGTAATTTTTTGTTTATTTTGCTCTAACACAATGGCACCAATAACAAATGTAAGGCAACATTATAGCAGTGCATTGATCTGAGAATCATTTATGATTTCCACTGTCTATACTACTGAGACCTCAATAAAGGAATTTTATTACCGATGGCCACCAAAACGCCTCGCTCCACTTCATTAAAGTTCATCATTGCCGCCATTATTTATACAGCATTCAGTGCCCAATTAAGTTTTTCTGCCAGTAATGAACTACCCGAACTTGGCGATTCTACTTCAGGCTTTGTCTCTCAATCTCAAGAACATCAGCTCGGCCGAATTTGGCTGCGTCAACTTAGAGCTCAAACACTAACAATAAACGATCCACTGACAATTTCTTTTATTGAAGAATTAATTTTTCGCTTAGCACCCCATAGCGAAGTTCGTGACCATCGCTTTGAATTTGTCGTCATTGACCAAGGCGAGCTCAATGCTTTTGCCGTCCCTGGCGGCATTATCGGAATTAACCTCGGTATTTTCTTACACGCAGAAGACGAAGATGAAATCTCCTCGATTCTCGCCCACGAACTTGCCCACCTAAGCCAACGCCATTTTGCCCGTCAAATCGAAAACTCTGAGCGCCAAGCCCCAATAGCCATCGCTTCATTACTGGCCAGCATATTATTAATCGCCTCAAATAATGCCGACGCAGGCTTTGCAGGCTTAATCGGTAGCCAGGCCGCCTCTATACAAAACCAACTCGCTTATAGCCGTGATTGGGAGCGTGAAGCCGATCGTACTGGCATGAAAACCTTAGTTAATTCTGGCCTAGACCCCCACGCAATGTCTTCTATGTTCCAACACATGCTCGCGGCTAATCGCTACAACGAGCGCCCACCAGAATTTTTGATGACCCACCCAATTACCGATACCCGAGTATCTGATGCTGCTAACCGCTCACAAGCCTTTAAGATAAAAGAACGAACACGTAGTTTTAATTTCCTGATCATGCAGCAGCAAGCAGAGATACGCTACTTAATTCCTATAGCGGATCAATTTTCTTATTTCGACAAAGCATTAAAAGCCACCACCAACAAGAAAGAAAAAGACAGCTATCGCTATAGCAAAGCCTGGGTTCAGTTTCAAGCACGTGATTATCAGCAAGCATGGGAGTCGCTATCCTCGATAACTAAAGGCAATCAAGACCAACCCGCCGTTGCCATATTAATGTCACAAGTACTGGATAAACTCAATCAAACCAAGAAAGCAATAGCCTACCTACAAGACGCTTATCAGTTGCGTCCCGATAGCTACCCTATCGCTATTAGTCTTGCCAAACTCATGAGCCAAAATGGTCAAGCTAAAGCAGTATTAGCAGACATACAGCGCTGGTCAGAGCGTCGTAACACTGACCCTATTATATGGAATCAACTAGCAGATACTGCAAATGAAGCGAAGGAATTATTATTGTCGTATCGTGCAAAAAGTGAATATTTCTTTTTGATGGGGCAAAAAAATAAAGCCATAAAACAATTACAATTTGCCATTGAATACGCAGAAAAGAACGGGAACTTTCAGCAACAAACACGACTGAAGCAGCGCTTGATACAAATATCAGAAGAGAAAGAGTCACTCGACCTTTAATAAAGGCTGAATGACCCTGATTACAAATTTTCTAATGAATACAGTGGTTTATTTATCAGGCGTAAAAGATAGCATACGATTTAAAGACTTAATCGCGTTTAAACGTACACTTTCTTCAACCACTATTTCTTGATGACCTAATTTGAGTACATCACGCAAATTCGTTAATCCATTCATCGCCATCCAAGGACAATGCGCACAACTCTTGCAAGTTGCACCGTTACCCCCTGTCGGTGCTTCGATTAATAGTTTATCTGGCGCTGCTTGCTGCATTTTATAAAAAATGGCTTTATCGGTAGCGACAATCAACTGCTTATTCGGCAAATTTTTCGCCGCTGCAATCAGCTGCGAGGTTGAACCCACCTCATCCGCCAAATCCACAACACTTTGTGGTGATTCTGGGTGCACTAAAATAGCAGCATCAGGATATACTGATTTTAAATCGACTAACGCCTTAGCTTTAAATTCGTCATGGACAATACAGGCACTATCCCATATCAACATGTCCGCGCCAGTTTCTTTCGCCACATAGTTACCTAGGTGCTTATCTGGCGCCCAAATAATTTGTTCACCTTGATCGGTCAAATGCTTAACAACCTGCAAGGCAATACTCGACGTTACTACCCAATCAGCACGCGCCTTAACCGCAGCGGAGGTATTGGCATACACCACCACCGTGCGCTCTGGATGCTGATCACAATAATCTGAGAACTCATCAATAGGGCAACCTAAATCCAGCGAGCACGTAGCCTCTAACGTCGGCATAAGCACACGTTTCTCAGGGCTCAATATTTTTGCCGTTTCGCCCATAAATTTAACGCCCACAACCACCAAGGTCGAAGCAGGATGGTCACGGCCAAAGCGAGCCATTTCTAACGAGTCAGCGACACAGCCACCCGTTTCTTCGGCTAACGCCTGTAATTCTGGATCGGTGTAATAATGAGCAACCATCACCGCATCCTCTTGTTTAAGAAGCTGCTTAATTTCTGTAATGAGAAGAGTTTTTTCGTCAGCGTCAGCGGCCACTACTGCTTCAATTTTAGCGTTTAGATGATCACGTACGAATTGTGATTCTTCATTTACAACGGAGCTAGTCATAAAGGCAAACTTTCCTGCGGAGCTAGATTAAGGACCTTAAAGAGATCGAGAGAGTAAAAATATGGGGACGAAGTATACCACATTCAAGTGCAAGGCTAATGACATAACACAAGGGATATATATTACAGACATAAAAAAAGGGGTAAGCTCTACGCTTACCCCTTCTCTATATAGTGGTGGGCCGTGTGCGACTTGAACGCACGGCCAATTGGTTAAAAGCCAACTGCTCTACCAACTGAGCTAACGGCCCAAATTCTTTTATAGTTGCTTAATCAATAAGCTTCTAGAACTTGGTAGTAAGTCACTAACCTTACCCGATCTCTATGCTGCGTAGTATACTGAGTTAATAATAATTGTCAACGTTTTCAGTAACTTACAACAATATATTTTTTAAAAAATATATTCTCGCTTAATGGTGGGCCGTGTGCGACTCGAACGCACGACCAATTGGTTAAAAGCCAACTGCTCTACCAACTGAGCTAACGGCCCTTAAGCGAGGAGGCATATAATACTGATTTATTTTTCTTGCGCAAGCCTTTTTTTAAAAAAATCTATAAAAGACAATTACTTGCAAAAATAACCTAGTATGTAAAAACCTAAACCCTACTATTTTGATGCTTCTAACCTAGCAAGATAGCGCTCAGCGAGACGTACAGCCGAATCAGAGATGCCAGGGTATTGTTTAATAACCAGCTTTAAGATCTCTTTTGCTTTCACCGTATTACCACTGCGATCGTAAGATACGGCCAGCTTATAATGCGAATCAGCGGCCTTGTTATGATCAGGGTGCTGACCAACAACGGCTTCGAATTGCTTAATCGCTAAATCAAAATGACTTTCCGCCAGCTGCACTTCCCCCGACCAATATAATGCATTGGCCGCTAAAGCATGCTTGGGATAAGTTTTAGCAAATAGATCGAGCTGCTCAAGTGCGCGAGCAAAATCTTTCTTTTTAATAAAAGACATCGCATTCGCATACAAATCATCTGCAGGTAAAACGCTGGATTGACCATTACTTGGCGTCGCTTTTGGCACCGCCGCATTAACAGGCGAACTTAACAAGTCAGACATTCGTCGATCAAGATCGAGATAGCGCTGCTGCTGCTGTTTTTGTAATCGTTCAATCTTGTGATTTTGCTCTTCTACCGTGCCTCTCAATTCAGCAATTTCTTGCTGCATTGCTTCGACCATAGTCAACAGTTCAACTTGTAACGATGGCTGAGCAGGAGAGCGGCTATTAGCAAAAGAAGCATTGCCAGCAGGAGTGGAGCGAACAGAAGGTTGTGATACGACAGGAGCGGACTTAACAGCAGGTTTAGCAGCAGGCCCTTGGCCTACTGCTACCCAGCCATCTTCCGCTGCACTGAACATAGATATCATCAGTGCTAGAGGTAAGACTGTATATTTCATTAGAAATTAACGGCTCTGGTATTTGATCTCAACACGACGGTTTTGAGACCAAGAATCATCGTTATGACCCATTAGAGCTGGACGCTCTTCACCGAAACTTACTGTTTCGATTTGAGAAGCTGCTGCACCATTAGCTTGTAGGAAACGGCTAACAGACAAGCCACGACGCTCACCCAATGCTAGGTTATATTCAACAGTTCCACGCTCATCGGCATGTCCTTCTAGTACTACGCGCGCTGAAGAGTTAGCGGCTAAATACTGAGAATGAGCAATCAATGCATTTTTGCTATCAGCTTTAATTGTAATGTTATCAAAGTCGAAGTAGAAAACAGTGGCTTTCATCAAAGCTGCTTGAGCTTCGTTTGCCGCTGCATCAACTTGTTCACCAGCAACAGCCTGAGCTTCAATACCTTGAGTTTCAACTTCAGCAGCCGTTTCTTCTACAGCAGCATCAAGAGGTTGTAGTTCTTCGCCTTCTGCGATATCACTATTACTTGCGCATGCTGTCATCAATGCAGCACCAAAGGTCAATCCTAATACTTTAACTAATGCACGCTTTTGCATAATTGTACTTCCCATTTTTTAGTCTAACGTTATTTTAATTGTTTCGCTTAATCAGCTTGAAAAAGTAATCTCACTGCTTATTTCAACGGCTTTATTACTTTAACAAAGGCGACCAAGCAGGTTCCCGAACATCACCATACTTAGATGGTAACCGAAATTTAACCTCTCCATCTAGTGAAACTGCAGCTAAGATACTGCGATCACCCATACTTGCCGCATAAACTACCATACTTCCATTCGGCGCAACACTAGGAGATTCATCCAATTGAGTATCAGTCGTTAAAATTTGTAAAATCCCAGTTTTCATATTTTGCGTTGCTATATGAAAATCCCCCCCATTTCTGTGAACCATTACCATTTTACGACCATCAGGGGTAATACGAGCACGCGCATTATAGTCACCTTCAAAGGTAATCCTTTTTGGCTTACGATGTATTAGCGACACCTGATATATCTGCGGCTTACCAATACGGCTTGATGTAAATATAAGACTTTTACCATCAGGCATCCATTGCGGCTCGGTATCAATCCCATAATGCGTAGTAATACGGTCTAGCTTTCGCGTAGCAAGGTCCATTACATAAACATCAGGATTGCCATTACGAGAAAGCACCATGGCCATCTTTGTCCCATCTGGCGAGAAAGCAGGTGCGCTATTTGAGCCTTTGAAAGAGGCTATTTTCTCACGCTTGCCACTGGCAATTTCTTGAATGAATATTTCACTGCGGCCATTCTCGAAGCTGGCATAAGCAATTTTTTTACCGTCATTAGACCAAGCCGGTGAAATAATAGGCTGCTTTGAAGTAAATATATTCTGTTCACGAGCACCATCAGCGTCAGCGTAACTCAGATTAAACTGAGTTCGGTCACGATTGGTAGTGACGTAAACCAATTTAGTCGAAAAAGCACCCGGTACGCCAGTTAAAGCCGCAAAAATTCGATCACTCATAAAGTGTGCAATATCGCGCAGTGCTGAAGCGCCACCGGTTAATTTTTGGTTCATTAATACCGTGCGAGTATTCACATCAATTAATTTAAAATTAATGATAAAGCCACCACGAGCATCTGATTCAATCTCGCCGATTACCAAGTAGTCTTGTCTCAACAACTCCCAATCACGATAGAACACCTCTTCTTCAGTATTCGGTAAGCTGAGCATTTCAGTTTTTGATAAACTATTAAAGTAGCCGCTTCGACCCAAGTCATTAGCAACGATTTGTGCGACATTTTCAGGCAGAGCCTCTAATCCTTTCCATTTAAACGGTACAACCGCCATAGGAATTGCACGTTGATTACCCTGAGTAATTTCGATAACTAACTCAGCTCGAGCTTGTAGTGCCAATAAGCTTAATAATACAATTTTAAAAACCAACTTCATTACCACACTGCATCCTCAGGCCTAAAGGCCATTACAAAATTTCTAAACTGCTGTTCAAATAATCGAATATCTTTTGGCACAGGCAACGGCTGCGCGCGATTTACTGCAGCTAATACTGAACGATCCAATGCCTCATTACCACTGCCGGTAATAATTGAAACGTTAATAACCTCACCCGTTGGCACCAACTGTATTCGAACGGTAACTTCCATATCTGGACGCGAACTGGGAGGATAACTCCAAATTTTATTAACCTTTGAACGTATCTGTGCAACCACATCATTGGTTATGGCGGTATTCTTCTGCACTTGCTGTTCTTCAGCCATCGCGTTTTCAATTGAACGCTGCTGCTCTTCTTCTGCAAGTGACTCTAACAATGAACTTTCTTGCGCCTGCTCAAAGGCTTTCTGCTCTGCTATTTTTTCTTGTTTCAGCTGCTCTTTTTCTTTAAGAGCTTCTGCTTTCTGCATTTCTTTTTTCTTTAAATCTTTTTTCTTTAAATCTTCCGCTTTCTTCTTATCCGCGAGTTGCTTTGCCTTATTTTTAGCAGCTTTGTCACTACGAACTTTTTCTTTAGCGGCCTTCTCTAGTGCGGCTTTCTTTTTGGCGGCTTTTTTCTCAGCTAAATACTTTTTCCAGTTATCATTTTTCCGTCGCTGCTCTTCAACCAACTTTTTCTGCTTAACTTGCTTACTCTCAGTTTGAATCACCTTCGCTTGAATATTCTTCGGTGTCGGCTCAGCAATTTGTCGCTTTTCTTTTGGCCACTCAACCGCAAACAGCGCAATGACTACAACGTGTAAAATAATCGCAAGCACTATGGCTAAACCATAACTTTTTGGATCAAGCAGCTTTTTCAGCCAAGTATTACCCGCCATGCTTATAAACCTACTTGCGGATCAGGCGCTTCAGTAATTAAACCAACAGATTTAGCACCCGCCGTTTGCAGGCTGCCCATAAGAGCAACCACCACGCCATAAGAAACCGCTTCATCACCGCGAACCAATACATCGGTTTTTGGCTGGCTTTTTAGCAAGATGGTTACGTACTGCTGAATATCCACCAACGCCATCGCTTTCGGATCATCAGTACCACGTTCGAGATAATATAACCCCTTCGCAGACACGGATACGATAAGCTGATTTTCATCTTGCTCAACCGTTACCGGACTCGCATCGACATTCGGTAAATCAACATCCACCCCTTGGTTCAACATGGGTGCGGTAACCATAAAAATAATTAACAACACCAGCATGACATCAATGTAAGGCACAACATTAATCTCTGCCATTGGCTTGCGTTTAGCACCTCCGGGAGGGGCTAGTGGTGATACCCCTGGCATTATTCAGCATCCTTTTTAGGCTGTTTAGCGCGATGAGTCTGGCGATACAGGATAGAAGAAAACTCTTCACCAAATGTCTGCATACCCGTAATCAACTGCTCTACTTTTGTGGTGAATCGATTATAAAATATAACGGCCGGAATGGCTGCTAATAACCCCATCGCCGTTGCAACAAGTGCCTCTGAAATACCCGGCGCAACGGATGCAATCGTTGCTTGTTTCATCATGGCCAAACCTTGGAAAGAATGCATAATGCCCCATACCGTACCAAATAAACCAATGTAGGGACTGGTTGAACCTACGGTGGCTAAAAACGATAGATGATGCTCAAGTACTTCCGTTTCGCGACTGATCGTAATACGCATCGCACGCTGTGTACTTTCCATGATGGTATCAGGCTCGTCAGGCGCCTGCTGGCGAATCTTACCGAACTCTTTCAAACCACTGGTGAAAACATTTTCCACGCCGACTGGCTCAGGATTTTGCTGACACTCTTTATAAAGCTGGCTCAAATCTACACCGGACCAAAAACGTTCTTCAAAGGCATTTAATTGCTTGCGCGTTGTGGCGAGCAAACGCCAACGCTGAACAATAATCACCCAAGAGGCAACAGAGGCTAATACTAAAAGTAACATGACCAACTGTACGACAAAGCTGGCGTTAACGATTAACGAAATAATCGACATGGATTGTTCTACGGATGCTTGCTCCATGAAATTTCCCTTACACTGTATTTACTGGTTATTCGTTCGAAGCTAAACAATTTTCAAAGTTCAACTTTATTTTTTATTCTTTTCTGTATTCTATTCTTTATTCAATTTGTTATTCGCTATTGCTCGTAGGCTCTGGCAGACCAAAGTGACGATAGGCCAGTTTTGTCGCCGTGCGACCTCTTGGCGTACGCATCATATAGCCTTGCTGAATCAAGTAAGGTTCCAGCACATCTTCAATAGTATCGCGTTCTTCGCTAATCGCTGCAGCTAAGCTGTCTACGCCGACAGGCCCACCATCAAACTTCTCTAACAACGCCAGCAATAAGCGGCGATCCATGTGATCAAAACCTTGAGTATCGACCTTTAACATATTCAACGCGGCATCGGCACTGGCTTTGGTGATAATACCATCACATTTAACTTGAGCGTAATCTCGCACTCGACGTAGCAATCGATTTGCAATACGCGGTGTGCCACGAGAACGACGCGCAATTTCTTCCGCGCCTTCGGGCTCGGATTCTAATCCCATTAAGCGCGCAGAGCGAGAAACAATATGCGATAAATCGGCGACATTATAAAACTCTAACCGCTGAACAATACCGAATCGGTCACGTAATGGAGAAGTTAATAGCCCAGCACGGGTCGTTGCCCCGACCAAAGTAAATGCAGGCAGCTCTAATTTAATCGATCGCGCTGCGGGTCCCTCTCCAACCATAATATCGAGCTGATAATCTTCCATTGCAGGATACAGAATTTCTTCAATCGCCGGACTCAATCGGTGAATTTCGTCAATAAAAAGCACATCACCTTCTTCAAGGTTGGTCAGCATGGCGGCTAAATCGCCAGCCTTTTCTAATACTGGGCCTGACGTACTTTTAATGTTCGCTCCCATTTCATGAGCAATAATATTAGCCAGTGTTGTTTTTCCCAATCCGGGCGGACCAAAAACTAACGTATGATCAAGGGCTTCTTCGCGCGCACGAGCGGCACCGATGAAAATTTCCATCTGCTCACGCACCGCAGGCTGGCCTCGATAATCTGCTAGGGTATCAGGGCGAATTGCTCTATCTTGTTTATCTTCGCGCTTGGGTGACAGACCGTGATCCCCTACCGCTCCAATGCTGGTCGCTGCACTTACAAAACGATCACTTTCGATCATATAAACTGTTGTTCCTATTATTTACATCATGCCTTTTAAAGCACGGCGAATCATGTCTTCTGAGCTGTCTATGTCTGTGGGCATTTTACTTAACATTTTTGTTGCTTCTTGAGGTTTATAACCCAAAGAGATCAAGGCCGCTTCTGCCTCTGACAATAAGTGATTACGATTAGCCGTATCCGATTGCTCAACCGCAGCCCATAACGGCGCTTGGGTTTGCCACTCTTTCAGACGATCCTGCATTTCTACGATCAATCGCTCAGCGGTTTTTTTACCCACACCCGGCAATTTTGTTAATGCTGCCACTTCATGATTTTGAATACAGCGCGCAAACGTATCAGCATCCATACTGGATAGTATGCCCAACGCTAGCTTAGGACCAACGCCACTCACTTTAATAAGAGTACGGAACATGGTGCGCTGCATTTTATCGCTAAAGCCGTATAACAATTGCGCATCTTCGCGCACGACCAAATGGGTTAGCAAGGTAATTTTACTGCCCAACGCCCCGATATCCAAAAAACTCGATAAGGGCGCCTGAACTTCATAGCCCACACCGTTTACATCAATCAGTAAATCTGGGGCTTGTTTTTCAATCAGCACACCACTTAAACGTCCGATCATTGTCGCTTATTCTCACGCTATTTTAAAACGCTAGATTAACAGCTTACTTTAACGCATGCGACCTCGGCTGAACTTACTTAGCCCAATATTAGACACTAAACTCGCGCGGGTATGGGCATGAGTAATTGCAATGGCCAAGGCATCAGCCGCATCTTCTTGTGGCTTGCCCGGTAGTTTCAATAACAGCTGAACCATGTGTTGAACTTGAGCTTTATCAGCACTGCCTTTACCCACTACCGCTTGCTTAACACTGCGTGCGGCGTATTCAGATACGGGCAAATCATGTTGCACCGCCGCCACAATGGCAACGCCTCGAGCTTGGCCCAGTTTTAATGCAGAATCGGCGTTTTTTCCCATAAAAACTTGTTCAATGGCAAACTGCTGAGGGCAATAGGTTTCGATGATTTCATTCACGCCGGCAAAGACCTGACCTAAACGTTGCGGCAGTTCTTTCTCGGTAATGCGAATACAACCGCTGGCAATGTATTCTATTCGCTGCCCTACCGCATTGATCACGCCATAACCCGTAATGCGAGATCCGGGGTCAATGCCTAGAATAATGGCCATATTTAATCTTTAATTTATCGTATATTTGAAGCGTATTCTAAACTGCTCATAGCATTACAGGTAGCACTAGTTTTTAAATCTCTGAGCACCTAAGTGCTTCAATAAGGCCAGCGCCCTAATATTCGACCTTCTGGATTGATTAAACTAAACGACTTGATGGTTTTAGGAATTTTAACCAGTACACACGGCGAACTCATCATCATCGCTTGCATTGAACCCGACTCGGGCTCACTCGTGATTCGAGTGACTTGCCAATAATCTTGCTCCAATAACCATTGGCTTAACTCAATATCAAAACCCGCGGATGGCTTTTGACCCAGGCTCACGATTAAAACATTTTCTTCTGACCAGTCTATTTGTTCTTGCTCAAATTGCTGACGAGCTTTCAGCGGCAACGCGAACCACTCGTCTTCTTGCTCGAGCCAAATGTAGCTTTCCTTCTGAGTGATATAACACTGCTGACTATGAGAACGTTCAGGAATAGCATACGATTTATGAACAGGCTGAGAACCACAACCGACCATAACAAACAGAGGCATAAGCAAGACGATAACAGCACTTACTTTTTTGATCGCAGACACCTTCATTTTTTTGATAATACTCATGTCACTAATTGCCTTTTATTACTTTTATTACTTTTATTGCGTTTACTTTAATTGCGTTTACTTTTCTGGCTTCTCTTTTTCTTACGCTTACAGGAGTGTTATCCGGCGCTACTTTATACACAGAAAAGCCTTTGATTTTCTCTTCTGAAGCAAGCCCAAGATTCGAACGACTAATGTCTAAATAATTCACACTCATATTGACTTCAACGTAAGGCTGTTCTTCTGAAATAGTAATCGCCTTAGGCTGTTCTAAAGTAGGGTATTGACCACACGACTCCCCAGCATCACAAATAACATTATCGAAATCCAAGTCTGATCCCGTCGATACAAGGTAACGGCCTTTTTTCAAACCGTATATCTGATACTCGTACTTTCCATTATTCGCGATCAACGCCTGACTGCCACCCACGCTATATAAGTTTCCATTTTCATCTGGTGCAGCATCCTCATCGATGACTAACACATATTGAACTCCAGCATTCGCAGACACTTCTGAATTACCCACTTGTAGTTGTACTGACAAAACAATATCCGCGACGCCACTCAACGATGAACTCACCACCAGCTCGGCTCTATACGAACCTTCTGATAATTCAGTTCTATCAACACTGACTTGATATCGGCCCAAACCTGAAAATTTATTCAGACTAAGCCAACGACCACCATCAATATTCGCACCATTGATTCGCACACTAATATCGCCCAGTTCCGAGTCACTACCAACCCCTGCTGACGTTAATACAAAATCAAGCACCGTCTGACTAACATTGAAAAATAACTGATTATTCGAGCTTAATATTTGCGGGGCTAAATCACCCTGCACTTGCAAAACGGCTTTGTGCGCATCTATTAAGCCTTGACCGAATATGTCATCTCGTCCAGTCGCGCCTAAGTCTTGAGTTAACTGCCCAGCATTAAGGTGTGCCAAAAATTCATTATGGGTAAGTTCTGGTCTAACGGATTTCATTAATGCCGCGACCCCTGCAACATGAGGCGCCGCCATAGACGTCCCCTGCAAAGAACCATACGTTAAGATTGCGGGGCCATTATTATCATCACCCCATGCACTAAAAATTCCGCTATCCACCGAGAAATCTCCGCCCGGGGCTGCAACATCAACTGTAGAACCAAAGTTTGAGTAACTAGCCTGCTCTAAATTACGATTAATCGCAGCAACAGAAATAACCTTGTTATAAGCGGCCGGATAAAAAGCATTCGACGTTGATTCATTGCCGGCCGCCGCGATCACTATAATCCCTTTCTCAGTCACTGCGCGGTATAACGCTTGTTCTATATCCGAAAAACCCGGCCCACCCAGACTTAAATTAATAATGTCGCTAGCAGACGCTGCCGCATTAACATTATTACAAACTGAACTATTACTCTTTGTTAATTTCGCGGCATAACAAACACCCGCCATAATATCGCTGGCAAACCCACCATCGCGCCCTAATACTCTTATTGGCATAACCTTTACATTAGCCGCAATGCCAACGCCTCCCGCTCCATTAGCAGCCGATGCGGCAATCGTGCCCGCAACGTGCGTACCGTGAAAGCTACTGCGCTGGCCATTAATGCTTTTATCGCCAGGATCATTGGCATTAGCATCGTTATCGACAAAGTCGTAACCCGTAATCAAATTATTCGTTAAATCTGGATGTGCTGTTAAGACCCCAGTATCTAAAACGGCTACTATCACATCATTATCACCACGACTCCCCATTGCTTGCCAAGCTTGTTCAACGTTAATCGTATCGTAGTGCCACTGTGAAGAATAAAAAGGGTCGTCTATTTGTGCCAGTGCGGTGGGATAACGCTTCCAATTAGGTTCGGCATAAAGAATATCGGGATGTGCTTTAAGCGCTTCAATAACTTGCAGCATTTGCCAGTGAAGCTGCTCTTCTTTAGATTGAGTATTTGAGCCACTATTTAATGCACTATTTAATGCACTATTTAATGTTAATGCACTATTGAAGCCAGCATCAAATAACGTGCTCGCAACATTAATGTTTTGATTGGTTAAAAATGCCTGAGCATTGTCTAATGTTAAGGTTTTAATTCGCCCTAAATCCATCTTGCTACTCAGCCCTTGAGCTTGATACTGACGCTCTGGCTTAAGCATAATATTCACTTCACCCACAGCATAATTCTTGGCCGTGCTATTTACAGGGGCATCGATGCTTAAAGAGTAATTACCATGACTAGAAATACGTGGCCCACCAGCTTGATACAACGTTCGTGGATTTATCGCGGTGACTTTAATAAAATAGCTGCCTTTTTCTGGCACCACAACAGCCGATGAAAGTCGTCCGTTTAAACTTTCAGTCTTAATTGAAATTACTGGCTCAGTTTGATCACTAGGGCTAGGAACAGCATTAAAAAGTTCTAATAGAATTTGCTCATAATTTTCCGCTGAACTTTCATCTGACACTTGCAAACGAATACGCTGATACTGCTGGAGTTGCATTTGATAATAATCTTCACGATCATTGTGGTCCACAACACCCGATAGACGCGCACTCGCAGACAATGCTTGAGCCTGTTCAAAGCTATCATTATTTGCACTAGGTTCATAAGGATCGCGGGTATCGACATCGACTAAGTTATCCAAAGCAGCGTTTATCGTCCCTGAAATACCGCCGCTTTCAATAAAAACACTTGCCTCTACGCTATTCTCAATACCTTTAGAAGTTCTATACCGCAAACAGACGCTGTGCTCGCCTGGCTCAGAAAAAGTATGTTCAATACGAGGTCCTTGTGGAGCACTCGAACGGGTAAGTGAATCATCACTGAAATACCATTGGTAAGAAACGATACTTTCACCATCACGCTCAATGGTCTGAAATTCCCAGCGGGCAGGAGCGATATACTCTCTACTTCCCTCTAGATAGCCAATACTTACACGGTTATTATCACTATTAGAA
The DNA here is from genome assembly GCA_000967895.1 of Oleispira antarctica RB-8. Taxonomy (GTDB): domain Bacteria; phylum Pseudomonadota; class Gammaproteobacteria; order Pseudomonadales; family Oceanobacteraceae; genus Oleispira; species Oleispira antarctica. The sequence goes on from FO203512.1 coordinate 2,831,783, forward strand.
CCACCGCAGGCGCTGATTTTATTGCTTGGAGCATTACAAGCACATAGAAAGAGGTAAAAGAAAGAGATTAAAAAAAGAGCGAGCTGCTTCATAACAACCTAGATAATTAGCAATAAGTAGCCCTAGTTTAGCGTTCTTTGACCAAGCTTTCTAATACTGATGTTTATCTTAATTCAGTCAATAGAAACTCTCAGCAGGTGCTCTCGATAGAAATCACCACCAATAGGCTTAGCAGTACCGGTTTGCCAAGCCTGCAAGTAAAGCTCAGTACTATATAATGCAAAGTGCTATAATGTTACGTGCTATGAGTTATTTTCAACCGAGTAAATTCTTCCGTCAAACTGTCTGCAACCTTGCTACGACCAACACTGACAAGGAAATCGATTAAGCTTTTTAATAACAACTCTGCTTGGACTCTTGCTTCGTAACGAAGATTTAACGGTTCAGCATCATCCACCATCATCGATAGCATATTGAAATGTGCATCAGATAAAACCTTCTCTGATTGCGGCTGCTTTTGATAACAACTTAAAGCCTGCGCAAGATTCATACTAGCCAACGTATAATATTGCATAAACGTCGCTCTCTCACCTTGGCACTTAAGCCCTAAGCGAGCATGATCTAGGGCTTTTTCAAATTCTAAAATAGCCAATTTATAATCTTTTTGATGATAAAAATCACTGCCTAGACAAGTGCAATGTTCCCAGTCATTTAATATTGGCTGCACTCTCTTTTTAGAGAGTGCTTTTCGCCTTAAAAACAATAAGAATCTGAACATAATTTCACCAAACTAAATGATAATAATTATCATTCAATCATCTAATATTACTTATTTCAAGCTCTTTGATCCTCTCTTTTCTAAACATGTCACTTTTTTCATGGCTATCCCGCT